>JAEKKP010000258.1 GCA_019510315.1 Propionibacteriales bacterium
TGAGCGTGGCCGACGAGCTGGGCGCCCGGACCGTCGCCTTCCCGCTCGTCTCGGCGGGCATCTACGGCTGGCCGAGGGCGGACGCGGTCGACGCCGCGATCGAGACGTTGCGGTCGACGGAGACGCTCGTCGAGGAGGCCCGGATGGTGGCGTTCTCGTCGGATGTGTTCGAGCTGATCGCGACCCGGATCTAGGTCGCCTTGGTGCGTGGTTGGGGCAGGCGGCGGCGACGGACGGGGTGCGCGCGCCTCGGGTCTGCATGCCGTCTGCCGGTTACGCGGTGGCTGGCTGTCACTAGGTGACTGCCAGCCACCGCACAAACCAGCTGTGAGCCGAAACGCATGTCCGCATGCAGCAGAACCATGCGGTCGGGCTCACACCTTGCCCGCGACTGCCCGGACTGCACCCGACAGCCGAGCCGAACCACCGCGCGGCTCCCTTGTTGCTGCGTCTTTCAACGACGCAGCAACGAAAGCCGAACGTTCACCTCAGAGCGCGTCCACCACGAAGTCGATGCACGCCGTGAGCGCCTCGACGTCCGCCGGGTCGATGGCCGGGTACATCGCGATCCGCAGCTGGTTGCGGCCGAGCTTGCGGTAGGGCTCGGTGTCCACGATGCCGTTGGCCCGAGGACGGCGGCGATCGTGCTCGCGTCGATCGACTCCTCGAAGTCGATCGTGCCGATGACCAGGGAGCGGTGCTCGGGGTCGGCGACGTACGGCGTGGTGTACGACGTCTTCTCGGCCCAGCCGTAGAGCGCGTCGGACGAGGCCGTCGTGCGCGCGACCATCGCGTCGAGGCCACCCTGCGCGAGCATCCAGTCGAGCTGCTCGGCGAAGAGGAACAGCGTCGCGATCGACGGCGTGTTGTAGGTCTGGTTCTTCGCCGAGTTGTCGATGGCCGTGGGCAGGTCGAAGAATGCCGGCACCCAGCGGTCGGTCGCCGCGATCTCTGCTGCGCGCTCGAGGGCGGCGGGCGACATGACGGCGATCCAGAGGCCGCCGTCCGAGGCGAAGCACTTCTGCGGCGCGAAGTAGTAGGCGTCGACCTGGCTGATGTCGACCGGCAGGCCGCCGGCGCCCGACGTCGCGTCGACGAGCACGAGCGCACCGTCGTCGGCGCCGTCCACGCGCTGCACCGGCGCCATCACGGCGGTCGAGGTCTCGTTGTGGGCCCAGGCGTAGGCGTCGACACCGGCCTCGGCCTGCGCGACCGGGCGCGAGCCGGGCTCGGACTTGATGACGGTCGGTGCGTCCAGGAACGGTGCGAGCTCGGCTGCCTTCGCGAACTTCGAGGAGAACTCGCCGAAGCTCAGGTGCTGGCTCTTGCTCCGGATCAGTCCGAACGTCGCGATGTCCCAGAACGCCGTGGCACCGCCGTTGCCGAGCACGACCTCGTAGCCCTCGGGCAGCGCGAACAGGTCGCGGACGCCGTCGCGCACCCGGCCGACGGTGTTCTTCACCGGTGCCTGCCGGTGCGAGGTCCCCATCAGCGAGGAGCCGGTCGCCGCGAGCGCGTCGAGGTGCGACGTCTGGATCTTGGACGGTCCGGCACCGAACCGGCCGTCAGCGGGCTTGAGGCTGTCAGGGATCTGGATCGCGTCGTTCACGTGTGTCCTCGCGTCGATGGGGTGAGCCGTCCGGCTGCGTCGGCCGTGTCACGTCAGATTTGGTGGCGACGACGCTGTCACCCGGTCCCTATTGTGTCAGCACCGCGCAACCGGAAAGACGGGAGGGACAGCCGATGGACAGCGCCGCCGAAGCGCTCGTGCCGTGGCAGATCGTCGCGCTCCCGATCACCCATCCCGACGCGGCCCTGCTGGTCGAGGACGTCCAGCAGGAGTACGTCGTGCGCTACGGCAGCCGCGACGAGACGCCGCTCGAGCCGGCGTACTTCGAGCCGCCCAGCGGCGCGTTCTACGTCGGCTACCTCGACGGCCGGCCGGTCGCGACGGGTGCGTGGCGGCTGCGCAGCGACGTGCTCGTGGACGGCTCCGACCGGACCGCCGAGATCAAGCGGATGTACGTCGCCGCCGACGCCCGTCGTCGCGGCCTGGCGCGGCTCGTGCTCGCCCACCTCGAGGGCACGGCACGCGCCGCCGGTGCCGAGGTGATGGTGCTCGAGACCGGTCTGGCCCAGCCGGAGGCGATCGCTCTCTACGAGGCGTCCGGCTACACGCCGATCCCGGGCTTCGGGTTCTACAAGGACGCTCCGCTCTCGCGCTGCTTCGCCCGGCGGTTGTGAGTCACTCCAGCGCGACCCGGGCGGCGTCCCGGACGGCGTCAGCGACGGCGTCCAGGACGGGTGTGCGCATGCTCCACTGCTGCCAGAAGAGGGTGACGTCGAGACGTCGCGTGGTGTCGAGGACGACGAGCTCGCCGGCCGACTCCAGCGCGGCGTACTGCTGGCGCGGAAGCATCCCCCAGCCGAGGCCGAGCCGCACCGCCTCGGCGAAGTCGGCCGATGACGGCACGTGGTGGCGGGGCGGGGCGATCCTCCGACGGGTGACCTTGCGCAGGTAGTCGTCCTGCAGGTGGTCCTTGCGATCGAAGACGACGACCGGCGCCTCCGCGAGTGTCTGTCCGTTGACGCCCGCGGCGAACCACCGCTCGGCGAAGGAGCGCGCGGCCACCGGGCGGTAGCGCATCCGGCCGAGCCGCGTCGAGCGGCAGCCCTGCACGGGCTCGGCCTGGGAGGTGATCGCGGCGATCACGGTCCCGGCCCTCAGCAGGTCGGCCGTGTGCGCCTGGTCCTC
>JAEKKP010000232.1 GCA_019510315.1 Propionibacteriales bacterium
GGTCAGAACCCGAGGTCGCGGCCGATGAGCTCCTTCATGATCTCGTTGGAGCCGGCCCAGATCTTCGTGACCCGGGCGTCGCGCCAGGCGCGGGCGACGCGGTACTCGTTCATGTAGCCGTAGCCGCCGTAGATCTGCACGCAGTGGTCGAGGACGTCGTTCTGCACCTGCGACGTCCACCACTTGGCCTTGGCGGCGTCGATCGCGGTGAGCTTGCCGTCGCTGTGGGCGACGACGCACTGGTCGACGTAGTGCTGGGTGACCTCGATGCGGGTGACCAGGTCCGCGAGCAGGAACTTGTTGTGCTGGAACGTGCCGATCGAGGCGCCGAACGCCTTGCGGTCGTGTGCGTACTGGATCGTCTCAGTGAGGATCTGCGCGGCGTGGGAGAGATTGGTGATCGCCGAGCCGAGCCGCTCCTGCGGCAGGAACTGCATCATCGAGATGAAGCCGGTGTCGAGCTCGCCGATCAGGTCGTCGTTGCTGACCCGCACGTCCTCGAACGCGAGCTCGGCGGTGTCGGACTCGTCCTGGCCGACCTTGTCGAGCACCCGGCCGACCGAGAAGCCCGCGGCCGAGGTGTCCACGCCGAACAGCGAGATGCCCTTCGCCTTCTTCTCCGGCGAGGTCCGCGCGGCGACGACCACGAGGTCGGCCGACCCGCCGTTGGTGATGAAGGTCTTCGAGCCGTTGATGATCCAGTCGTTGCCGTCCCGGACCGCCGTCGTCTTGAGGTTCGCGAGGTCGGAGCCGCCGCTCGGCTCGGTCATGCCGATCGCGGTGAGCAGCTCACCGGTGCAGAACTTCGGCAGCCAGCGCTTCTTCTGCTCCTCACTGGTCAGGTGCACGAGGTACGGCGCGACGATGTCGGCGTGGATGCCGACGCAGCTCGGCAGCGTCATGTTGACCTTCGCCAGCTCCTCGGTGAGCACCGCGTTGAAGCGGTAGTCGCCGGCCTCCGACCCGCCGTACTCCTCGGGGACCTCCAGGCCGAGGAACCCCTGCTGCCCGGCAGCGAGCCAGAACTCCCGCGGCAGCCCGTGCGCTCCTGCGTGCTCCTCGAGGTGCGGGACCACCTCGCGGTCGAGGAACTCCCGGACCGACTCGCGGAAGGACTCGTGGTCGGCGTCGTAGATCGTGCGCTCCATGGCGCCATCGTAGGTGTGCGGAGGCCCAGCCTTCGTCGCCGCTCTACAGTCGAGAACGTGCGTGGAGTCGCCGTGGTCGCCGTGTCGCTGCTGGTGCTTGCCGGCTGCGGGGGCGCGCCGGCGTCCACGTCACCTCCGGCCACCCTGCCGCCGTCGCCGACCGTGTCGGTCTCCTCGCCGCCTCCGCCCACATCGGCTCCGCCGACCTCCACCTCGCCGGCTCCGCCGGCATCGGCGTCGCCGACGCCTGCGTTGGGCACCGTCCCGCCGCCGTGGCTCGGCACGCGACCGCTGCCGGTCACTGCCGACGGGTTCGGCGAGATCCAGCCGACGCCGCCCGAGCTGCGCGAGCGCCGGTTCACCCTGCCGGACACGCTGCCCGCCCTGCCCGGCGACGGGTTCGCCTCCCGCGTGACGACACCGGCGCCCGCGGACGTGCTGGCTCGCTCGACCTGGGCGCCGGGTTGCCCGGTGGCGGCCAAGGATCTGTCGTGGGTGCGGCTGACCTTCCGCGGGTTCGACGGTGCCCGGCACACGGGCGAGCTCCTGGTGAACCGTTCGGCAGCCGCCGGTCTCGTGCGCGTCTTCCACGACCTGTACGACGCGCGCTTCCCGATCGAGGAGATGCGGATCACCCCGAAGGCCGAGCAGAAGGTGCCGCCGACCGGCGACGGCAACGACACCGGTGCCTTCAACTGCCGGCCGGTCCGGGGCGCGACGACGTACAGCCAGCACGCCTACGGCCTGGCGGTCGACGTCGACCCGTTCCAGAACCCCTACCTCAAGGGCGACCTCGTGCTCCCGGAGCTGGCCAGCGCCTACCGCGACCGGTCCTGGCACCGGCCCGGCATGATCCTGGCCGGTGGACCCGTGGTGCGCGCGTTCGCGCGGATCGGCTGGGGCTGGGGCGGGAGCTGGCACTCGTTGAAGGACCTCCAGCACTTCTCCGCCAACGGCACCTGACGCATCCGGTACCGAGGCCACGGGTAACAAGGCAGGCGACCGTCCGGTCGCGACGAGCACCGAGGAGTCGCGTGGAGATCTGGCCCGGCAAGCCCTACCCGCTGGGCGCGTCGTTCGACGGCGTCGGCACCAACTTCGCCCT
>JAEKKP010000058.1 GCA_019510315.1 Propionibacteriales bacterium
AGGCCGAGCCGGTCGAGGAGCTCGAGCATGACCACAGCGGTCGCCAGCTGGTCACCGGTGACGGTCGGCAGGAGGGTCGAGTAGCGCCCGGGCACGTGGCGGGCCACCAGTGAGCCGTCAGGAGTGGCCACCACCAGGGGGCAGCCACGTCGGACGGCCTCGGCCACCGCTGCGGCCGTGCCGAGGTCGGCGCCGTCGGGCGCGAGCACGACGACCAGGTCGAGGGCGCCGGCCCAACCGGGCAGGCCCGGCCCCGGCCATGCGACGAACGGGACCGGACAGGTCGGCTCGAGCACCGCGCGCAGCAGGCGCGAGTCGGGGCCGGCGGCGACGATCGCACGCGGCGGGGAGTCGGCCAGCCGCGCGACAGCGTCGGCGACCGCCTCGGCTGCGGTGACCGACTCGCGGCGGACCCGCGCGCCGGCCTCGGCGATGCGGCGCAGGTCGATCTCGGCTCGCGCGAGCGACGCCTCGTCGTCGAGGAGGCCGTCGTCGAAGGCGGGCGACATCACCTCAGGCCGGCTTGCGGGCCTCGTCGACCAGCAGCACCGGGATGTCGTCGCGCACCGGGTAGGCGAGGCCGCACCCGGTGCAGACGAGCTCCTCGGCGGCGTCGTCGACCGACAGCGCGGCGTGGCAGGCCGGGCACACGATCAGGTCGAGCAGTCCCTGGTCGAGGTTCATCGGGTGGCTCCTTCGGCGTCGGACCGGATCGTCGCGAGCACCTCGTCGCGGATCCGCTGCATCGTCTGGGCGTCCTTGCCCTCCGCGTTGAGGCGCAGCAGCGGCTCGGTGTTGGACGCGCGCACATTGAACCACCAGTCGTCGTGCAGCACGCTCAGCCCGTCGAGGTGGTCGAGCGTCACCCCCGGCCGCGAGCCCCACTCCTGCTCGATCCGGTCGAGCATCGCCTGCTGGTCGGCGACCTCGGTGTTGATCTCGCCGCTCGCCACGTGGCGGGAGTACGGCGCGAGGAACTCCGACAGGGTTGCGTCCTGCTCGGCCAGTGCGGCGAGCGCATGCAGCGCTGCGAGCATGCCCGAGTCGGCGCGCCAGAAGTCGCGGAAGTAGAAGTGGCCCGAGTGCTCGCCGCCGAAGATCGCGTCCGTCTCGGCCATCGTCGCCTTGATGTAGGAGTGCCCGACCCGCGTGCGGACCGGCTTGCCGCCGAGCTCCTCGACGATCTCCGGGACGCCGCGCGAGGTGATCAGGTTGTGGATGATGGTCGCGCCCGGCTCCTTGGCCAGCTCACGGGCGGCGATCAGCGCGGTCAGGACACTCGGGTTGACCAGCTCGCCGCGCTCGTCGACCAGGAAGCAGCGGTCCGCGTCGCCGTCGAAGGCCAGCCCGATGTCCGCGCCGGTCTCACGGACCGTCGCCTGGAGGTCGACGAGGTTGGCCGGCTCGATCGGGTTGGCCTCGTGGTTGGGGAAGGTGCCGTCGAGCTCGAAGTACATCGGCACCACCTCGACGTCGACCTGCCCGAGCACCGCCGGTGCCGTCAGGCCGGCCATCCCGTTGCCGGCGTCGACCGCGACCTTGAGGTGCCGTCCGCGCACCGGTGCGAGCGAGAGGAGGTACGTCGCGTACTCGGCCAGCAGGTCCTGCTCGTCGATCTGCCCGGGCCGGTCGGCCGTGAGCGTCTCGCCGGACGCGACGCGGTCGCGGATCTCGGCGAGCCCCGTCTCCATGCCGATCGGGGTCGCGTGGGCCCGGCACATCTTGATGCCGTTGTACTGCGCAGGATTGTGGCTCGCCGTGAACATGGCACCCGGACGGGCGAGGTGGCCGGAGGCGAAGTAGAGCCCGTCGGTGGAGACGAGTCCGATGAGCGTGACGTCGGCGCCGGCGGTGGTCGCGCCCTCGGCGAACGCACGCGAGAGGCCCGGCGAGGACGGCCGCATGTCGTATCCGACGACGACCTTGTCGGCTCCGGTCACCGCGACGAACGCGTTGCCGACCAGCCGCGCGAGGTCGTCGTCGACCTGGTCGGGGACGAGTCCGCGCACGTCGTACGCCTTGAAGATCGCCTGCAGGTCGGAGTGCTCGGTGGCCATGCATCGAACCCTAGACGGGTCACTCAGTCCGTCGAGCGCAGCACCCTCAGGTGGCCCTTGCGGGCGACCTCGCGCATCTCGAACGGAGCACGTTCGGTGCCGTCCTCCTGGACCGGTCGCGGCTGCGCGGCCTCGCGCACTGCGTCGGCGAGTGCCAGCAGGTCGTCGCTGGAGTGGGCGTGCGGGTCGTCGTGGACGAGCCGCAGCACCTCCCAGCCGCGGGGCGCGCTGAGCCGCTCGCTGTGCACCTCGCACAGGTCGTAGGCGTGCGGCTCGGCGTAGGTCGCCAGCGGTCCGACCACCGCGGTCTGGTCGGCGTAGACGTAGGTGAGCGTGGTGGTGGCCGGCCGCCCGCAGGCAGTGCGCGAACAGCGACGGAGCAGACTCACGCGCTGAGGGTACCCGCTGGCATCGCGGCTCCGGGCTAGGCTCGCGGCGTGCCTCAACCCCCGTCCCGGCGCAGGTCGCGCACCCGTGACCGGCACGGCCGGGGCATGCGCGGCCCGGCCTTCGGCGACAGCCCGCTGGCGCCCGGAGGCGTTCCGGCCCGCCGCACGCCTGCCGCGCAGTTCGACCACGTCGCGCTGCGGATCATGCGCGCCGTCGTGGCGCCCTGGACCGATCGGCTCGGCGACGTCGAGCTCGCGGTCGAGGAGGTCCCGGTGCTGCCGCCCGACTGGTCGTCCGCGACCGTGCCGTTGTCGTCGTACGTCGAGGCGACCGCAGCCGGACGGCCGCGGCTGGTGCTGTTCCGCCGCCCGATCGAGCACCGCACCGAGAACCTCGTCGACCTGGAGACGCTGTTGCTGACGGTCATCGTCGAGCAGCTCTCCGAGGTGCTCGGCCTGCCGGTGGAGGACGTCCTGCCGGGTTATGAGGAGGAGGAGGACTAGGAGCCGGTCACCAGCCGGGACGGACGACGGGGAGCAGCACCGAGCGGATCGCGGGCGACACCCCACCTGTCGCGATGCCGACCGGGTCGGTGACGGAGAAGCCGGCAACCGCATCGGCGGCCGTCGCCACCAGCCGCACGTAGCGAGCACCCTCGGGCAGCGGAGTCGCCACGCTCGACGCCTTCGGTACCGCGACCGCCTTGTCGAGCAGCTGCTTGCCGGAGGCGGCGAAGGCCGTGAGGGTGATCGACGACGCCGGTCCGAGGGAGGAGAGCACGACGTCCGCCGACCCGCTCGGCACGGCGAAGGCGGTCGTGCCGGTGACCGGACCGACGCCGGTGCCGAACGCGACGTCACCACCGGTGACGGTGCGCACCGAGGCCGTGACCGGCTGCTCCGAGGTCACCCGGATGGCGATCGGGTCGCCGTTGAAGACCGACTCGATCGGCAGCGACGCGACCGAGTCGGCCGGCACCGTCAGGGTCGACGTGTCCTTGGGTGCGAACGTGCCGGTGGCGCCGACCACCTGGACGGAGACGATCGCGTCGACCTGTCGCGGGTTCGCCACGACCAGCGTGGCGTGGTCGGGCCGCGCCGGGAGCCCCGTCATCGTCACGGAGGTCGACGGCACCGGCTGACCGGGCAGCCACTCCTGCACGGCCTTCCCGACGAACCCCGGTGCGAACCGGTCGGCCGCCGAGACCGAGACCAGTCCCCGCCTCGCGACGAGGTTGACGGCGAGGTCGCCGACCGACGGGGCCGCCTTGGCCAGGTCGATCACCTGCGTGCCGCCGGCCGGGATGGTGATCCCGTGCAGTCCCGGTCCCTGGACCGGACCGTCACCGCCGAACACGTTGACGTCGAGCACGGCCTGTCCGGCGCGAGGGTTGGTGATCGTCAGGACGGTGTCGTGGCTGACCGTCGCTGCTCCGGCTCCGACGAACCACCAGCGCGCGCGGGGCTCCGGGCACGGGAGCCAGGCGAGCCAGTCCTTCGACCGCGACTCCTGGCCGGCGAACGCGCCGAGCGCGACCGACTTGTCGTCGTCGAACACCTGCGCGGCGTCGCCGATCGGGACGGCCGCCGCGAGGCCGTTGACGACGTTGCCGTGGCTGGCGGTGGCGTCGGGTAGCCCGCCACCGCAGGCGAACGTGCGCTGGTCCAGCTCGACGCGTTCGAACGTCTGCACCGGCGCGCCGATGCCGCGGGGCGTCGTACCGGCCAGCGTGAGGACCGCCGCCGTGAGGGCGACCACCATCGCGGCCAGCAGCGCCGTGCGTCCCGACGAGGCTCGGGTCGTCATCGCCGCCGCCTTCGCTCGGGTGCCGCCAGCACCAGGCACGTGACCAGCGCGAGCAGGTCGGCGACCACCCACACCGGCCGGAGCTCGTCGCGGTCGTGGTCGAGCGAGCGGAGGGAGGTGCGCTCCTGCACCACCCAGGCGCGCGACCCGCGGCCGGGAGCGCTCGCCCCGCCGAGGCCGTTCGCGGAGTCGAGCCCGCCGTTGACCGATGCGGCGACCGGCGCCGGCGCGTAGACGTACTTCACGCCGTACGCCGCCAGCGCCGCGGCGTCGTCCGCCCGCGCCGAGGACAGCAGCCGGGCGACCAGGTCGGCGAAGGGGCGGCTCGGTGCCGTCAGCTCGAGGACCCCGTCGTCACCCAGCCGGTGGACTCCCGAGCGGAGCAGGTCGTACTCGATGCCGTGCTTCAAGCCACCGCGGACCACGAGCACGGCGCTCGTGTCCGAGGTGGCGGCGAGCTCCTGCATGTAGGTCGGCACGCCCCGCAGATCCGCGCGCACGAGCGGACCGTCGTCGCCGTGGGACACCCACCACACCGCGCCGAGCGCCGGTGCCGCCAGGGCGGCGATGCTGGCCACGGCGGCGATCGGCTGCCGCCAGCCGAAGCTGCTCTCCGAGGCCACCTTGATCGCACCGTCGGCGGCGATCACCGCCGCGACGACGTAGCCGGCCTGCATCAGCAGCACGAGGAAGCCGGGCCACGGCCGGAACTCGACCGGTACGCCGGGCAGCGACACCGGCACACGCGACTCGGCCGCGAGCACGATGGCGCTGGCCAGGATCACCACCCACACCTGCAGCACGCGCACCCGGGTGTCCGCACGCACGAACGCGGCCAGCCCGGCGAGCGGCAGCCCGACGGTCAGCCAGCCCGGCGCCTCGCCCGGCCCGCTGGTGCGGCCGAGGAGCAGGTCGACCAGGTGGGCGTCGATCGGGAGAGCACCGGCCCGGCCCGCCTCGACCAGCCAGGCCCCGGGCGAGCCGAGCGTCACGACGGCCCACGGCAGCACCAGCAGGAGCGGGACCACCAGCACGATCGCCACCTCGCGGCCGCGTCCCGAGATGGCGCCGGCGACGCCGGCGAAGAGCACGACCACGAGCATCACCAGCCAGGCCGGCGGCACGAACGACACCAGCAGACCAGCGAGCAGGGCGGCCCGCCAGGCCGCCCGCCAGCGGCGCGTCGCCGCATCGGGGCCGGTGGCGGCCAGCCCGAGAGCAGCCGTCGCCAGCCACGGCACGATCACCGCGCCCGCGACCGTGCCGAGCCGGCCCTGGGCGACGGAGCCGGAGACGACCGGCAGCACGGCGTACGCGGCGGCTCCCCACAGCGGAGCCCACGGACGCTCGGTGAGCCGACGCAGGAAGCGCAGCGCACCGACGAACGCGAGCGGCACGGCCAGGACGAAGAGGAGGACGAGCACCAGACCCGCGTGGCCGAACAGGACGGTGCCGAGCACGGCGAGCGGCAGCAGGTACGCCGGCCCCGGCGCGTCCGTGCCGGTGCCGAGCCGCTGCCGCCCCGAGCTCCACACCTGCCACCAGTGGTCCACGCCGTCGGGCGCCGGCAGCAGCGCACCTCCCTGCAGCGGACCACCCTGGAGCAGGTCTCGCCCCGCGACGAAGGCGAGCACGAAGCTCACGACGACGGCCCAGAACGTGGTCGATCGGAGCAGCCGCAGTCCGAGGCCGACCTCGGCGGAGCCGGGCGGCCGGCGCCGCTCCGCCTCGTCGCGCACACTGTGCGCGATCGCGACGCCGACGTCGGTCACGTAGTCGAGGCCGTGGCGGTAGGGCAGCCAGAAAGGAGCGAGCAGCGGCCGGACCTCGCTGTGCGGCACGGTCGCCGCTCCGGCCCGGGCACGGCGGGCCCGGAACGCCCGTGCGGGATGGCTGAACACGTGGAACAGCGCGACGATCTCGTCGGCGGCCTCACCCGGCGCACGGACCAGGAGCAGGCCCAACGCGCGCAGCACCCCACCGATGACCATCCGCGCCGACCGGAACGGGATCGTCCAGGCCGGGCTGTTGACGAGAAGCGTGTACTGCGCGCCCTCCCGGTCCTGCCGCCCCGGGTGGTGGACGAGCTCGGAATCACGCCGGCCGCGGCGCGATGCCTCGTCGTGGAAGACGATCGCCTCCGGGACCACGAGCGTGCTGTAGCCGGCCCGCGCGACCCGCCAGCCGAAGTCGAGGTCGGTGCCGAGGACCGGGAGGTAGTCGTCGAGGCCGACCGACTCCAGCACGTCGCGGCGGACCAGCATCCCGGCGGTGTTCACCGCGAGCACGCGGTGCGACTCGTCGTGCTGGCCCTGGTCGTACTCCCCTCGCTCCAGGCCGGTCTCGCGCCGACCGGTCCCGGTCAGCGTCACCCCGACCTCGAGCAGGCGCTTGAGCGACGGCCACTCCCGGATCTTCGGGCCGAGCACCGCCACCTCGCGCGGCGCGCGCTCCGCGGCCTCGACCAGCGCGGCCAGCGCCCCCCGCTCCGGGGTGGCGTCGTCGTGCAGCAGCCAGACCCACTCGTCGGTCTGCGCGGCCGGCGCCTGCTGGAGGCCGGCCCGCACGGCCGCGGCGTACGACGTGCGGGCGTCCAGCCCGACGACAGCGCGCCCCAATGCCCGCTCGACCACGGCGACCGAGTCGTCGCTCGAGCCGGTGTCGACCGCGACGACCTCGTCAGGAAGCCGGCTGGACCCGTCCAGTCCGGCGAGCACCGCGGGGAGCCATCGGCCGCCGTTGTGGCAGACCAGGAGCGCGGTGACCTTCACGTCGGGTCACCCTACGCAACCGGCCCTCGGGCTCAGACGGCGCGTTTCTTGAGCTTGCGGCGCTCCCGCTCGGACAGGCCGCCCCAGATGCCGAAGCGCTCGTCGTTGGACAACGCGTACTCCAGGCAGTCCCCCCGGACGTCGCAGGTCAGGCAGACCCGCTTCGCCTCTCGGGTCGACCCGCCCTTCTCCGGGAAGAACGCTTCGGGGTCGGTCTGGGCGCAGAGCGCGCGCTCCTGCCAGCCGCTCTCGTCCGTGTCCCCCTCGTCGAGCAGATACAGCTCTCGCATATCTTCCCCTTCGACCCTGCAACCCTGACGGGCCGCGATTCTGTGTGAGGGTGATGTTCGTCACCGACGTGCGTCGGAGTTGAAAACCACACTCCTGTGATTACATGCCTGTCGTACACACTAAGTCAAGCCCGGATCTGATAGTGCAGAACGCCGAAGTCACACTTCTCCCATGACCCAGACACCCCCTCGGCCCACCCGCGCCCTCCCGGGCAAGGTGACGGTCCTGTCCGGCGGTGTCGGCGGCGCCCGCTTCCTGCAGGGCGTCCTGCGCCTGCGCGAGCGCACCGGCGCGAGCTCGGAGATCACGGTGATCGCCAACACCGGCGACGACATCTGGCTGCACGGCCTGAAGGTCTGCCCCGACCTCGACACCGTGATGTACACCCTCGGCGAGGGCATCGACACCGAGCGCGGCTGGGGCCGGACCGACGAGACCTGGCATGCGAAGGAGGAGCTCGCGGCGTACGGCGTGGAGCCGACCTGGTTCGGCCTCGGCGACCGCGACCTCGCCACCCACCTGGTGCGCACGCAGATGCTCGACGCCGGCTACCCGCTCTCCGCCGTGACCGATGCGCTGTGCCGACGCTGGCTGAGCCCTCGCTTCGGGACGAGCGTGCGGCTGCTGCCGATGAGCGACGACCGGATCGAGACCCACGTCGTCATCGACGACCCCGACGCCGGCGAGCGCCGTGCGGTGCACTTCCAGGAGTACTGGATCCGGCACCAGGCCGCCGTGCCGGCGTACTCCGTCGTGCCGATCGGCGCCGACAAGGCGACGCCCGCTCCGGGAGTCCTGGACGCGATCGGCGACGCCGACCTGGTGCTGGTCCCGCCGTCGAACCCGGTTGTCTCGGTGGGCACGATCCTCGCCGTCCCCGGCGTCCGGGACGCGCTGGCGAAGACACCCGCACCGGTCGTCGGCGTCTCCGGCATCGTCGGCGACGACCACGTCCGCGGCATGGCCCGGCAGCTGCTCGGCGTGATCGGCGTGGAGGTCTCCGCGGCCGGGGTCGCCGAGCACTACGGCGCCCGGACCACGGGTGGCGTGATCGACGGCTGGCTGGTCGACACGGTCG
>JAEKKP010000059.1 GCA_019510315.1 Propionibacteriales bacterium
TCGCGAGCTTGGGCTTGCCGATCGTGCTGTAGTAGCCGCCGAGCCGGGTCGGGGTGGTCACCTTCACCCGCTTCACGCGGTAGCAGAGGGCCGACGACCCTCCGCGCAGGATGATCCGGGCGCCGACGTGCAGCCGCTTCAGGAGCCGGTTGCCCAGCGCCGAGCCGTCCGGGTAGGTGTGTGCGGTGAAGCGGACGTTGCCGTACGCCGATCCCGGCTTCGGGCCGTCCTTGTCCCAGCCGAACGCTGCCTTGCCTGCGGTCGTCAGTGGCGGCTCGCCGCCAGTGGGCACCGCGTAGACGGCGATGTTGCGACCGACGTGCGCGACCGTCGCCTTGGTGGGGACGAAGGAGGCACGCGCGGGCGTCGCGCAGACGGCACTTCCGGTCGCGCGGGCCGGAGCCGCTGTGGTCGTGGTCGCGGCGGTCGTGGTCGGATCGAGCGTCTGGGCTGCCGCCTCACCGCTCAGCGACAGGGCAGGGAGCAGGAAGGCAAGTGCCACTGTCGTCGACGTACGCCGCATCATTGGGCAAGGGTAAGCCCGAATGTCCGGTTCGCGAACCGGACTCCAGAACTGGTCAGGACCGGCGACGTCGCGCGCGCCACGCGGCGACCTCGGCCTCGACGTCGCGGGTCGGCGTGATCACCGGCGGACCACCCTGCAGCTGGCGGCGCGCGTTGACCACCCGCCGGTTGAACGTCTCCAGCAGCTCACGGACCACGCGTTCGGAGGAGTGCCGGTCCAGCTCCTGGTCGAGCCCGGCGTCGTCCTTGCGCAGCTGCAGCGCCTCGGGCAGCACGCCCGTGATCCGCTCGCGCTCGATCAGCTTCTTGAGCCACCAGTCCGGGTCGTCGTCGAGCGGTGGCAGCGGCTTGCCCTTGCCGGGCAGGTCGTCGAACTCACCGCGCTCGATCGCCTTCTGCACCTGCAGGTCGACCCAGCGCGCCTGCTCGCGCATCCGCGCCCGGGTGGCGCGCTCGCCCGTGCGCGGGTCGCGCGCCTCGCTGCGGTCGGGCCCCTCAGGCTCCGCCGCGGTCCAGTCGTCCTGCTCGCTCACCGTCGATCACCTGCGGGAATTCTAGGACAGCGTGCCCGAGGCCAGTGGCGAGGCGTACCAGATCGTGCGGTGCAGCCAGTTGCCCGGGCCGAGCCGTGGCGGGGAGCAGACGATCAACGCGAGCTGGGGTGGCCCGTTGCGCTCGTAGTACTCGGCGGACCCGTCGGAGGCGACGATCACGTCGCGCTTGGTGACCTGGTAGCACAGCGTCTGGTGCTGCCCGTCCGCGGAGGTGCCGTGGACGATGATCCGGCCGCCGATCTCGAGGCCGTCGAGCAGCTTGTTGCCGAGCGCGCTGTCGTCGGGCCACGTGTGCGCGTTGAGCAGCACGTTGCCCTGCGGGTCGCCGGGCATCGGGTCCGGCGGCACTGCCCAGGCGAACTGGGTCTTCCCGGTGTCGGAGATCGGCGGCGCCTGGGGCACGTTCTCGGAGTCGCGCGGCAGTGCGAGGACCGTGGCGTCGTGCGTGATCCCCGGCACCGTGATGTGCGTCGGGGTGAACGGCGCCGTGGCCGGCCGGTAGCACGGCCGCGGCTCCAGCACGCTTCCGGCGGCGACGGCCTGCTCGGCCGGCGGGGCGGGCGGTGCGGCGTCCTCGACCGGGTGTGGCCGGAGCAGCACCCAGACCAGGAGGATCAGGACGGCGACGACCGCGGCGACCTGCGCGGACCGGCGGCGGGTGGTTGCGGTCATGACGCCACCCGGTAGACCAGGCCCTGGTCACCCTTGGTGAGGGTGAGGGTCTTGCCGGTGATCGACCACTCCACCGCGCCGTCGAGGACTGCGAGCACCGCAGCCTCGGTCTGGCGTCCGGCACGGTCGGCACACGCCATCTTGGTGGTCATCACCGGGCCGAAGGTGATCGTCGATCCACTCACGGTCGCGGTCGCGCGCCCGCCGTTGCACCCGGTGTGCAGCGTCACGGTGCCATCGCCGGCCAGCGAGAACGTGGGGGTCGTGGTGCCGGCCGGGACGCTCGAGACCGTCCCGCCCGAGCGGATCCCGTCGAGCTCCCAGGCCGTGCCCTCGAGCAGCGCGTCCGGTGCGGCGACGGACTTGTCGGTGAAGACGAGCTCGAGGCCCTCGCGAGACAACGTGAGGGTGTCACCGTCCACGCTGGCGACGAGCGGCGAGGCGAAGACCGTGTCGGAGAGCCAGTGGTCCTGGTCCATCAGCGGTGGGTCGCAGGCCATCATCGTGCCGCTCAGGGTGCCGGCCCGGAGCTCGGCCTCCTCGTCGAGGGTGTAGCTGCCGCCCATGCCGTTGCAGCCGGCGTGGATGCTGATGTTGCCGTCGGCGAACTCCACGCGCAGCTCGCTGCCCGCGACCAGGGCGCGAGGCTGGCCGTGCTCGGTGACGGCCGTGGCCACCCAGGACGTGCCGTCGAGCTCGGGGACGGTGCGACCGACGGCGCCAGGGTCGCTGCTGCCGCCGTCGCCGCAGCCGCCGACGGCCAGCAGCAGCGGCAGCGCGAGCACGATCGCCACCCTCATCCCCATGGGCCCAGACTAAAGGGCGCGCGCGCGTCGTACCGGCGGGTTGATGAGGTACGCAGGGTTGATGAGGTACGGCGCGCTCGGGCCCCGCTCCACCGGGAGCGGGGCCCGAGACGGTCCGTGCGTCGCTACCAGACCCGGCGCGTGCTGCCCCCGATCGGCACGAGGTTGAGGATCAGGCCGACCACCAGCAGGATCACCCCGATCGTGGTCAGGACGGGGATGCCGGCGACGAGACCGATGATCAACAGGATCAGTCCAAGCGCAATCATGTTCGAGCTCCTTTGCTGAGCGATCCCCGGCTAGGTGCCCGTTATGCGAGGTCTCAAACCCGCGAGTCCTTGTCTGGCATCCGAGACCGACGCGCCGCCCCGCGCGTTGACCCCGGGACCGCGGACCGATGGACTGGCTGATGTGTCAGCGATCCGACCAGCGCCCGCGATGGACGACCGCGTCGAGCGGCTTGCGGCGGCGGCGGGCGGGCGACCCAACGGCTCCGGAGTCCCTGGTCCGGTGGCCGAGCGTGATGACGCCCACCGGGTCGAACTCGGCGGCGATGCCGAACGCCTCGCGGACGGCTCGCTCACGGTCGCCCGGGATCCCGAAGAAGCAGCCACCGAGGCCGGCGTCGACTGCGGTCAGCAGGATGAGCAGCGACGCCATCGCGGCGTCCATGTGCCAGAACGGCACCGGCCAGCGGCCCTCGTCCTCATCGGTCCAGCCCTTGTCCGCCTCCGCGTAGCGACGCAGGTATGCCGCCTTGCTCGAGCACGGCACGATCACGACCGGCGCGCTCATCATGCCGGCCAGCCAGGAATCCGGCTGCTCGAGGACGCCAGGCTCGGTGGTCACCTCCCACCACCGCCGCACGTCGTCGGGGGTGTCGAGCACCAGGAACGCCCAGCCCTGGCTGAAGCCCGCGCTCGGCGCATGGGTGGCGTTGCGCAGGGCCCGGTCGACCACCGCGCGATCGACGGGACGGTCGGCGTAGTTGCGGACCATCCGGCGGCGGTCGACGACGTCCTGGAACTCCATGGCGCCCAGCATGTCGGAGCCCATGAACGGGCGCAGCATGCCTGACGACTTCGACCGGATGTGGTCGGACCTCGCGCCGGTCGGGCGGTCGGCCTCGACGACTGGGTACTTCCGGCAACCCTTCACCTCGGCCGAGCGCGAGTGCCGGGCGTGGTTCGTGGAGCAGTGCGAGGCCCGGGACCTGCGCGTGGAGGTCGACGGCAACGGCAACACGGTGGGGTGGTGGGAGGTCTCGACAGGCTCCACCACCGGGGGCGCCGTCCTCACCGGCTCGCACCTCGACTCGGTGCTCGACGGCGGCGCGTACGACGGACCGCTCGGTGTGGTCTCCGCGCTGGCAGCGATCGACGTGCTCCGCGACCGAGGGTTCGCGCCCGGCCGGCCAATAGCAGTGGCAGCGTTCGCCGAGGAGGAGGGCTCGCGGTTCGGGCTGGCCTGCCTGGGCTCGCGGCTGGCGGCCGGCACGACGACGCCCGAGCAGGCGCGATCGCTGACCGACCGGGACGGCGTACGGGTCGAGGACGCGATGGCGGCGGCGGGCCTCGAGCCTGCGTTGGGCCGGAGTGATTGGCTCGAACGGGTCGGGTGCTTCGTCGAGCTGCACGTCGAGCAGGGCCGCGACCTCGTCGACCGGGAGGCCCCGGTCGGAGTGGCCAGCGGGATCTGGCCGCACGGGCGCTACCGCTTCGACTTCACCGGCGAGGCGAACCACGCCGGGACCACCCGCATGGAGGACCGGCACGACCCGATGCTGACCTACGCGATGTCAGCCCTGGCGGCGAACAAGCAGGCCCGGCTGGCGGGACAGCGGGCCACGTTCGGCCGGGTCGAGGTCGCGCCCAACGGCACCAACGCCGTGCCGTCGCGGGTGACCGCCTGGCTGGACGCGCGGTGCCGGACCGAGGTCGACCTCGCCGCGCTGGTCGGCGCGATCGAGAAGCAGGCGCAGGACCGTGCCGGTCGCGACGGCACCGGACTCGTCGTGACGGCAGAGTCGGTGTCGCCGGCCGTGGAGTTCGACCCGTCGCTGGCGGCGAGGTTGGCCGGCGACCGGCCCGTCGTACCGACGGCCGCCGGCCACGACGCCGGCATCCTGTCGGCCGCCGGCATCCCGACCGCCATGCTGTTCGTCCGCAACCCGACCGGCGTCTCGCACTCACCTGCCGAGCACGCCGAGATCGCCGACTGCCATGCCGGTGTCGACGCCCTCGCCGACGCGCTCGAGGAGCTGGCGTCGTGAGCGTCCTTCGCCTCGAGCACGCCCTCCTGGACGGCCGCGTCGAGGACGACGTGCTGCTCACGGTCGAGGACGGCCTGATCGCCGGGGTCTCGACCGGGCCGAGTGTCGGAGGCGTCTCGACCGGCTCGACGACCGTGGCTGGCATCACGATGCCGGGCCTGGCCAACTGCCACTCGCACGCCTTCCACCGGGCGCTGCGGGGCCGCACGCAGGCCGAGCGGGGGAGCTTCTGGACCTGGCGCGAGCAGATGTACCGACTCGCCGAGGAGCTCACGCCCGACAGCTACAAGGACCTCGCCGTCGAGGTGTACTCCGAGATGCGCGCGACCGGGATCACGGCCGTCGGGGAGTTCCACTACCTCCACCACCAGCCCGACGGCACGCCGTACGACGACCCCAACGAGATGGGCAGGGCACTGCTCGCCGCGGCCGACGAGGCCGGGATCAGGATCCGGCTGCTGGACACCTGCTACCTCGCGGCGGGCATCGGCCGGCAGCCGGAGGGGGTGCAGCGGCGGTTCAGCGACGGTGACGCCGATCGGTGGGCGGAGCGTGTCGAGGCCTTCGGCGACGAGCGGGTCGGCGCGGCGATCCACTCGGTGCGAGCGGTCCCGCGCGAGCAGCTCGGTGTCGTCGCAGGGTGGGCCCGCAGGCACGACGCGCCCTTGCACGTGCACCTGTCGGAGCAGGTCGCGGAGAACGAGGAGTGCCTCGCGGCGTACGGCGTGACGCCGACCCAGCTGCTCGCGGACGCCGGCGTGCTCGGGCCGATGACGACCGCCGTCCATGCCACCCACCTGACGGAGACCGACGTGCGGCTGCTCGGTGAGTCGGGCACCTTCGCCTGCTTCTGCCCCACCACGGAGCGCGACCTCGCCGACGGGATCGGGCCCTCGCGCTTCCTGCACGACGCGGGTTCGCGGCTCACCCTCGGGTCGGACAGCCACGCGGTGATCGACCTGTTCGAGGAGATGCGGGGGGTGGAGATGCACGAGCGGCTGGCCACCCGGCAGCGCGGGCACTGGTCGGCGGCCGAGCTGTTGGCCGCGGCGACGTACGACGGGCACGAGTCGCTCGGCTTCGCCGACGGCGGCCGGATCGCGGTCGGTCAACGTGCCGACCTGGTGACGGTCGGCCTCGACACCTGGCGGACCCGGGGTGCCGGCGCGACCGCCGAGGCGCTCGTGTTCGCCGCAACCGGGGCGGACGTCGTCGCATGACCAGCCTGCTGCTGCGCCACATCGGCGAGCTGGTCACCAACGACCCCACCCTGGGGGACGGCTCTCCGCTCGGGCTGCTCACCGATGCCGCGCTGGTGGTCGAGGGCGGCCGCGTGGCCTGGGTGGGGCCGGCTGCGGACGCGCCGGACGCAGACGCCGTCCAGGACGTCGGCGGGCGCGCGGTGCTGCCCGGCTTCGTCGACTCCCACTCCCACCTCGTCTTCGCGGGGGACCGCTCCGCCGAGTTCGCGGCGCGGATGGCCGGTACGCCGTACTCGGCCGGCGGGATCCGGACCACGGTGGCCGCGACCCGTGCGGCGTCCGACGAGGAGCTGACCGCCCACGTCGGCCGGCACGTCGCGGAGATGCGCCGCCAGGGCACCACCACCGTCGAGATCAAGAGCGGCTACGGGCTGACCGTCCGCGACGAGGCGCGCGCGCTGGCGATCGCGCGAGTGTTCACCGACGAGGCGACCTTCCTCGGCGCGCACGTCGTGCCCGAGGAGTACGCCGCCGACCCCGCGGGTTACGTCGACCTGGTCACCGGCCCGATGCTCGACGCGGCGGCCGAGCACGCGCGCTGGATCGACGTGTTCTGCGAGGAGGGCGCGTTCGACGCCGACCAGGCGCGCACGATCCTCGAGGCGGGGCGGGCGAAGGGCCTCGGTGGCCGGTTGCACGCCAACCAGCTCGGCCACGGTCCCGGCGTCCAGCTCGCCTGCGAGCTCGAGCTGGTCGCGGTCGACCACTGCACCTATCTGGACGACCACGACATCGCGGCGCTCGGTGACACCGGCACGGTCGCGACGCTGCTGCCCGGTGTCGAGTTCAGCACCCGGTCGCCGTACCCCGACGGCCGCCGGCTGCTCGACGCCGGTGTCGTGGTGGCGCTGGCCAGCGACTGCAACCCCGGCTCGAGCTACACCTCCTCGATGCCGCTGTGCGTCGCGCTGGCCGTCCGAGAGATGGGGATGACGCCGGCCGAGGCGCTCTGGGCCGCGACCCGCGGCGGCGCACGGGCGCTCGGGCGCGACGACGTCGGCCACCTGGCGCCGGGGGCTCGCGCCCACTACGCCGTGCTGGACGCGCCGTCGTACGTCCACCTGGCGTACCGACCCGGGGTCCCGCTCGTGGTCGACGTGCAGGGGCCCGCTGCGCTCGCCGGTGGTTGAGTCCGTAGGTACCTCACCGGGTCTCGACTGATCGCTCGCAAGCTCGCTGCTCGACCACCTTGTGGCTGGGCTCGCTGCTCGACCACCTTGTGGGCGGATTCGCTTGCGCGGTCCGCGGTGTTCCGCCATTCTGTCAATCCGGGTCAAAAGGGTCGAAACGGACAGAGGCGCGATGCACCAGACGACGGAGGAGCCGCCGGCTCAGGAGCCTGCCCTCTCGCGCCGGTTGCTCGCCCGGGCGGCGGTGGGCGCTGCGGCGACCGCGACGGTGTCGGCCGGGCTGGTGGCCGGCCTTCCCGGGGAGGCGACGGCCGCCACGGGACGGCGGCGGAAGAAGCGTCGCCACAAGCACCACCGCCACCACCACGCCACGACGCCCACGCCGCCACCGGTGGTGATCACGCCGCCGCTGGTGCCCGAGGAGCGGAGCCTGCTGGTCCTCGAGCGGTTCACCGGTGGCTGGTCCCCGACTCTCGGCGACGAGGTCGCAGCTGCGGGTGGGATCGACCGCTGGTTCGCCGGGCAGCTCGACCCAGCCGGCATCCCCGACGACTTCTACACAGCCTCCTCGTCGTGGTGGTTCTCGCTGCTCGCCAGCACGGACGAGCTCTGGGCGCGCGACCGTGCCGGCACGGAGGGCATGTGGGTGGCCAGCGCGAACTACGAGCGCTGGTCGATGCTGCGCCGGATGTACTCGCAGCGACAGGTCCTCGAGACGATGGCGAGCTTCTGGGAGCACCACCTGCACGTGCCGGTGGACGCGGACGGCGTGGGCCTGTTCCGCTCCGACTACGGCCGGATGATCCGCGACCACGCGCTCGGCAGGTTCGACACGCTCCTCCAGGCGGCGATCACGCATCCCGCCATGGGCGTCTACCTCGGCAACGCGGTGTCGACGAAGAAGGCGCCGAACGAGAACCTCGGCCGCGAGCTCCTCGAGCTGCACACCGTGGGCCGCGCGTCGGGCTACACGGAGGACGACGTGAAGAGCTCCGCGCGGATCCTCACCGGCTACCGCGTCGACGAGTGGAAGACCTGGAGCGTCCTCTACGACCCGACGGCCCACTGGACCGGCCCGGTCAGCGTGCTCGGGTTCAGCGACCCCAACGCGGCGGCCGACGGGCAGGCGGTGACCGCCGCCTACCTGAGCTACCTCGCGCACCACCCGGG
>JAEKKP010000233.1 GCA_019510315.1 Propionibacteriales bacterium
TCTTCGTGGGCAACCCCCGTGGCTGGGCGCCCAGCGCCGGGGATCCGGCGATCGACGAGGCGTTCGGCACGACGTGCACGGACCGCGGTCTGCGCAGCTTCGTGCACACGCCCTACCTGGTGAACCTCGGGTCGCCGACCGCGGCCACCTACGAACGATCTGTCGCCACCATCGAGCACAACCTGCGTCGCGCCACCCGCCTCGGCGCCGAGGGCGTCGTCGTCCACACCGGATCCTGTGTCGAGGACGGCGCGGTCGACGCCGCGCTGCACCAGGTGCGCGAGGGCCTTCTCCCCGTGCTGGACCGGCTGGCCGATGACGGACCCTGGCTGCTGCTCGAGCCGACGGCGGGCCAGGGCCGATCCCTGTGCTCGATGGTCGACGAGCTCGAGCCGTACCTCGACGCCCTCGACCGCCACCCCCGCGTCGGGATCTGCCTCGACACCTGCCACGCGTTCGCTGCCGGCGCGCCGCTCGACGAGCCCGGCGGCGCGACCCGCACGCTCGACCGGCTCGTCGAGGTCGCCGGGCCGGGCAGGCTGCGACTGGTCCACGCCAACGACTCGAAGGACCCGCGCGGATCGCTGCGCGACCGCCACGAGCGGATCGGCGACGGCCACGTCGGCGAGGAGGCCTTCCTCGAGCTGTTCGCCCACCCGGCGACGGAGGGCGTGCCGTTCGTGGCCGAGACCCCAGGGTCCGGGGACGGCGGCGTACCGGGGACCTGCCTGCCGCTGCTGAAGAAGCTGCGTGAGCTCGCGGGCGATCGATGACGCCCGAGCTCCTCGCCGCCCGGGAGCGCCGGCTGGCACTGCTTGCCACCCTCACGCTGCTGGCCATGACGGCCTGCTGGGGGTCGACGTTCTTCCTCATCCACGACCTGCTCGACCGGGTGCCGGCGGTCGACTTCCTTGCCGTGCGGTTCGCGATCGCCAGTGCCGCGATGCTGGCCCTGGCTCCGCGCGCCCTCGCCCGGCTGACGCCGGAGCTGCGTCGGCGGGCGCTGGTCCTCGGCCTGCTCTACGGGGTCGCCCAGATCCTGCAGACCGTCGGCCTGGCACACACGGCGGCGAGTGTGTCCGGCTTCATCACCGGTCTGTACGTCGTGTGCACGCCCCTGCTGGCGGCCGCCATCCTCCGCACCCGGATCAGCGGCCTCACCTGGGTCGCGGTCGCGCTCGCCGTCTGCGGGCTGGCCGTCCTCACCCTCCAGGGCTTCAGCGTCGGGTACGGCGAGGCGCTGACCCTGGTCGCCGCGGTCATCTACGCGCTGCACATCGTCGGCCTCGGCGCCTGGTCGACACCGTCGGACGCGATCGGCATGTCGATCCTGCAGTGTCTCGTCATCGCGGGCATCTGCTTCGTCGCCGCCGTGCCCGACGGGATCACGCTGCCGGACCGCGCCGGCGACTGGCTCGCCGTGGTCTACATGGCGCTGTTCGCCGGCGCGGCCGCGCTCCTCGGACAGACCTGGGCGCAGGCCCACCTGCCACCGACCCGCTCGGCGATCATCATGAGCATGGAGCCGGTGTTCGCGGCGTTCTTCGCCGTGCTCCTCGGTGGCGAGTCGGTCACGCTGCGGATGCTGCTCGGTGGCGCCATGGTGCTGGCCGCGATGCTCGTCGTCGAGCTGGTGCCGCGGCGCCGGATCGAGGCCGAGGTCACCCACATCGCGGTCTGAGCACACCTAGGGCAGCAGCAGTGCGGTGTCCCCGAACTCGTGCCACAGGTACTCCGCGGCCACGGCAGCCTCGTAGGCCCGCTGGGTGAGCTCGCGACCGGCGACGGCCTCGACCAGGAGCAGGTGCGACGCGTGCGGGTCGTGCCACCCGGTGACCAGCCCGTCGACGACCCGCGGCGGGTCGGCCGGCGTGACGACCCGCTCGGTCCAGCCGCTCCGCTCGACCACGCTGCCGTCCGCAGCGACCGCGGACTCGAGCGCCCGCGTGACCGTCGTACCGACGGCGACCACGCGCCCACCGCCCGCCCGGACGGCGTTGACCAGCCGTGCCGTGGGGTCGGGCACCCGGAACCGCTCTGCCTGCGGTGCCTCGCCGGCCTCCTGCGACGAGACACCGGTGTGCAAGGTGATGGGCGCGATCGCGACGCCCTTCGACACCAGCCGGGTCACGAGCCCGTGCGTGAACGGCCGCGCAGCGGACGGCATCTCCGCGCTCCCCGGTGTGGTGGCGAACACCGTCTGGTAGGCACTGAGCGGGTAGCGACGAGGCAGGTAGCCATACGCGAT
>JAEKKP010000060.1 GCA_019510315.1 Propionibacteriales bacterium
CGGCGTGATCCACGAGCGGGTCAACGCACTCGCGCGCGCCCTCACCGGGTCAGAGTTCAGGAGCCCCTATCCCGAGGCCACCATCCGCTGCAAGCTCGTCACTCTGCTCGACGGACCCGGTGCGCTGGAGGGTGACCGCTGGCTGGTCGCGTCCGAGGCGCTCGACGGCAACCAGCGGGTGTTCGGAGAGGTGGCCGCCGCGGCGCGCGAGGTCGGTCTCCCCTGGATGCAGAAGAGGACCAGCCTCGACGCCGTCGTCTACGAGCTCCGGGACGGCAACGGCCCCTGGCGGCGTACCCCACTCCTCACGGCCGCGCTGTGGCTGCGAGGCGACGTCGCGGCAGCCGAAGCATGGCTGGGAGAGATCGAGGCGAGGTTCGGAGGGCCGGCCCCGGAGGTCCCTGCTCCGCTGAGCGGCGCGCGCGTGACCCGGCTCGGCACCTCGGCGCCGCCCGAGGGGTGGCCGCGCCACGAATTCGACGCCTTCGCAGCACGGTTGCGCACCGGCATGGAGCAGCACCCGGACGGTCCGCCCGGCGACTGGCGCCCGCCACAGCACTGACGCCGCACCGTGCCCGCGCCGATCGACCGCGCACGGGCTGGCGCCCGAATGTCTCCCCGCTGCTCGGGCACGTACCCGTCGACCGCTGACCGGCGCCCCCGCTCATCGGTCAACGTGCTTGTTTGCGTGATTCGTCTCGATTCGCAAAGGTGGAGACCATGGTCGGCCGCATTCCAGTCCTCGACGTGACACCCGTCGTCGAGCACGGGCGCTATCCGGCCAAGGCGGTCGTCGGCGAGGAGTTCCCGGTGACCGCGCTCGTCTTCCGCGAGGGCCACGACCAGCTCGGCGCCGATGTCGTGCTGACCGGGCCGGACGGCGTACCCCGCGCGCCGGTGCGGATGCACGAGGTGCCCGAGGAGGTCAGCCGGATGACGGCGACCGTCGCCGCCGACTCCTCCGGGGCCTGGACCTTCGCCGTCCAGTCGTGGAGCGACCCGCTTGCGACGTGGTCGCACGACGCCGGGATCAAGATCCGCGCCGAGGTCGATGTCGCACTGATGTTCACCGAGGGCGTGCTCCTGCTCGAGCGCCTGCTCGGCCAGCTCGACCAGACCGAGGCGAAGGGCAACCCCGCCAGGAAGGCCCTGACCGCCGCCAAGAAGACGGTCAGCGCCGCGATGAAGGCGCTCGACGACGACTCTCGGCCTGTCGAGGCCCGGCTCGCCGTGGCGGAGAGCGCCGAGCTCATCGCGATCTTCAAGGCCCATCCGTTGCGAGACCTGCTCACCGTCGAGGGCCCCTACCCGCTGCAGGTCGACCGCGAGCGGGCCCTGTACAGCAGCTGGTACGAGTTCTTCCCGCGCTCCGAGGGCGCGTACGCCGACGCCGACGGCACGGTGCACAGCGGCACCTTCAAGACCGCCGCCGAGCGCCTCGACGCGGTCGCGGCGATGGGCTTCGACGTGATCTACCTGCCGCCGATCCACCCGATCGGCGAGGTCAACCGCAAGGGCAAGAACAACACGCTCACCCCCGGACCCGACGACGTCGGCTCGCCGTGGGCGATCGGCTCGAAGAAGGGTGGCCACGACGCGATCCACCCCGACCTCGGCAAGCTCCGCGACTTCGACGCCTTCGTCCGCCGCGCGAAGCAGGTGGGCCTCGAGGTGGCGCTCGACCTCGCCCTCCAGGCCGCGCCCGACCACCCGTGGGTCAAGAAGCACCAGGAGTGGTTCACCACCCGCGCCGACGGCTCCATCGCGTACGCCGAGAACCCGCCGAAGAAGTACCAGGACATCTACCCCGTCAACTTCGACAACGACCCCGAGGGGATCTACCAAGAGGTCCTGCGCATCGTCCGGCACTGGATGAAGCACGGCGTGCGGATCTTCCGGGTCGACAACCCGCACACCAAGCCGGTCGCGTTCTGGGACCGGCTCCTCGACGAGATCCGCGAGACCGACCCCGACGTGCTGTTCCTCTCCGAGGCGTTCACCAAGCCGCCGATGATGAAGGCGCTCGCCCAGGTCGGCTTCCACCAGAGCTACACGTACTTCACCTGGCGCAACACCCGCGAGGAGATCGAGAGCTACTTCGACGAGGTGGCCCACGAGACCGCCCATGTGCTGCGGCCCAACTTCTTCGTCAACACCCCCGACATCCTCCACGAGTTCCTCCAGTACGGCGGCCCGCCGGCGTTCAAGATCCGCGCCGTGCTCGCGGCCACCGGGTCACCGAGCTGGGGCGTCTACGCCGGCTACGAGCTCTGCGAGCGGATGGCCCTGCGACCCGGCAGCGAGGAGTACCTCGACTCGGAGAAGTACCAGATCCGGATCCGCGACTGGGAGACCGCCGAGGCCGAGGGACGGTCGCTGGCGCCGTACCTGACCCGGCTCAACGCGATCCGCCGCGCCCACCCTGCGCTGCAGCAGCTGCGCAACCTCACGGTCCACTCCAGCGAGGACCCGAGCATCGTCGTGTTCAGCAAGGTCTCGACAAGCTCGACCACCGGGGAGCGAGACATCGTCCTCGTCGTCGTCAACGTCGACCCGCACGGCGCGCACGCGACCATGGCCCACCTGGACCTCGCCGCGCTGGGGCTCCCGCCCGACGCGCGGTTCGACGTCCACGACGAGATCAGCGACCAGACCTGGGTCTGGGGCGCCGACAACTACGTCAGGCTCGACCCCGCTGTCGAGGTAGCGCACGTCTTCAGTGTGAGGAGCAGGGTTTGACGGAGGCGGTAGGTCACGACGAGGCGAGCACGATCTCCGTCGAACCCGAGTGGTTCAAGACCGCGGTGTTCTACGAGGTGCTGGTGCGCAGCTTCAAGGACTCCGACGGTGACGGCGTCGGGGACTTCCGCGGCCTCACCGAGAAGCTCGACTACCTGCACTGGCTGGGGGTCGACTGCCTGTGGATCCCGCCGTTCTTCACCTCTCCCCTGCGCGACGGCGGCTACGACGTCGCCGACTTCACCAACATCCTTCCCGAGTGCGGCACGGTCGAGGACTTCCACGCCTTCCTCGACGCGGCGCACTCTCGCGGCATCAGGGTGATCATCGACTTCGTCATGAACCACACGAGCGATCAGCACCCGTGGTTCCAGGCCAGCCGCAGCGACCCCGACGGCCCGTACGGCGACTTCTACGTCTGGTCCGACACCGACGAGCTCTACGAAGAGGCGCGGATCATCTTCGTCGACACCGAGCCGTCGAACTGGACCTGGGACCCGGTGCGCCAGCAGTACTTCTGGCACCGCTTCTTCTCCCACCAGCCCGACCTCAACTTCGACAACCCGAAGGTCCAGGACGCGATCTTCGAGGCGATGTCCTTCTGGCTGGACATGGGGCTCGACGGCTTTCGGCTCGACGCGGTGCCCTACCTCTACGAGCGGCCGGGGACCAACGGCGAGAACCTCAAGGAGACCCACGAGTTCCTCAAGCGGGTGCGGCGCTTCGTCGACGACACCTACCCCGGCACCGTGCTCCTGTGCGAGGCCAACCAGTGGCCGACCGACGTCGTGGAGTACTTCGGCGACCCGACGGTCGGCGGCGACGAGTGCCACATGGCGTTCCACTTCCCGGTGATGCCGCGGATCTTCATGTCGGTCCGCCGCGAGTCGCGGTTCCCGATCTCCGAGATCATGGAGCAGACGCCGCCGATCCCCGACGGCTGCCAGTGGGGCATCTTCCTGCGCAACCACGACGAGCTGACCCTCGAGATGGTCACCGACGAGGACCGCGACTACATGTGGTCGGAGTACGCCTTCGACCCCCGGATGAAGGCCAACATCGGCATCCGGCGCCGGCTGGCTCCCCTGCTCGACAACGACATGAACCGGATGGAGCTGTTCACCGCGCTCCTGCTCTCGCTGCCCGGCTCCCCGGTGCTGTACTACGGCGACGAGATCGGCATGGGCGACAACATCTGGCTCGGTGACCGTGACGGCGTCCGTACGCCGATGCAGTGGACGTCGGACCGCAACGCGGGCTTCTCGATCGCCACGCCGGGCCGCCTGCACCTGCCGGCGATCCAGGACCCGGTTTTCGGGTACCAGTCGGTCAATGTCGAAGCCGAGCTGGACAATTCCTCCTCCCTGCTGCACTGGACGCGGCGGATGATCCACGCGCGCAAGCAGCATCCCTGCTTCGGGCTGGGCGACTTCTCCGACCTCGGTGGCTCGAACCCGTCGGTGCTGTCCTACGTCCGGGAGTACACCTACGCCACCGAGGAGGGCGGCAAGGCCACCGACGCCGTCCTGTGCGTCAACAACCTGTCGCGGTTCCCGCAGCCGGTCGAGCTCGACCTGCGCCGCTGGGAGGGCGTGGTGCCGATCGAGCTGCTCGGCGGCGTCCGCTTCCCGCAGATCGGCGAGCTGCCGTACCTGCTCACCCTCGGGGCCTACGGCTTCTACTGGATCCGGCTCCCCGAGCCGGAAGTTGGTGATTCCGATGACGCATGAGCACTCCCGCACCTGGTCCCTCACGGCCTTCGTCGGCGAGGCGCGGTGGTTCGGCGGCAAGGGCCGCGACTTCGAGGTCACCGAGGTCCGCGAGGTCCCGCTGGCCGACGGCGTCGTCACGACCCTGGTCACGGTCAGCTACAGCGACGGTGGCAGCGACCTCTACCAGGTGCCCATCTCGTCGTACGACGATCCGCAGGACCGCATCGGCCACGCCCTGATCGGCGAGTGGGACGACCGGTTCCACTACGACGCCGTCCACGACCGCGAGGCGATGCAAGGCTGGCTGGCGGCGTTCGCGGAGGCGTCCGCGTCGAAGCCGCGCGGCGCCTTCCACCGCACCGACGAGCGCGAGCTCGACCTCGAGTCGCACTCCACGCTCTTCTCCGGTGAGCAGAGCAACTCCTCGGTGGCCTTCGGCGAGGACAGCCTCATGAAGCTGTTCCGCCGGGTCACCCCCGGCAGCAACCCCGACATCGAGATCCACGAGGCCCTCACCCGAGCCGGCAGCACCCACGTCGCACACCTCTACGGCTACGTGGTCGCCGACGACCTCCGCCTCGCGATGCTGCAGCAGTTCCTGCGCACCGCGAGCGACGGCTGGGACCTGGCCCTGGTCAGTGCCCGCAACCTCTTCGCCGAGGGCGACCTCCACGCCGACGAGGTCGGCGGTGACTTCGCCGCCGAGGCCCACCGCCTGGGCGCGGCGGTCGCCGAGGTCCACGAGCTGCTCGCCGAGGAGTTCCCGACCGCCCCGCTCGACCTCGGGGCGACCGCCCAGGGCATGCGCGAACGGCTGACGGCCGCGCTGGACGTCGTACCGGACCTGGCCGAGCACCGACCGGCCCTCGTCCAGCGGTTCGACGCGATCGCCGGCGTCTCCGGCGGTCAGCGGGCGCAGCGGATCCACGGAGATCTCCACCTCGGGCAGACGCTGCGCACCTCGCTCGGCTGGAAGCTCGTCGACTTCGAGGGCGAGCCCGCGAAGGAGCTCGGCGAGCGACAGCTGCCCGACTCGCCGTGGCGCGACGTGGCCGGCATGCTGCGCTCCTTCGACTACGCCGCCCGCGCGGTGGCGCGCGACCTCTCGCCCACCGATGACGACGAGGCGGCGCAGATCGCCTATCGCGCCAACGAGTGGGTGGCACGCAACACCACGGCGTTCCTCGACGGCTACGTGGAGCAGCGCGACGAAGCGCTGACCGGCGACGAGCTCGCGCTCGTCACCGCCTACGTCGCCGACAAGGCCGTCTACGAAGCCGTCTACGAGATCCGCAACCGGCCGGGCTGGGTCGAGATCCCGCTCGCCGCGCTGACCCGGCTCGCGGACGGCATCACCGAGTACGCCGTCTCGATCTCAGGCACGGAGTCCCGATGACCCGACCCGCACCGAACGTCCCCGACCAGGAGCGCCCGCTCACCTTGCCGGAGCCGCGTGAGCACAAGGAGCGCATGCAGCCCGACGGCACCCCGCTGGTCTCGCCCCTGGGCGACCTCGACCTGCACCTGATCGGCGAGGGCAAGCACCACCGGCTGTGGGAGGCCCTCGGCGCGCAGCTCCACGGCGACGGCGCCAGGTTCTCCGTGTGGGCGCCCAACGCCCGCGAGGTCCGCCTGATCGGCGACTTCAACGGCTGGGACCGCTCGACCATGCCGATGTCGCGTCGACCTGAGTCGGGTGTCTGGGAGCTCGTCGTCCCGGGCGTGAAGTCCGGTGCCCGCTACAAGTTCGTCATCGCGGGTGCCGACGGCGAGTGGCGCGACAAGGCCGACCCGATGGCCCAGCACACCGGCGTACCTCCTGAGCAGCACTCGGTCGTCTTCGACAGCCAGCACACCTGGGCCGACGACGCGTGGATGGCGGCGCGCCCCGGCCTGTCCGACCCCGCCCGGCCGATGTCGGTCTACGAGGTGCACCTCGGCTCGTGGCGCAAGCACCTCGACGGCTCCTGGTACGGGTACGACGCGCTGGCCGACGCGCTCGTCGACTACGTCGTCGAGATGGGCTTCACCCACGTCGAGCTGCTGCCGGTGATGGAGCACCCGTTCGGCGGTTCCTGGGGCTACCAGGTCACGTCGTACTACGCCCCGACGTCACGCTTCGGCGATCCCGACGGCTTCCGCCGCCTGGTCGACCGGCTCCACCAGGCCGGCGTCGGGGTCATCCTGGACTGGGTGCCGGCGCACTTCCCCAAGGACGAGTTCGCGCTGGCCCGCTTCGACGGCACGCCGCTCTACGAGGACCCCAACCCGCTGCGCGGCGAGCACCCCGACTGGGGCACGCTCGTGTTCAACTTCGGCCGGCTCGAGGTGCGCAACTTCCTGATCGCCAACGCGCTGTACTGGATGGAGGAGTTCCACGTCGACGCGCTGCGGGTCGACGCGGTCGCCTCGATGCTCTACCTCGACTACTCGCGCGGTGCCGGCCAGTGGAGCCCCAACGTGCACGGCGGACGCGAGAACCTCGAGGCCGTGGCGTTCCTGCAGGACCTCAACCGGGCGGTCGACGACCACGTGCCGGGCGGCCTGGTGATCGCGGAGGAGTCGACGTCGTGGCCCGGCGTCACCGCGCCGACGCACGAGGGCGGCCTCGGCTTCGGGCTGAAGTGGAACATGGGTTGGATGCACGACTCGCTGAGCTACGTGCAGCGTGACCCGATGTACCGCTCGCACCACCACGGCCAGCTCACGTTCAGCCTCGTCTACGCGTGGTCCGAGCGCTACGTGTTGCCGATCAGCCACGATGAGGTCGTGCACGGCAAGGGCTCGCTGCTGCGCAAGATGCCCGGCGACCGGTGGAAGCAGCTCGCCGGCGTCCGTGCCTTCCTCGGCTACCAGTGGGCGCATCCCGGCAAGCAGCTGCTGTTCATGGGCACGGAGTTCGCCCAGGAGCAGGAGTGGGCCGAGGGACGCGAGCTGGACTGGTGGCTGCTCCAGGACCGCGACCACGCGGGCGTGCAGCAGCTCGTGCGCGACCTCAACGCGACGTACTCCGCCAGCCCGGCGCTGTGGACCCAGGACCACATCCCCGGCGGGTTCACCTGGCTGATCGCCGACGACGCGGCCGCCAACGTGATCGCGTTCGTGCGCTGGGGCAACCAGGGCGAAGCGCTGGTCTGCATCTGCAACTTCTCCGGGATGCCGCACGAGCACTACCGCGTGCCGTTGCCGTTCGCGGGCAGCTGGAACGAGGTCGTCAACACCGACGCCGACACGTACGGCGGTTCGGGCATCGGCAACCTCGGCACGGTCACCGCCCACTCCGACCCGCACCACGGCCAGCCGGCCAGCGCGACCCTCCGGCTGCCACCCTTGGCCACCCTCTGGCTCGCCCCCGCCACCACGACCACCGGTGGTTGAGCCTGTCGAAACCCAGCCGATGGTGGTCGAGCAGCGAGCTTGCGAGCGATCAGTCGAGACCTGGCGACCTCGGAGGCGAACGCAACCCCTGCCCTCTAGGCTGACCGCGTGCCCGCAGAGCTGACCCCGATCGCCCCCGGCGTCGTCCGCCTCACCTGGTCGGCGGACCTGCAGGCCGAGGGCCTCGGCCCGACCGTCGAGGCCGTCCGCACCGCGCTCGCCGAGGGCTTCAGCGAGGGCCACCGCCGCGTGGAGGCACTCGTCGACCCCGAGGACGAGATCGCGCAGCGGGTCGCGACGTTCTCCGGCCTGATGCGCGAGGGCGTGGCCCGCCAGGTCGAGGGTGGTGCCGACCGGATCGTCTACGCCCGGCTCGTCGACGACACCCCCGTGGAGGAGCCGATGGGATTCCGCCGACTGCTCAACTCCTTCCTGCCCCGCAAGCGCGCGATCAGCCAGATGCTGATCCGCGCGACCGACGGCCGGGTGCTGCTGTGC
>JAEKKP010000218.1 GCA_019510315.1 Propionibacteriales bacterium
GGGGCGAGCTGGTTGCGCAGCCGGATGTTGGCGAACGTGCCGCGGATCATCACCTCGTGGTTGCCGCGGCGCGAGCCGTAGGAGTTGAAGTCGCGCTGCTGGACACCGTGCTCGGAGAGGTAGGTGCCCGCCGGGGAGTCCTTCTTGATGGCACCGGCCGGCGAGATGTGGTCGGTGGTGACGGAGTCGCCGAGCTTGAGCAGCACCCGCGCACCGTCGATGTCGGTGACGGGAGTCGGTTCGTCGGGCATGCCGTCGAAGTACGGCGCCCTGCGCACGTACGTCGAGTCGGGGTCCCAGGCGAAGGTGTTGCCCTCCGGGGTGGGCAGCGACTGCCAGCGCTCGTCGCCGGCGAACACGTCGGCGTAGTCGTTCGTGAACATCTCGGCCGTGATCGCGCCGGCGATGGTCTCCTCCACCTCGGCCGGCGACGGCCAGATGTCCTCGAGGAAGACGTCGTTGCCGTCCTGGTCCTGCCCGAGCGGGTCGGTGTAGAGGTCGACGTCCATCGACCCCGCGAGCGCGTAGGCGACAACGAGCGGCGGGGACGCAAGGTAGTTCATCTTGATGTCGGGGTTGATCCGGCCCTCGAAGTTGCGGTTGCCGGAGAGCACCGAGACGACCGACAGGTCCTTCTCGTTCACCGCGGCGGACACCTCGGGGATGAGCGGTCCCGAGTTGCCGATGCAGGTGGTGCAGCCGTAGCCGACGAGGTTGAACCCGAGCTTGTCCAGGTACGGCGTGAGGCCGGCCCGCTCGTAGTAGTCGGAGACCACCTTCGAGCCAGGGGCCAGCGTCGTCTTCACCCACGGCTTGCTCTTCAGACCCTTCTCGACGGCCTTCTTCGCGAGCAGTGCGGCGCCGATCATCACCGACGGGTTCGAGGTGTTGGTGCACGACGTGATCGCGGCGATGGTCACGGCGCCGTGGTCGAGCGTGAACCTGGTGCCGTCGGCCAGCGTCACCTCGACCGGGTCGCTGGGCCGGCCGCCGTCCTTCGGAGCGGCCGACAGGTGGTCGCTCGGGTCGGACTCGCCGTGACCGTTGGACGGCGGGTCGGAGGCCGGGAAGGACTCGGCGACCGCCTCGTCGTACCCCTCCTCGTCACCGGCCACGTAGTCGGCGAGCGAGCCGCGGAACGCCTGCTTCGCGTCGGTGACCTGGATCCGGTCCTGGGGACGCTTCGGCCCGGCGATCGACGGGACCACCGTCGCGAGGTCGAGCTCGAGCCGCTCGGAGAACCGCGGCTCGGCAGCGGGGTCGTGCCAGAGCCCCTGCTCCTTGGCGTAGGCCTCCACGAGCGCGAGCTGCTCCTCGGTGCGGCCGGTGAGCCGGAGGTACTTGACGGTCTCCTCGTCCACGGGGAAGACCGCGATCGTCGAGCCGAACTCCGGGCTCATGTTGCCGATCGTGGCGCGGTTCGCCAGCGGCAGGGCGGAGACGCCCTCGCCGTAGAACTCGACGAACTTGCCGACGACACCGTGCTTGCGCAGCATCTCCGTGATCGTGAGCACCAGGTCGGTCGCGGTCGAGCCTGCGGGCAGCTCGCCGGAGAGCTTGAAGCCGACGACGCGCGGGATCAGCATCGAGACCGGCTGGCCGAGCATCGCCGCCTCGGCCTCGATGCCGCCGACGCCCCAGCCGACCACGCCGATGCCGTTGACCATCGTGGTGTGCGAGTCCGTGCCGACACAGGTGTCCGGGTACGCCACGCCATCGCGCACCATGACCACGCGCGCGAGATGCTCGATGTTGACCTGGTGCACGATGCCGGTGCCCGGCGGGACGACCTTGAAGTCGTCGAACGCACCCTGGCCCCAGCGCAGGAACTGGTAGCGCTCCCGGTTGCGCTCGTACTCGATCTCGACGTTGCGCTCGAACGACTCCGGCGTGCCGAAGACGTCGGCGATCACGGAGTGGTCGATCACCATCTCGGCCGGAGCGAGCGGGTTGATCTTCGTGGCGTCGCCACCGAGCTCGGCCATCGCCTCGCGCATCGTCGCCAGGTCGACGACGCAGGGCACACCGGTGAAGTCCTGCATGATCACCCGCGCAGGCGTGAACTGGATCTCCTTGTCCGGCTGCGCATCGGCGTCCCACCCGGCCAGCGCGCGGATGTCGTCGGCGGTGATGTCCGCGCCGTCCTCGGTGCGCAGCAGGTTCTCGAGCAGGACCTTCAATGAGAACGGGAGCGAGTCGACGTCCAGGCCGTCGCCGGTCACCGCAC
>JAEKKP010000061.1 GCA_019510315.1 Propionibacteriales bacterium
CCTCGACCAACGACGCCGTCATCGAGGGCATCGGGCGCACCGGGCGACTCGTGACCAGCGCTGCCCTGATCCTGTTCCTGGCGTTCGCGGCGCTGGCCTCCGGGCCGGGCACCGACCTGAAGATCCTGGCGACGGCCCTGGGCTTCGGCATCCTGCTCGACGCCACCATCGTCCGCTCGCTGCTGGTGCCGTCGCTGGTGTCGCTGTTCGGCTCGTGGAACTGGTACCTGCCGGACAGCGTCGCGCGCCTGCTGCGGATCGAGCAGTCGCACCGGCACTCGGAGCAGCCCGCGCCGGAGCCCGAACCCCCCGTCCCGGCGTACGCCGGCGACTGACACGGCGACGTCGAGGGACCTGCGCGCCTGCGCAGGTCCCTCGACCTTCCCTCCCCCTGGAGCGGCCGGCGGGAGCCTGAGTCCGGGCGCCCCCGCCGACCGCCGGTCCAGCCGGTCTGCCGGTCAGCTCCGCGCGAGCGGGGCCCGGCCACCGCGTCGCAGGAGCGTCGTACCGGCGAGGATGCTGGCGATCGCCGCCGCGACCAGCCAGACGAGACCGGCCGGGGCACCGGTGTTCGGCAGGACCGTCGCGACCACCTCTGACGGCGACACAGCGTTCGCCGGCGCGTTCGGTGCAGCGGAGCCGACGAGCGGTGGCGAGACACACCCCGTCACACAGGGCGGCGCCGGGACGCACGGCGGTGCGCCAGCAGGCACGCACTCCGGCGGCATCGGCACGCACGGCGGTGCGCCGGCCGGCACGCACTCAGGGGTCACGCACGGTGGCGCATCCGCCGGCACGCAGCCGGGCTGGGTGGCCGTGGTGCAGCCGCTGTGTGCCGGGTTGCCCTTGGCGATGCCGTGGTTGGTGTCGCACTCGTAGCCGGCGTTGTGGTCGGACGCGTTCGGCATCTGGCCGTGCGGGTTCTTGTTGTCGGCCTTGCCGACGCAACCCGCGCACGGCTTGCCGGTTGCCTGACCGCCGCCGTTGCCGTTGGCCGACGCGGTCCCGTCGGTCGTCGAGCAGTACGGTCCGCCCGGGCACTGCCCGTTCGCACCGCCGGTGTTGGCATCGGCATTGCTGATCGGCTGAGGAGTCACGGGCTGCGTGACCTGGTGCTTCGTGGTGCCGCCACCGCCGTTGCCGGACGGAGCGGCCGGATGGTCAGCGGCGGCGGGTGGTGGGGCCGGCCTGGGTTCAGACGGTGACGCCTGCGATCCGGCGTCCGACGTCGCGGCGGTGGCGACCGACGACTGGTGGTCGGTGCCGTGGGAATCAGCTGCCTGGGCGGCGCCGGCGACGGCGATCGTCGCCACGGCCCACAACAGCGCAACGATGGGCGACCAGGGTCGCCAGGTTCTCAGTGTGCCGAAGGACATGACTCTCCTACGGCCCCCCGGATTGGGCCCAACTCGATGGAACGGCGGCACTCCCGAGCGTGCCCTAGATCTCTCCCGTGGCCGTCCGTACCCCGCAGGCCGGGCCGCAAACCGGCGGTCAGCCGGGCGTCGAGAACAGCGTGAGCTGGGGGCCCTCGGGGGGCCGGGTCCGTGCGTTGATGTCGCCCCACGGCGTCTCGCGCGCGTCGGCCAGCGGCTCGGCACCGCCGTCGGAGAGGCGGGCGGCCGCAGCCTCCGCGTCCGGCACCGCGAGCGCGAGCCGGATGCCGCCGGTGTGCGCGGGTCCGCCGACCTCGACCTCGTCGACGAAGGCCGCGTGCTCCTCGTCGATCAGCTCGATCGTGGCTCGGCCGGCGTCGAAGACGACACCGTGGCCGTTGAACTCCCACGACTGGGTCTCGGTGAGCCCGACGCTGTCGCGGTAGAAGGCCCGCAGCCGCTCGAAGTCCGCGACCGTGATCGACACCCGCAGCTCGGTCACTCCGCCGGCTCCGTGCTCGGTGGCCATCTCAGGCCTGCGGGTGCGGGCGGTCGTCCTTCTTGTCGAAGACGCCCGCCTCGGCGTTGGCCCGGGTCTTGCGCAGCTGCTTGTTCAGGCTGAAGCCGAGGAATGCGACCGCTCCGGCGAGCAGGACGAACAGCACGAGGTACGCCGCGCCGGTGCCGATCTGGTCCTCCGACGGGGGCTTGTCGGCGAGTGCGGCGAAGCCGCCCACCAGGCCGGTCAGGTGCACGACAAGAGCGCTCATGACTCCAGTGTCGCAGGTGCCCTGATCCCGGCGAACAGGTCGTCCTCCGGCAGCTCGGACTCGACGGTGCTCCGGACCAGCTCGTAGTCCTCGGTAGGCCACACCGACCGCTGCACGTCGAGCGGCACGTGGAACCACGGCCCGTCCGGGTCGATCTGGGTCGCATGGGCGATCAGGGCCCGGTCGCGCACCGGGAAGTACTCGGCGCACTCCACCCGGGTCGTGATCCGCGCGTCGTGCGCCGGGTCGGGCTTCCACTCCTTGAGCCGGTCCTCATACGGCGACTCGAGCCCGCGGCGCAGCATCTCGGCATGCAATGCCTCGATCCGAGGGCGGTTGAACGCGTGCTGGTAGTAGACCTTCAAGACCTGCCACGGCGGGCCGGCCTCGGGATAGCGGTCGGGGTCGGCCGCCGCATCGACGGCGTACATCGACACCTCGTGGCAGCGGATGTGATCGGGGTGCGGGTAGCCGCCGTGCTCGTCGTACGTCGTCAGCACGTGCGGCCGGAACGACCGGATCAGCCGCACCAGGGGGGCGGCCGACTCCTCCAGCGGCACGAGGGCGAAGCAGCCCTCCGGCAACGGCGGCTTGGGATCGCCCTCCGGCCAGCCGGAGTCCACGAAGCCGAGCCAGTCCTGGGTGACGCCGAGGATCTCCCGCGCCCGCTCCATCTCCTGGCGGCGGATCTCGGTGATGTTGGCGAGGACGTCGGGGCGATCCATCTTCGGGTTCAGGACCGAGCCGCGCTCGCCACCGGTGCAGGTCACGACATGGACGTCGACCCCCTCGGCGACGTACTTGGCGGTGGTCGCCGCGCCCTTGCTCGACTCGTCGTCGGGGTGGGCGTGCACGTGCATCAGACGGAGGCGGGACTCCCCGGGCTCGGACATGGCGACCATCCTAGGATCGAGCCCGTGAGCGACCCCACGGAAATACCGGCCCCATCGACGGACCCGTCGGCGGACTCGCTCGCGCACCGCTACGGCCGGGACCGGCGGCGCGGCCGGGTGGCCGGTCTGGCGGCCGGCGGCGTGCTCGTCGCCCGCCGGGCGACGACGGCCACGCTGGTCCGCTGCACCGACTGACCGCTCCCGCCGCCGGCACTTGCTAGGCTTGATCCTTCTCTGCGGGCCGCGGTCGAGCCATCCCGTGCGAGCCGAGAGAGCGACAGACCACCTTTTCCGCACACCACTGACACAGGAGTGACTGCTCATGACGCAGGCTGATGAGCGCGCCGCTGTCTGGCTGACCCAGGCGAAGTACGACGAGCTGCAGGCAGAGCTCGAGGAGCTGCGCGGACCCGGACGCGCCGCGGTCGTCCAGAAGGTCAGCGAGGCCCGCGACGAGGGCGACCTGAAGGAGAACGGCGGCTACCACGCGGCCCGCGAGGAGCTCGGCAAGCTCGACGGTCGGATCGCCCAGCTCGAGGACATGCTCAAGCGCGCGCAGGTCGGCGAGACGCCCCCGGACGACGGCATCGTCGAGCCCGGCATGGTCGTCACCTACCGCTTCGTCGGCGACGACGACGAGGAGAAGTTCCTGCTCGGCGCGCGCGAGATGAAGGGTGACGACGACGCGCTCGAGGTCTACTCGCCGCAGTCCCCGCTGGGCGCGGCGATCACCGGCAAGCGCAAGGGCGACGCCGTCCAGTACGTCGCCCCGAACGGCAAGACGCTCAAGGTCGAGATCGTCGACGCGGTCCCCTACACGGGCTAGACAGCGTCCACCTGGTAGCCGTGCTCGCGCAGCCTGGCGAGCACGGCTGCTGCATGTTCGGGGCCCCTCGTCTCGACCTGCACGTGGACCTCGACCTCGTCGACGCTGAGCGAGATCGACGTGCGCTGGTGCACGACCTCGAGCACGTTGGCGCCGGCATCGGCGAGCTCACCGAGCAGTCGGGCGAGCCCGCCCGGCCGGTCGGGGATCCGCACGTGGATGTTGAGGTAGCGGCCGGCCGATGCCATGCCGTGACGGATCACCTTGCCCAGCAGCAGCGGGTCGATGTTGCCGCCGGAGAGCACGACCACCGACGGCGTCGGGAACGCGTCGGGGTGGTCGAGCACCGCCGCGACCCCGACCGCTCCGGCCGGCTCGACGACCATCTTCGCGCGCTCCAGCAGCAGCACCAGGGCGTGCGAGATCGACTCCTCGGAGACCGTGATCACCTCGTCGACGTGCTCGGCGATCTCGGCGAACGGCACCACGCCCGGACACGCGACCGCGATGCCGTCGGCCATCGTCGTCATCGACTCGAGGGCCAGCGGCTTGCCGGCCGCGAGCGAGCCCGGGTACGCCGCCGCACCCTCGGCCTGCACGCCGATCACCCGGATGTCGGGTCGCTGGGCCTTGATCGCCAGTGCGATGCCCGCGATGAGGCCACCACCACCGGTCGGGACCAGCACGCTCGCTGCCTCGGGCGCCTGCTCGAGGATCTCCAGGCCCACGGTCGCCTGCCCGGCGACGATGTCGGTGTGGTCGAAGGGGTGGATCAGCACGGCACCGGTCTGCTCGGCGTACTCGATCGCGTGCGCCAGCGCCTCGTCGAGGATCGTGCCGTGGAAGATCACCTCGGCGCCGTAGCCGCGGGTGGCGTTGAGCTTGGGGATCGGCGCGCCCTGCGGCATGAAGACGGTCGCCTTGATGCCGAGCATCTTGGCGGCGAGGGCCACCCCTTGTGCATGGTTGCCCGCGGAGGCGGCCACGACACCGCGCGCCCGCTCCTCGGCCGACAGCCGCGACATGCGCACGTAGGCACCGCGGATCTTGAACGAACCGGTGCGCTGGAGGTTCTCGCACTTGAGCAGCACCGGTCCCCCGACCGTGGAGGACAGCCAGCGCGACTCCTCCATCACCGTCCTGATCGCGATCCCTTTCAGGAGGTCCGCCGCCGCCTGGACGTCGGCAGTGGTCAGCACACTCACGACTGCTCCTCGCTCTCTGCCTCTCTCTGGGCTGCCTGGCTCTCAGCGGCCAGCACAGGATCGGCCGCCGCGTCGTCGGCGGCCGCCTGCTCACCGGACTCGCCGACGTCGGTGTAGGTCGCCAGGTGCTGCACGACGGCGTTCAGCGCTGCGGCGAGCGGCACCGCCACCAGCGCGCCGATGATGCCGGCCACGATCGCCCCCGCCGCGATCGACAGGATCACGCCGAGCGGGTGCACCGAGACGAAGCGCCCCATCAGGAACGGTTGGAGCACGTGCGCCTCGATCTGCTGCACGAGCACCACGCCGGCGAGCATGAGGAGCGCCACCACCGGACCCTGAGCGACGAGCGCCACCAGGACCGCCACCGTGCCGGACAGGAAGGCCCCGACCAGCGGGATGAACGCGCCCAGGAAGACGATCACGCCGATCGCGCTCACCAACGGCACGTGGAGCACGAGTGCGGCGATCATGATGCCGATGGCGTCGGTGCCGGCGACCAGCACGGTCGCCCTGACGAACTGGGTCAGTGACACCCACGCGACCCGGCCGGAGCTGTCGGCGCGCGACCGGGCCGCACGCGGGAAGATCCGCACGACCCAGGCCCAGATGCGGTGGCCGTCGGCGAGGAAGAAGTACGTCGAGAACAAGATGATGAAGATGCCGGCGACGATGTGCCCCAGCGCCGAACCCAGCTCGGTCGCGTTGTTGGCGAGGTCCTTGCCCTGCGTCTCGACGTAGTCCTGCGACTGCCCGATCCACTTGTCGATCTGGGAGTCGCTGGCGTGCAGCGGTCCGGTCTGCAACCAGTCACGGATCTCGCCCAGGCCGTCGGAGACCTTGCCGGAGAGCTCGTCGATGCTCGACGCGACCTGCTGGCCGACGAACGTGAGCAGCAATGCCACAGCGGCCACTCCGCCGAGCACGACCAGGAACGCGGCCAGCTTCCGCGGCACGTAGAGCCGTTCCATCAGCGCCACCAGCGGCGCGGCGAGCGCAGAGATGAACAGCGCGATCACGACCGGGAAGACGAGGACGACGAAGAACTTCAGCGTCCAGAGGATCATCAGGAGGGCGGCAGCGATCACGATGAACCGCCACGCCCACGCCGCGGCGAGGTCGTAGGCCCACGGCACCTGGGCACGGGAGAAGTTCGACGGGCCGGTCTCGATCACCGGCTCTTCCTGTCGGCGGACCTCCCGCACCTGCTCCCACTGGTGAGACAGCTGCTGGACGAGGCGCGCGCGCAGGCGGGCTTCGGCCTCCTGCTCGGCCGCGGCCTCGGCGTCCTTGGCCTCGGCCTCCTCCTGCGCCTCGCTCTCTGGCGAGTCCTCTCCCCGCTTCATCGCCACGCCGACAGGCTATTGCAGACCAGCCGCCGTGCCTGCTCCTGCGCCCCGTCGGCCCCACTCATCGCGATCAGCCCGGCCGCCGCGAGCACGTAGTCGGTGTCGACCACGATCCGGGGCGCCTCCGGCAGCTGCCAGCCGTCGGGGTCCGCACCGGTGGCGGCCGACAGGATCCGCGCGCCGGTCTCCGGGTCGGCCGCGCGCAGCACGCCACCGGAGCCGACCAGCAGGTCGACGGCGCGCAGGTCCTTGCCGCTGCGCTCGACGACCCGGCCCTCCGGGGAGAGCACGACGCGCGACCTGCCGACGTGACGGCGCATCGCGAGGACGGCGGCCGCGGTCGCGATTGCCTCGTCGCCGGCGGTCTCGTCCGCGTCGGTGGGCAGGTACGCCGGGTCGGCGGCTCGGCGTACCGAGTCGGCGGGGACGTCGAGGCCCGCCTCGGCCGCCGCCGCTGCCGTCGTGGCGGCGCTCCACCGCATCCCGAGGTCGCCCTCGACCGTGCGAGTGACGGGGGTGGTGGCGACGACCTCACGGGAGAGCGTCGCCTCCTCCGGGTCGAGCACGACCACCGAGTGCACGTCGGTGGTCGCCCCGCCGATGTCGACGACGACCACGCCGCCGCCGGGCCGGTCGGCGCCCAGCTCGGCGGCCAGCGCCTCGACGCCCGTCAGCACGACGTCGGGTGTCGACCCGAGCACCATCGCGCCGAAGTCAGCGCGGCTGCTGAGGTGCTTGCCACCGATGACGTGGGCGAGGAAGACCTCGCGGATCGCCCGCCGGGCCGACTCGGGCGCGAGCACGCCGATACGGGGCACCACGTTGTCGGCGAGCACGAACGGTGTGCCGCCCTCGACGAGGTGGCGCGACACCTGCTCGTGGGCCTCGACGTTCCCGGCGACGACGACGGGAGTGTGCCAGTACTCCCCTTCCAGCCAGCCGGCGTTGTGCAGCAGCACGTCGGCGTCTCCTCCGTCCGTGCCGCCGGTCAGCAGCAGCACGTCGGGCTCGGCGGCGTTGAGAGCGGCCAGACCGGTGTCGTCGAGCCGGCCGGCACCGACGTGCACGACCTTCCCACCGCTCGACAGTGCCACCCGCCGGCCCGCCTCGGACGTCACCAAGGCCTCGTTGCCGAGCACCGCGATCCGCAGGCCGCCGCCGGCCGACGAACAGGCCAGCGTGCGGGCGTCGCGAGCACCGGCATGCCGGGACTCGAGGTCGGCCAGGCAGGCGTCGTACCCGTCCAGCACGTCGCTCTCGATCGTCGTCCGGTGCTGGGCCGTCGCCAGCAGAGTGCCCGCCTCGAGATCCACGAGCGACGCCTTGGTGAAGGTGGAGCCGAAGTCGACGCAGACGACCAGCCCGGTCGCCGGTTCCGCCCGCGTCATCGCAGGGTCGTCACGACGTAGACCGCGGCGACCACCAGGCAGATCACCAGGCCGGCGGAGATCAGCAACGGGGTCGAGCCCTGCGGCAGTGGGCGTCCCTCCCTGATCGCGCGGTCGGCGGCCCGGTAGCGGCGGTAGCCCCCGATCGCGGCGACGCCGCCGCTGACCAGGAGGATCCCGGAGAGCCACAGCGCCACCCCGTGGTCGTCGAGGACGTGCGCGACCGCGACCGCTGCGGCGATCAGGCCGATGGCGGTGCGCTGGTAGGCGAGGAGGGTGCGCTCGTTGGCGAGGCTGAACCTGACGTCCGGCTCGGTCATGTCACGCAGGCCCGTCGCCGAGGCTCCGCTCGAGGTCGGCGATGAGGTCGTCGGCGGTCTCGATCCCGACACTGAGCCGGATCAGGTCGGACGGCACCTCGAGGTCGGTGCCCGCGACGCTCGCGTGGGTCATCCGGCCCGGGTGCTCGATCAGCGACTCGACGCCGCCGAGGGACTCCCCGAGCGTGAACACCTCCGCCTTCCCGCAGACGTCGAGGGCGTGCTGCTCGCCGCCGCGGACGCGGAAGGAGACGATGCCGCCGTACCTCTTCATCTGCTTCGACGCCACGGCGTGGCCGGGATGGGTCTCGAGCCCGGGATAGATCACGTCGCTGACCTGCGGGTGGGCGACGAGGAAGTCGACGACCTTCTCTGCGTTGTCGCAGTGTCGGTCCATCCGCACACCGAGAGTCTTGAGCCCGCGCAGCACCAGCCAGGCGTCGAACGGGCCGGCGACGGCGCCCATCGCGTTCTGGTGGAAGGCGACCCGCTCGGCGACCTCGAGGTCGCGGACGACCAGGGCACCGCCGACGACGTCGGAGTGGCCGCCGCAGTACTTCGTCGTCGAGTGCACCACGACGTCGGCACCGAGGGTCAGCGGCTGCTGGAGGTACGGCGAGGCGAAGGTGTTGTCGACGACGAGGAGGGCACCGGCCTCGTGCGCGACGGTGGCGAGGGCCTCGATGTCGCCGATGTTGAGCAGCGGGTTGGTCGGCGTCTCGATCCAGACGATCTTCGTGGTGCCGGGCCGGATCGCGGCACGCACGGCGTCCAGGTCGGACACCGGTGCCGGGCTGTGCGCGAGCCCCCACGGCACGGCGACCTTGTCGATCAGGCGGAACGTGCCGCCGTACGCGTCGTCGGGGATCACCAGGTGGTCGCCAGGGCTGGTCAGCGCCCGGAGCAGCGTGTCCTCGGCGGCGAGGCCCGACGCGAACGCGAAAGCGCGCTCCCCCTCCTCCAGCGCCGCGAGGTTGCCCTCGAGGGCGGTGCGCGTCGGGTTGCCGGAGCGGCTGTACTCGTAGCCTCCGCGGAGCCCGCCGACACCATCCTGCTTGTAGGTGCTGGTCGCGTAGATGGGCGGGATGACCGCCCCGGTGGCCTCGTCCGGCTCGTAGCCCGCGTGGATCGCACGCGTCTCGAACCCGGACTTCTGGCGGTGTTCCTGGGTCACGCTCGCGAGCCTAGTCGGACCGGCTCGTAGCCGACTCCCGGCGTCGTCGTTGGTCACCACATGCAGCTGCGCTCCCACCGCGCCCGCTCCCTCCGGGGTGCCGCGCTGGCCCTGGTCGCCGCCCTGTCCCTCTCGGTCGCCTCGCCTCCGGCCCAGGCCGACGACACCGATCCGCTCGCGCAGCTGCTCAGCCCGTCGCTCGAGGACCCGATCATCTCGTTGCTGGCGGCGCTGCCGACGCCGTACCGGCCCTACACCGGTCCGATCTGCGTCACCGGCGACCCCCAGTGCATCGTCGACGTGATTGCCGAGATGCAGGACCGCCTCGCGCCGCTGGCCGCGAGCTGCAGCCACGACTCGATCTTCGCTCTCGCCTACCTGCGGGTGACCCAGAACGTGAAGGCCGCCGCCGACAACGGCTACTTCTCCGACCGTGGGTGGCTGACTCAGATCGACGCGGTCTTCGCGCAGAAGTACTTCGACACGATGGATGCCTGGAACGCCGGCAACACCGCCGTCGTGCCGCACGCGTGGCGGATCGCCCTCACGGCCAGTCACGACCGGACGATGTCGGGCTTGGGCGACTTCATGCTCAACATGAACGCCCACATCAACAACGACTTCCCCTACGTGCTCGAGCAGGTCGGCCTGACCGCGGCCGACGGCTCCACCCACAAGCCCGACCACAACGCCTACAACGACCGCCTCGACTCGCTCTACCACCCGGTCTTCGACGAGGAGGCCGCGCGCTTCGACCCGAAGTTCAACAAGGTCGACGCCGGCCCTGTCGACGAGCTCGTGGTCAGCACGATCATGCGCGGCTGGCGCGAGATGGTCTGGCGGCACGCAGAGGCCCTCGCCGCCACCCGCGGCATCCCGGTGCTGCGCAAGATCGTGCAGAAGGAGATCGAGGAGTACGCCGCCACCCAGGCCCAGCTGATCAAGCTGGTCCCGATCTTCCTCGCCTCCGCCTCCCCCGACCGCGACGCCTGGTGCGCCACCCACCACGGCTGAGGTGGGTGGCCGAGAAATAGGCAACCACATGGTGGTCGAGCAGCGAGCTTGCGAGCGATCAGTCGAGACCTGGCGACGCTGGGCTGAGACGGAACCACTGCATGTGGCCGGCTCGTTGGCAGCGACGAGGAGTACGGCGCGAGTCCGGTACGCCGTCGCGCTCACCTTGTGCGGTGGTTGAGGAGGTCGGTCTGCGACCGTCTCGAAACCCCCGCACCCAACAGGATCAACTCGGCAAAGATTCTCAAGGAATTTCTCGAATTCGCATCCCTGCAAGGCGAAACTGGATCAGTTCTGTCGGTGGTCACCCCTAGATTCAAGACATGACCTCGGGCACCACCACAATCGACGCAGCCGGTGTGCTGGCTGCCGCCCGGGACTTCCGTCGGGAAGCGAACGCCGCCGAAGCCGGCGTCCTCGCCACAGCAGTGGAGTGGGCGACACTCCACGCGGTCACTGATCTCGACGACGCCTCGACGGTGTTGGTCGAAGGTGGGCGGGATACCGGGATCCCGATCGCCGGTGAAGGGGCACCCCTGGTCTCGGACTTCGCCGTTGCCGAGTTCGCCAGTGCCCTTGGGTTGTCCGCGGCGTCGGGTCGGACCCTGGTCGGGTTCGCCCTCGAGCTCGCGCACCGGTTGCCGAAGCTCTGGGACCGGGTCCAGGACGGATCCCTGGCGCCCTGGCGGGCCCGGCGGATCGCCGAGGAGACCCTGCAGCTCTCCCCCGACGCCGCCGGCTACGTCGACACCCAGTTGGCGCCGTTCGCGCACAAGACCGGCCCCGCCCAAACCCAACGGCTGGTCGAGACCGCGATCGCGACCTTCATGCCCGAGTTCGCGGCTGAGCGGCGGGAGCGGGCCGCGGACCAGCGACACTGCGATGTCAACACCGACCAGATCTCCTTTGCCGGCACGTCACGGATCGACGGGGAGGTCGACTTCGCCGACGCCCTGGACTTCGACGACGCCATCGCGGCCCTGGCCCAACAGCTCGCCGACGCCGGCTCCACCGACACCCTCGACCACCGCCGCGCAGCTGCGGTCGGGATGCTGGCCCGCGGCGAACTCACCCTCGACGTGGTTTCGACAGGCTCAACCACCGGCGTTGGGACCGGGGACGATGAGCCTGAGCGGACCGAGACC
>JAEKKP010000062.1 GCA_019510315.1 Propionibacteriales bacterium
CGCCCCACAGGTGGTGCTCATCCGCTGCCCCGCGGGCCTCGACCGCGACCGTGCACACGTGCGCTCGGTCATCGCGTCGGCGCAGGGGACAGTGCAGGAGGGCAGCCCGCCGGTCCGCACGGACGTGCGGTTCGCCGACGAGGCGTGAGCCTCACTTCATGCAGAGGCGGCACCGCGTCAGGTTCGGCGCGTCCGCACCGGCGGGCCGCAGGTCCTCACGTCCGGCGACGAGGTCGCAGTCGGCCCGGTGCACGGTGGTGCCGTTGCCCGCCGTGACGAGCACCGAGCCCGGGTCACGCGGGCGCGCGGCCGGCCGGCTGCCCGACGCGACGGCGGTGTTGTGCGACACCGCGTCGGCCAGCAGGAGCAGGGTGTCGGAGAGCTGGCGCTGGGCCTCCTTCTGGTCCGCGGCGACCCGGGCGAGCCAGGAGCCGAAGTAGAGGAAGCCGCCGACGAACGTGATGCCCAGGCCGAGCAGGCCGCCGGAGACGATGTAGGCGTTCTGGTTGTACACGTACGGCGTGTGCGCGACGCCGTACCAGCCGAGGCCGATGACGATCAGGCCGGCCGGCAGGAGCACGGCGCCGGCGATGAACAGCACGAGGTGGAGCAGCTGCGCCGGGTTGCTGCGCAACGGCGCGACACCCTCACGTCCGCCCGCGCGCGGCATCACGTGCGGCGGCTGCGAACCTGCGGCCGCTGACGGCATCGGGGGCACCGGCTGGGCCAGCCCCTGGGTTTGGGTCGTCATGGACTCACACCTTCCTCAGGTCAGGGATGCCGGCCTTGAGGCCATGGGCACAGGCGGCGGCGCCGCCGAAGAGAACCACGCCGGCTTGGCGCAGGTACCAGCCGACGCCGCCGGCCAGGGCGAGGCCGGCCAGCGTCAGCAGCATCGGGATCCCGCCGAGCGGCGGCAGCCCGGGCACGGCGGCGACCGTCTTGATCGGGGTCGTGTCGCCGGCCGGTGCGGCGGCCGGGGGGACCTCAGCGCTGATCGGGGCACCCGCGGTGCCCGGCGTGCCGGCGGTGCCGGGCGTGCCGGAGGTCGTCGGGGTCTCCGCCGATGCGCTGGCAGACGTGCCGTCGTCGCCGAAGTCGATCGCCGGGACGGTCGAGGCCGAGGACGAGGCCTGGCCGAGGTGCAGGACCAGCTTCGGGGACATGGTGCCCAGCGAGGCGAGCAGACCCTTGAGCACGTTGGCCTGGCCCGGCAGGTCGGGCAGCTGGTTGACGATCTGGTCCAGCGGCAGGGCAGGCAGCTTGGAGCGCAGCGGCTTGGTGTCCAGCGTGATCCGGACGGCCTCGGCGTTCACCGAGGCGGTGGCGCCGTCCTTCGTGACCACGGGTGCCGGCACCTCGATCGCGACCCCGAGCATGCTCAGCAGGTCGCTGACCGTCGACGGAAGGCCCGGCACGGGCGTGGTGGACCCGGCCGCCGTGAACCCGTTGGGGCCGTAGGAGAACTTCTGCCCGGCGATGGTCATGCCACCGACGTCGACGGTCTGGCTCGTCTTCGCGCCGCCGTCGAGAGTGCTGGTCACGCGGGTGACCACGTTGATGCCGGTGAGCTTCACGAGCCCGGCCAGCAGCCGGAGCTCGCCGATCCGGCTGGTCGCGGTCGAGACGACCTTGTTGCCGTCGTAGTCGGCGCTCGAGACGCTGGTCATGCCGTCGAAGTCGATCAACAGGCTGAGCGCTCCGAGCGGGCTCGAGTCGGCCGGGTTGTTGGCGTTGCCGGACACGGTGCCGCCGGTGAGGATGTTGCCGAGGGCGCTGAGGTCACCGTGGGTGAGCGCGTCGAGCGGGTTGGTCGACGTGGGGGTCGGCGTCGCGCTCGGGTCGTCGGCGGCGGTGCCTGGATCGCCGTCGTTGACGTCCGTGCCCGTGTAGCCCATCTTCGCGACGGTGCGCTTGTCGCCGGCGTTGACGCGGCCGATCATGCCGGGGAAGAACTCCTGCACCTGCTGCGTGGTGTCGCTGGGGTAGGCGGAGTTCACCTGGACGGGATAGCCGTTCTCGGTCAGCTGGGGCGGCAGGCCGAGCTGCTCGCCGAAGGTCTTGAGACCCTCGCCGATCGCCGGGCCGGGCCACATCGCCGAGGCGCGCGCGGTCGTCGACGGGCCGGAGTCGCCGAGCACGCGCGTGTAGGAGAAGTCCAGCTCGAACTGCGGCTCGGTGGGGATCGGGATCGCCGGCTCGAAGACCTCGATCTTCAACGGGCTGGCGGTCGAGGCGACGCTGAAGCCGCTGTAGTCCTCGCCGGGCACCAGCTGCTGCGGCGCGGCCTGGGCCGACATCAGTCCGGCGGCACCGGAGCCGGCGACGAGGCCGAGGGCGAGCAGGGCCGCGGCCGTGCGGGTGGTACGCCGCGAACGGCTCGCCGCGCGCAGCCGCCGGGCGACCGTCTTGTCGTGCAGCGTCATCTCGTGCCGGGTCTTCTCGCACTCGCTGCAGGCTCTTCTCGGGCTCATGCCGCACCTCCCAGGACGATGTCGGCCATGATCGCCTCGATCTCGTTCGGCTCGCCGGTGGCCACGACCCGGCCACCGGTCATCACCGCGGCGTGGTCCGCGATCTTCAGTGCTGTCTGCGCGAACTGCTCGACCACCAGGATCGAGACACCGGTCGCCGCGATCCGGCCGACCGTGTCGTAGAGCTCCTCGACGATGAGCGGAGCGAGTCCCATCGACAGCTCGTCGAGGAGCAGCAGAGCCGGGTCGGAGGTCAGCGCCCGCGCCAGTGCGAGCATCTGCTGCTCGCCACCGGACAGAGTGCCGGCCAGCTGGTAGCGGCGCTCGTGCAGCCGCGGGAAGTACGCGTAGGCCGTCTCGAAGACCTGGTCGGCCGAGACGCCGGCGTACGACATCAGCAGGAGGTTCTCCTCGACCGTGAGGTTCGGGAAGACGCTGCGGCCCTCGGGGATCGTGGTGAGGCCGAGCTGCGCGAGGTCGTCGGGCTTCGCACCCGTGACGTGTACGCCGGCCATGTGGATGTCGCCGGACGTCTGCTCCATCTGGCCGCTGATCACCTTGAGCAGAGTGGACTTGCCGGCGCCGTTGGGTCCGAGCAGCGCGACGACGGCGCCCTTGGGCACCCGCAGGTTGACCCCGCGCAGCACCTCGATCCGGCCGTAGGCCGCGTGCAGGTCGATGACCTCGAGGATCGGAACACCGCTCATGGCGCCAGCACCTTCGTGTCGTCGATGTCGGAGGCCGTCGCGGCGTGCGCGCCTCCGGCCGTCTGGTCGGTGAAGCCCAGGTAGGCGCGCTGGACGACGGGGTCGACGCGGATCTGCGCCGGAGAGCCCTGGGCGATGATCGAGCCGAAGTCGAGCACGTGGATGACCTCGCACACGGTCATCACGAGGTCCATGTCGTGCTCGACCATGAGGACGGTGCGGCCCTCTCCGGCGAGCTCGACGAGCAGCCGGCCGAATGCCACTGTCTCGACCTCGTCGAGACCGGAGGACGGCTCGTCGAGGAGCAGCAGCCGCGGGTCGCAGGCCAGCGCCCGGGCCAGCTCGAGCAGCCGCGCGACACCGGTCGGGACGGAGTCGGCGCGCTCATCGGCGTACTCGGAGATGCCGACGCGCTCGAGCAGCTGCTCGACCTCCTGGTCGGCCGAGCCGTCGACGCTCTTGAACAGCCCGCGGAAGCCGTCGTGGATGTCCAGTGCCGTGCGCACGTTGTCCCAGACGGTCAGCGAGCCGAACGCCTCGAGCCGCTGGAACGTGCGGCCGATGCCGCGCCGGGCCCGGCGGTGCACCGGCGCCTTGGTGATGTCATGGCCGTCGAGCAGGACCCGACCCGAGGTCGGCGCCTGCAGGCCGGTGATCACGTTGAAGCAGGTGGTCTTGCCCGCTCCGTTGGGGCCGATGAGCCCGGTGACGGTGCCCGGCTCGACCTCGAAGCTCGCGTGGTTGACGGCGGTCACGCCGCCGAACTGGACGACGACGTCGTCAACGCGCAACAGCGACATCGCGCTCCACCTCCTCCTGCGCCGACTCCGCCGGATCCTCGACGTCGAGGACCGATCCGGAAGCGGGCAGAGCGCTGCCCTCGCCGCGCGCGAGCAGTGCCATGCCCGGATAGCGCTCGGCCAGCATCGGGTAGAGCCGGTCCATCACCCAGGCGTTGAAGCCGAAGAGCTTGTTGGCCAGGCCGTTGGGGTCGCGACCGACGATCACGGCACCGACGCCGAGGAGCACGAAGAGCAGCCCCGCGATCGACGGGTGGTCGGACTGCGCCACCGGCAGGTACATCATGAAGATGCCGCCGAGGACGGCGCCGGTGACCGACGTGACGCCCCAGATGACCGCCATCGCGAGCAGCAGCAGGCTCTGGAAGTACATGAAGTCAGCGGAGACCGTCGTGCCGCGCAGGCCGGCGTACAGGGCGCCACCGAGACCGGCGATGCCGGCCGAGGCCGCGAACAGGCCGATCCGCATCCAGCGCAGGTCCAGCCCGAGGGTGCCGCAGGCGGCCTGGCTGTCGCGGGCCGCGACCAGCATCCGGCCCAGCCGGCCACGCCGCACCGCGATCACGGCCACGGCGATCAGCACGAGGAAGACCGTCATCAGCACGGTGTACTCCCCGGTGCCGGAGAACTTCAGCCCCAGGATCGAGAGCCGCTCGGCCGAGAGCGGGTTGCCGATGTTGTAGGCGATCGACGTCTGGAAGACGAGCTTGTCCATCAGCTGCGCGAACCCGAGGGTCGCCAGCGCGAGGTACAGGCCCGTCAACCGCAGCACGGGGATGGCGACGATCGCGCCCACGGCGGCCGCCACGAGCGTGGCCAGCAGCAGGCCGATCAGGTTCGGCTGGTCGAACCGTGAGTAGGCGACGGCGCCGACACCGGCGAAGGTGAACTGCGCGAGGGACACGTGGCCGCCGTAGCCGGTGAGCAGGACCAGCGAGAGCATCACGATGCCGTACGTCGCCGCGGTGCCGACGAGGAGCAGGTCGGAGTCGGCGAGCCCGAAGGCCAGCAGCATCGAGAGCAGCACGAGCGAGCCGCCCCAGATCCCGGCCTTGCCGAAGCTCGGCACCGGCGCGGACACCAGGCCCTTGACCTGGCCGATCCGCAGCGGCGCCTGCGGCAGCAGCACCAGGACGACGACGAGGAAGACGGTCGGGATCACCGCAGGCAGGCCGGTGATGTCGTTGCCGAACGGGATGTACTGCAGGTAGCCCACGACGTAGGACTGGGCGAGCCCGAGCGCCATCGCGCCGACGTAGGTCATCGGCAGGCTGGTCAGCTTGCCGAGCATCGCGGCGGCGTACGCGGAGATCACCAGCAGGGTGAGGTCGTAGTACTGCAGGCCGATGACCGGCGTGAGCAGGATGCCGGCGAGCGCCGCGAGCGAGGTGCCGACCGCCCAGGCGAGTGCGGCGACGAGCTGGGGACGGCCGCCGTAGAGCCGGAGGAGGTCGGGGTTGTCGACGCTCGCGCGCATCGCCGTCCCGATCCGGGTGCGGGTCAGCAGCACGAAGAGGGCGAACGCGACCACCGCGGAGAGCACCACCGTGATGACCTCGTGCCAGGTGATGACGACGTCGCTGCCGATCTTGATCAGGTGCCCGTCGAAGAACTGCGGCACCTGGCGACCGGCCGCCGGCCAGATCTGCGTCGCGGCGCCGATCAGGCCGATCAGGATGCCGACCGTGACGACGAGGGAGACGCCGACCGGTGCGTTTCCGAGGTCACGCACGAGCACGCGCTGGACGAAGACGCCGAAGGCGGGCGCCACCAGGAGCAGCACCACGATCAGGGCCAGCCAGGCGGGCATGCCCTGCTTCTGGCTGAAGTCCCAGTACACGAAGGCGAAGAACATCCCGACCGCGCCGTGGGCGATGTTGAAGACGCGGGTGGTGCTGTAGGTCAGCACCAGGCCGCTGGCCGCGATCGCGTACGCCGCACCGGTGAAGATCCCGATCAGCGTGTAGGAGATGAACTCGCTCACTGGTCAGCCCGCCGAGGTGTATCCGCCGCAGGTGTACTTGGTGTCACCGGACGGCACGAAGGCGCCGCCCTTCACCGTCATCCAGCGCACGCACACCGGTGGATGCTTGGAGCCCACCGACATCGGCGAGTGCGCCCCGCCGCCGGTCCACCCGTCGACCGACTTGACCGCTGCGACCAGTGAGGGTCGGGTGAGCTTGCCGCCGAGCTCGAGCGACTTCTGCACGAACAGCTTCGCCGCGGACCACGCGAACAGCCCGAAGAACGTCGGCTGCGCGCCGGGTGCCACCTGCTGGAGCCACTTCTTGTAGAGGTTCAGCTCCGGCTGGCTCTCGTTGAGAGGCGTGAAGTTCACGAAGAAGTTCGCGCCCTCCACCGCGCTGCCACCCTGGGTGAGGAAGCCCGGCTCGTAGACCGAGGGGTCGTACATCAGCACCTCGGGCTTGAACCCGGCCGACTGCATCGCCTTCGCCAGACGCGCGGACTGCTGGTAGGCGCCCAGGAACTGCACGAACTGCACGCCCTTGCTCTTCATCTGCTGGACGTAGGAGCCGTAGTCGAACGCCGCCACGTCGATCCCGGCGGTGTAGACCCAGTTCATCCCGCGCTTGGTGCCGACCGAGATCTGGGTCTTGGCGTTCTCGGCCGCTGCGCCGGCGTTGAGGTAGAGGAAGGCCGCCTTCTGGGTCGCGTCCTTGTGGGTGCGGATCCAGTAGTCGTAGACCTCGTTCTGGTACTCGCCCTTGCCGGTCGACTGCACGCCGAAGCAGGTGGTGCAGTCGTTGCGGGCTCCGGTCACCGCGGCAGTGCGGATGTCCGGCAGGCCGCAGCTCTGCGCAGTCGCGGCACCACCGGAGTCGAAGGCCGACATCGACCCGACACCGGCGAAGGCGTTCTCGCAGATCTTCTGGTAGCCCTGCTGGTCCGCGCCGGCGTCGGTGCGGGAGTCGTAGGTGACCAGCTGCAGCTTGCGGCCGCAGATGCTCGAGCTCGCGTTGAAGTAGGCGACGTAGGCCTTCGTCGCCTGCTGCGCTCCGGTGAACAGGCCGGGGACCGGGCCGCTGATGTCGGAGGAGTTGCCGATCGTGATGGTCTGGTCGGTGATGCCGGTCTGGTTCTTGAAGCCGTCGCAGGACCCGAGCTTGATGCCGCCGAAGCCGCTGGCGGCCGCCGTCTGGCCCTTGCCCGGCTTGGTCGGCTTGCCGCCCGTGCCGGCGGTGCCCGGCGTACCGGCAGTGCCGCCCGTGGTGCCGGTGGTACCGGTCGTGCCGGTGCCGGTGGTGGCCGTGTCGGTCGGCGTGCCGGTGTCACCGGTGCCGGTCGTATCGGTGCCGGTCGTGTCCGTGCCGGTCGTGTCCGTGCCGGCTCCCGAGCCCTGGCCCAGGATGCTCTGGTTGGCCTTGAGGGCAGCCTGCGGACTGATCTCCGAGCCGCCGCAGGCGGACGTGACGAGAAGTGCCAACGCGACGAGGCATACCGCGACCATCTTGCTGCGCACAGCCGAGCTCCTGACTCCGGTTCGTGACCCGCAAGCGGGACCCACATCACATAACGGGCGGATGTGGCGGAGGTTACACCGAAAGTTGGAACAAGTTCTAGAAATGGTCCGCCAGTTGGCCTGTGCCCGGGGCGTGACCCGGCCTGGTCAGGTTCCCGCCCGTTGCCGCTCGACGAACCGGGTCGCCATCCGCTGAGTGAAGGCCGGGGCGTAGCGCCCGACCCGCCAGGCGATCCGCGCCTGGCGCGGCGTGACGACCATCGCCTTGCCCGCGGCGACCGCGGCCAGCACCTGTGCCGCGAGCCGGTCGGGGTCCAGCGGTCGGCGGATCCCCTGGCCCTTCAGGTAGTAGTCACGGCCCTTGATCCGGCCGATCTCTCCCTGGTCGAGCATCGGCGTCTCGACGGCGGCCGGGCAGACCACGGTGACGCCGACGCCGTGGGCGGCGGCCTCGGTCCGCAGCGCGAGCGAGAGCCCGACCACGGCGTGCTTCGTGGTCACGTAGCTGGTCAGCAGGCCGGCCGCCATCAGACCGCCCATCGAGGCCGTGTTGACGATGTGCCCGCTGCCTTGCCGGATCATCTGCGGGTACGCCGCAACGACACCGTGCACGACACCGCGGAGGTTCACGTCGATGATCGCGTTCCACTGGGCGAGCGTGAGGTCCTGGGTCTCGCCGAGCAGGGTGATGCCGGCGTTGTTGAACATCAGGTCGAGGCGGCCCTGCTCGGCGACGACGTCGTCCACGAGCGCCTGCACGGCCGCAGCGTCGGTCACGTCGAGCCCGACCGCGCGGGCGCT
>JAEKKP010000241.1 GCA_019510315.1 Propionibacteriales bacterium
CGTTGCCGGCGGAGAGGTCCTGGACGTAGTCGTTGCCGGTGAAGCGACGGATCTGGTGGTCGCTGGTCGCCTTCGTCAGCGCTTCCATGGCGACCTCCCACTCGTGGTTGGTGAAGTTCGCCGGGTCGGCACCCTGGCTCAGCATGATCAGGCCCATCGTGTCGCGGAGCTCGGTGAGCATCGTGACGCGACCGTTGAGGTCCTTGCGGGTCAGCAGCTCGCCGTACGACTTGACCGGCTTGTCGAGGTACTTCTTGTTGTAGGCCAGGCCGGTCAGCCCGCTCTGCCACGGGGCCGAGTACTTCCGATCGGGGTCCCACGCAGGATGGGCCAGCGAGTCGATGATGTTGTGGTGCAGGTTGGGCACCTTCGCCGGGTCCATCGGCTGGATCCAGCCGACGTCGATGACCCGGGCCGCCATCCAGTCGGTGAGGACGAACATGTCCCGCTTGGTGGACTGACAGGACCCGAGCTGGTTCTTCACCTTCGCGAAGAACTCATCGTTGTCGTTGACGTCGTCGGTGTAGCTGACCTTGATGCCGGTCGAGTGCTCGAACTGCTGGAGCGTCGACGGCTTCTTCTTGGTGGGCTCGTCGATGTACAGCGGCCAGTTCGAGATCACGAACCTCTTGTCGCGCACCGACTCGTCGGTCGCCCTGCACTGGGCAGGATCCTGCTTGAGGCCTCCGGTGCCGAACAGCGGCAGGACGGCGACGCTGCCGAGGCCGAAGGCGGCGCCCGCAGCCCCCTTCAGGACCGTGCGACGGCTGACCCGGGATGAACTGACCACACAACCTCCCTCCGCGATGCGAGGATCGTGACACGGCATCGCGGGTACGACAAGGGATTCCGTTGTGAAGATCATGTTTCGCAACGAAAACCGCGGTGTGCTGCTTGCCCTCGGTCCCGGGGGCGGGGACCATGTCCTCCATGGCGGACAACGGGGACCACGCGGTCGGGCGGCACACACACCTCGACGACGTGTCGAAGGCGATCATCGAGCAGCTGCAGCAGGACGGGCGACGGGCCTACGCGAAGATCGGCCAGGCGGTCGGGCTTTCCGAGGCCGCCGTGCGCCAGCGGGTCCAGCGGCTGATCGACAGCGGCGTGATGCAGATCGTGGCGGTCACCGATCCGATGGAGCTCGGGTTCGCCCGGCAGGCGATGATCGGGCTGACCGTCGAGGGCCCCCTCGAGCCGGTCGCCGATGCGCTCGCCGAGATGGAGGAGATCGAGTACGTCGTCATCACTGCCGGCGGCTTCGACCTGCTCGTCGAGGCGGTCTGCGAGAGCGACGAGCACCTCCTCTCGGTGCTGTCCTCCCGGATCCGCGCCATCCCCGGCGTGCGCGGCACCGAGACCTTCGTCTACCTCAAGCTCCGCAAGCAGACCTACTCGTGGGGTGTGCGCTGAGCGCTCGCTCGCTGTGGCACGACACCCTCGGCGAGACGGCGGCGCCGCGATCCCCGCTGCCGGGTCCGGCGGCGTACGACGTGGCGATCGTGGGCGCCGGGTTCACCGGTCTGTGGACGGCGTACTACCTGTCGGTGGCGGACCCGACGCTGCGGATCGCCGTGCTCGAGGCCGAGGTGGCCGGCTTCGGCGCGTCCGGCCGCAACGGCGGGTGGTGCAGCGCGCTGTTCCCGACGCCCTGGTCGACCCTGGTGCGCGGGTCATCACCGGCTGAGGCGCTGAGGCTGCACCGTGCAATGGCGCAGACGGTCGTCGAGGTGGGCCGAGTCGCCGGGGCGGAGGGCATCGACGCGCACTACGCCCGCGGCGGCACCCTGACGCTCGCCCGGTCGGCGGCACAGCTGGTCCGGCTGCGCGCGGAGGTGGACGTCGCGCACGCGCGCGGCTTCGACGAGCACGACCTGCGACTGCTCTCGGCACACGAGGCCCGCGGTCGACTCGCGGCAAGGGATGTCGCGGGTGGCCTCTACACGCCGCACTGCGCGGCGATCCACCCGGCACGGCTCGTCCGCGGGCTCGCCACCGCCGTCGAGAGCCGTGGCGTCAGCATCTTCGAACACACTCGCGTCCACGAGATCGGGCCCGGCTTCGCCCGCACCGATGCCGGTCGGGTGACGGCTGATGTCGTCGTCCGGGCGACCGAGGGCTACACCGCTGCGCTCCCCGGCTCGCGCCGCGAGATCGCGCCGGTCTACTCCCTGATGGTCGCCACGGAGCCGCTGCCCGATGAGGTGT
>JAEKKP010000242.1 GCA_019510315.1 Propionibacteriales bacterium
CGCAGCTGCCGTGGATGGGCGACCGCGGCTGGTTCACCGAGCTCGCCGGCGGACTGTCGGGCGCGGTCGTGATCCCGCTGTTCCTGTCCTTGTTCTGGGGCCGGTTCCGGATCGCCGGGGCGGTCGTCGGCGTGACCCTGGCCGTGCTGCTGCACGTCACCGTGGCGCTGCTCGGCCTGACCGCGGCGTACCGGGGACTCGAGTGGCTGACCGCGCGCGTGCCGACCCTGATGCTGGCGCTGGTCGGTGTCATCACCGCGGTCACCGTGGTCGTGTTCGTGACATTGCTGTTCTGAGGGTCTCGACAGGCTCGACCACCGAGGTCAGCGCAGCTGGTACGTCGCGATCGACGCCGCCACGTAGTGGCAGACGAACGCGCCGATCGTGAACACGTGGAAGAGCTCGTGGAAGCCGAACCAGGTGGGGTAGGGGTCGGGCCACTTCAGGGCGTAGATCAGGCCGCCCAGCGTGTAGAGGCCGCCGCCGACCGCGATCAGCACGATCACGGTGTGGCCCGCGCTCGAGAAGTCGTTGGCGTAGAAGATCGCGGCCCAGCCGAGGGCGACGTAGATCGGCACGTAGAGCCAGCGGGGCGCGTCGATCCAGAGGATCCGGAAGCCGACGCCGAGGATGGCGCCCGACCAGACGATGATCAGCAGCCCCGTCTGCGCCGCACCGTCGAGCAGGATGATCGTGAACGGCGTGTACAGGAAGATGTTGGCGTGGTCGAAGCGCCGCAGCACCTCCCACGTGCGCTTGGTCCAGTTGCCGCGGTGGTAGATCCCGCTGACGGTGAACAGCAGGATCGCCGTCCCGGCGAACAGCGCCGAGCCGACCTTCGTCTCGAGGGTGGGGGAGAGCACGATCAGCACGACCCCGGCCGCGACGGCGAGCGGCGAGACCGCCGTGTGCAGCCAGCCCCGCAGCTTGGGCTTGACCTGGTTCATCTTCTCCCGCACGACCTCGACGGCCTCGTGGGAGGCCTGCACAGCCTTCTCGGAGACGTGCGGGGTCGGGGTCATGGCGCACAGGCTACGTGCGCGTAGGTTGCCGCGCCGCCGATCGTTGCCGAGAACACACAGACCCCGGCGGTAACCTGACCCGATGGCCGACTGGAAGCAGGGACTGCGTCGCGTCCTCTACCCGGCGTACGAGGCCCGGGTGGTACGCCGGCTGCCGGCTGACAAGCTCCCGCAGCACGTCGGCGTCATGCTCGACGGCAACCGCCGTTGGGCCAAGGCCGTCGGTGCCGACACCGCACAGGGCCACCGGGCGGGTGCGGCCAACATCGAGCCGTTGCTCGGCTGGTGCGAGGAGATCGGCGTCGAGGTGGTCACCTTGTGGCTGCTCTCGACCGACAACCTCAACCGACCGGCGGCCGAGCTCGAGCCGCTCCTGGGCATCATCGCCGACGCCGTCGAGACGCTCGCCGAGCAGCGCCGCTGGCGGCTGCACCCCGTGGGTTCCCTGGACCTGCTCCCGGCCGACATGGCCGAACGCCTGAAGGCGGCCGCGGAGTCGACCCAGGACGTCGACGGGCTCCTGGTCAACATCGCGGTCGGCTACGGCGGCCGCCGCGAGATCGCCGACGCGGTCCGCTCGCTGCTCCAGGAGCAGGCCGCGCAGGGCCGCACGATCGAGGAGCTGGCCGAGGTCATCGACGTCGAGCACATCGCCGAGCACCTCTACACCAAGGGCCAGCCCGACCCCGACCTCGTGATCCGCACGAGTGGGGAGCAGCGGCTCGGCGGTTTCCTGCTGTGGCAGAGCGCGCAGAGCGAGTTCTACTTCTGCGAGGCCTACTGGCCGGACTTCCGGCGCGTCGACTTCCTGCGCGCCGTACGCGCCTATGCGCAGCGCGAGCGACGGTTTGGCTCCTGACCCCACCGGGTACTTGGACGTCAGCGTTCACAAGTTGGTCATCCCGCGTTCGGGCGTGTCGCCGGGGAAGGGCCCAGCACCGCACGTACTTTTTCGGGTAGCGGTCGACCAACCGAGGTGATCGCACCAGGAGGCGAAGTTCGTGAGAGATCACGACCACTGCAGCGGCGAGGGTCGCACCTCTGACCCGAGCTGCTCGTCCTGGTCCAGGCACTATTGCTGAGGACCGGGGCGCCGACTGCGCGCGATCCGGTCTGGTGAGGGGACAACCCGTGGCCACAGCCAAGCGCGCCAACACCACCACGCCGGCCGCGACCGGAGACGGTCGCCGGACCTACGTGCTCGACACCTCCGTGCTGCTCGCCGATCCCGGCGCGATGAAGCGGTTCGAGGAGCACGAGGTCGTCCTGCCGGTGGTGGTGATCACCGAGCTCGAGGGCAAGCGGCACCACCCCGAGCTGGGCTACTTCGCGCGCAGTGCGCTGCGGATGCTCGACGAGCTGCGGGTCTCCGCCGGCCGGCTCGACCAGCCGGTCCCGATCGGTGAGGACGGCGGCACGCTCCGCGTCGAGCTGAACCACACCGACGCCGACTCGCTGCCCTCGGGCTTCCGGCTCGGTGACAACGACACCCGCATCCTCGCGGTCGCCCGCAACCTCGCCAACGAGGGCCACCAGGTCACCCTGGTCTCCAAGGACCTGCCGCTGCGGATCAAGGCGTCCGCGGTTGGCCTCGACGCCGAGGAGTACCGCGGCGAGCTGGCCCACGAGTCCGACTCCGGCTGGACCGGCATGCAGGAGGTCGACCTGACCGCCGCCGACCTCGACGACCTGTACGACGAGGGCGTGCTCGACCTCGACGACGCCCGTGAGCTCCC
>JAEKKP010000243.1 GCA_019510315.1 Propionibacteriales bacterium
CACCTGGTCCGGCGACAGCGCCATCGCCGCCTTCGCGGTCGCCGCCTGGTGACAGGTCCGACGCGTCTTTGCCGCACCCGGAGGGCAGGCGATGTCACCGACCGCGACCAACGTCGCCGACGGGTCGGCGGCGAGCTGCCCCTTCTCGGCATCGGCCTTCCGGTCGGGACCCGCGCCGGTCCCGCAACCGCTGAGCGCGAGTGCCGCGACGGCGAGTCCCCCAAGAAGTCTGCGCATGCGCACACGGTACGGCGCGCCGGGCGTGTTCATGCCAGATCCTGGACGAACTGCCCGAGCTGGACGAGGTTGCGGCACTCGACCATCGGCATCAGCGCGCCGTAGTCCTTGGCCGCCGAATCGCCGGTGTCCCAGTGCCGGGTCGCTTCCGGGTTCAGCCACCAGGCGTGCCGTGCCTGGTGGACCAGGTCGCGGACGACCGGCAGGGCGAGGTCGGAGTAGTTGGACCGCGCGTCGCCGAGCACCAGGAGGTTCGTCTTCGGGGTCAGCGCGTCCGGGTGCTGCTCGGCGAACCGGGTGAACGCGCGCCCGTAGCTCGTCCGGCCCCAGAGCGTCGCGTGCTGCGCACTCGCGGCGAGGGCCGCGACGGTCTCGGCAGGGTCACCGCCCGGGCGGAACCGGTCGGTGACCTCATGGATCTCGTCGACGAACGTGAACGCCCGGACGCGGTCGAACTGCTCGCGCAGCGCGAACACCAGCAGCAGGGTGAAGCTGGCGAAGTTGGCGACCGAGCCACTGACGTCGCAGAGCACGACGAGGTCCGACCGGGTCGGCCGGCGCGGCCGGTGATGGATCTCCAGCGGCACGCCGCCCGACGACATCGACGCGCGGACGGTGTGCCGGAAGTCCACCGGTCCGCGTCGCCGCGCCGCCTTGTGGCGGTTCAGCCGGGTCGCCAGCCGGCGGGCCAGCGGGCCGATCTCGCGACGCATCTCCTCCAGGTCGCTCTTGCGGGCAGAGGTGAAGTCGAGCTGGTCGATGCTCCGGCGGACGGTGTAGCGCGCGACGTGCTCGGGTCCGCGCACCTCGGCTGCCCGGCGTCGTACCTCCGCCTCGACGAGCCCCTCGAAGGCCCGCACCTGGGCGTCGACGAGCCGCCGCGTCGCGGGGTCGTCGTCCAGCTCGAGCCCGAGACCCTGCATCACCCGGCCGACGAGCTCTGCCGGCGAGACCCGGTTCATCACGTTGTACGACGACCATCGCTGCTCGCCCGGCCCGCGCCCCCGGATCAGCCCGAACCGCTGCACCGCCTCGCGCGCCAGCAGCGCCAGCGCGTCGGGATCGCCCATGCCGAGCGCCTCGACCAGCGACTCCCGGAACTCCGCCAGCTCAGCCGGTCCGTCCAGGCCGGATACTCCGGCACGTTCTGGCCCTTCTTCGGCGGTCTCAGGGGCCAGATCGTGCCGGACTATCCCGTCCCCGACGAGCGCCGGGAAGTACAGGTCGAAGACCTGGTCGAAGCCCGCCCGGTGCGGCTGCCGCTTCACCAGCGTCGCGGCGTACGCCGCCCGCACCGTCTCGCGGTCGCCGAGCCCGAGCCCGGCAAGGGCGTGCACGGCGTCGAGCCCCTCGGAGAGCGAGACCGGCAGGCCCGCCGAGCGCAGCGCCTCGACGAACGCGATGTGCCGGTCGAGCATGCTCCCCATCGATCAGGCCTGTCGCAGCCGCAGCTCTCGGACCGCGCGGTCGAGGTCGCTGCTGTGCTTGAGCACGACGCCCAGCGTCGCGTCGATCGCCGCGGCGTCGAGCGTGCCCGTGCCGAGCGCGACGAGCGTGCGCGCCCAGTCGACGGACTCCGCGATCGACGGCGACTTCTTCAGGTCGAGCGCGCGCAGCCGGGTGACGGTCTCGACGATCTGGCGCGCGAGCGTGTCCTCGATGCCGTCGACCTGCGAGACGACGATCGCGTGCTCGCGCTCGGCCTCGGGGTAGCCGATGTGCAGGTAGAGGCACCGGCGGCGCACGGCCTCGGAGAGCTCGCGGGTGGCGTTGGAGGTCAGCACGACCAGCGGGCGGCGTACGGCCGACATCGTGCCCAGCTCGGGGATCGTGACCTGGAAGTCGCTGAGCACCTCCAGCAGCAGGCCCTCGACCTCGACGTCGGTCTTGTCGACCTCGTCGATCAGCAGCACGGTCGGCTCGTCGCGCCGGATCGCCGTGAGCAGCGGCCGGGTCAGCAGGAACTC
>JAEKKP010000200.1 GCA_019510315.1 Propionibacteriales bacterium
CATCGCGCACCGCCTCTCCTGATGCTCTGACGCTAGGTCGTGACGGCGCACGGCGGCGGAGTCCTTGGTCCCGAACCGGCCGCCGAGAGACCCGTCAGTCCGCGACGTCGACGTGCACGTGGTCACGGTGCTGGAGCACGCGCACGACCTCGGGGCTCATGCCGCTGGTGTCGACGTGGTAGTCCCGCCAGCCCTCGCCGCCGCGGCGAGCGGTCCAGATCCGGTCGTCGAAGATGACGGTGTCGATGGCCAGCCGGTCCGCCTCGGCGACGAGGTACTGCGCCAGCGCCCAGCCGCGCGTCTTGTTCGCGGCGTTCACGGGCCGGAAGAAGACGTCGACGGCGCGGCCCTCGTAGTGCGCCGAGCCGGGCATGTGCCCGGTGTGCACGCCGCCCGGGGCGAAGCCGCCCATCGGCACGGCACCGAAGGCGGCCAGCATGTCGCGGCGGACGGCCTCCGCGCGCCGGGTCAGACCCCGCGCGTCGAGCCGGTCCGACTCGGACACCGACGAGCCTCCGTGCCGGCAGCTCAGAGCGGCCTGCGCGTGACCCGTGAGTGCGGTCGCCACGGCCCCGGCATCGGCGGAGGACAGCCGGAGCGCGCGATCGACGGCACGTGTGGCATCCGGGGTCGAGCCGCCCCGGCGTACCACCGCGGCGACGGCCACGGCCGCACGCTCGGCCTCGCGCTGGTCGAGCTGCACGACCCGGTCCGGGGTTCGCACGGTGCAGTCGGCCGGCCGGTTCAGCCGCACCCAGGTGAGCACGAGTACGCCGAGGACAAGGAGCCCTGCCACCGTCGCGGCGATCCGGCGCTGCGTGCGCGTCAACCGAGGCGGCTCCATGTGGCCAGTCTCCAAGGGGTGTGGGTGAGGTAGCCCACATGGCGGTCTCCATTGACCCTGACAGTTCTACTGTCACAATGGCGAGGACGCCTGGACACGGCTCCACCGACACAGTTGGGACTTCTCATGGCACAACCTGAAGCGCTGGTGTACGACGCCATCCGCACCCCGCGGGGCAAGGGCAAGAAGGACGGGTCGCTGCACGCCACCAAGCCCGTCGACCTCGTGGTGGGCCTGCTGGACGCGGTCCAGGAGCGCAACCCGAACCTCGACCCGAACCGGATCGACGACCTGGTGCTCGGCGTGGTCTCGCCGATCGGTGACCAGGGTGGCGACATCGCCAAGACCGCGGCGCTCGCGGCCGGGCTGCCCGAGACCGTCGCCGGTGTCCAGCTCAACCGCTTCTGCGCCTCCGGCCTGGAGGCCGTCAACCAGGCCGCGAGCCGGGTGCGCGGCGGCTTCGAGGACCTGATCCTCGCCGGTGGCGTCGAGTCGATGTCGCGCGTCGCGATGGGCTCCGACGGTGGCGCCTGGGCGTCCGACCCGCACACCGCGTTCGCCACGTCGTTCGTGCCGCAGGGCATCGGCGCCGACCTGATCGCCACCCTCGAGGGCTGGGGCCGTGAGGACGTCGACGCCTTCGCCTCGGAGTCGCAGGCCCGCGCCGCCAAGGCGCAGGCCAACGGGTACTTCGACCGCTCGGTGGTCCCGGTCAAGGACCTCAACGGCCTGACGGTGCTCGACAGGGACGAGTTCATCAAGCCGGGCACGAGCGTGGAGACGCTGGCCGGCCTCAAGCCCTCGTTCCAGTTCCACGGCGACCTCGGCTTCGACGACGTGGCGCTGCAGAAGTACCACTGGGTCGAGAAGATCAACCACGTCCACCACGCCGGCAACAGCTCCGGCATCGTCGACGGCGCCGCGATCGTGGCCATCGGCAACGAGCAGGTCGGCACCGACATGGGGCTCACGCCGCGGGCGCGCATCATCGCGACTGCCGTGTCCGGCTCCGACCCGACGATCATGCTGACCGGCCCGGCCCCGGCTGCCCGCAAGGCGCTGGCCAAGGCCGGCCTGCAGACCGAGGACATCGACCTCTTCGAGATCAACGAGGCGTTCGCGGCGGTCGCGATGCGCTTCATGAAGGACATGGGCATCTCCGAGGAGATCACCAACGTCAACGGCGGTGCCATCGCTATGGGTCACCCGCTGGGCGCCACCGGGGCGATGATCCTGGGCACCCTGATCGACGAGCTCGAGCGGCGCGACCTGCGCCGCGGCCTCGCCACGCTCTGCGTCGGCGGCGGCATGGGCATCGCGACCATCGTCGAACGAGTCTGACTCCCACCACCTCCGCGTGGTTCGAGCCGCCTCGATTCCACATGACTTCAAGGACTACCCATGACTGAATCCGCAGTGCGCTACGAGAAGGACGCCGACGGGATCGTCGTCCTCACGCTGGACGACCCCACCGCCAGCGCGAACACGATGAACGAGCTCTACGGCCGTTCGATGGAGGAGGCGGTCGCCCGCCTCGAGTCCGAGAAGGACTCCATCACCGGCGTCGTCGTGACCTCCGCCAAGAAGACCTTCTTCGCCGGCGGCAACCTCGACGACCTCCAGTCGATCGGGCCCGACCAGGCCCAGGAGGTCTTCGAGAAGAGCCAGGGGATCAAGGCCCAGCTGCGCCGGATCGAGCGTCTCGGCGTACCGACCGTGGCCGCGATCAACGGCGCCGCCCTCGGCGGTGGCCTCGAGATCGCGCTGGCGTTCAACCACCGGATCGCCGCAGCCGGCCGCTACGAGATCGGCCTGCCCGAGGTCACGCTCGGTCTGCTTCCCGGCGGCGGTGGCGTGACCCGCGCGGTCCGGCTGCTCGGCGTGCAGTCCGCCCTCATGGACGTGCTGCTCCAGGGCCAGCGCTACCAGCCCGAGGCCGCCCAGGCCAAGGGGCTCGTGCACGAGATCGTCGCGCCCGAGGAGCTGCTCGCGGCTGCCCTCCAGTGGGTCAAGGACAACCAGGACAACGACGCCGCCAAGGCCCAGCCCTGGGATCGCGACGGCTACAAGATGCCGGGCGGCACCCCGTCGCACCCGGCGCTCGCGCAGATGCTGCCGGCCTTCCCCGCCACGCTGCGCAAGCAGCTCAAGGGCGCGCACTTCCCGGCACCCGAGGCGATCATGGCCGCCGCCGTCGAGGGCGCCCAGGTCGACTTCGAGAACGCGAGCACCATCGAGTCGCGCTACTTCACCAGCCTGGTCACCGGCCAGAACGCCAAGAACATGATCCAGGCGTTCTTCTTCGACCTCCAGAAGATCAACTCCGGCGCACTGCGCCCGCAGGGTGTCGAGAAGTTCCAGCCCACCAAGGTGATCGTCCTCGGCGCCGGCATGATGGGCGCGGGCATCGCCTACGTCTGTGCGCGGGCCGGCCTGGAGGTCGTGCTCAAGGACGTCTCCCTCGAGGCGGCCGAGCGGGGGAAGGCGTACTCCCAGAAGATCAACGACAAGGCGGTCTCCCGCGGCAAGCTCACGCAGGAGAAGTCCGACGCGCTGCTCAACCGGATCCTCCCGACCGACAACCCGGCCGACGCCAAGGGCTGCGACCTGGTCATCGAGGCCGTCTTCGAGGACCCGTCGCTGAAGCACAAGGTGTTCGGTGAGATCACCGAGCACATCAACGCCGACGCGCTGCTGTGCTCGAACACGTCGACCCTGCCGATCACCGAGCTCGCCACAGGTGTCGACCGGCCGGCCGACTTCATCGGCCTGCACTTCTTCTCGCCGGTCGACAAGATGCCGCTGGTCGAGATCATCGCGGGCAAGGAGACCAGCCAGGAGTCCATCGCCAAGGCGATCGACGTCGTCCAGCTGATCAGGAAGACGCCGATCGTCGTCAGCGACAGCCGCGGGTTCTACACCTCGCGCGTGATCGGCACCCAGATCAACGAGGGCATCTCGATGCTGGCCGAGGGCGTCGCCCCGATGAGCATCGAGCGCGCCACCACCATCGCCGGCTACCCGGTCGGACCGCTCCAGATCAGCGACGAGCTCAACATGGAGCTGATGTACAAGATCCGCAAGGCCTCCAAGGAGGCCGTCGAGCGCGACGGCGGCACCTGGGTGTCGCACCCGTCGGAGCAGGTCATCGACACGATGATCGAGATCGGCCGCTCCAGCAAGCTCAAGGGCGCCGGCTTCTACTCCTACGACGACGCCGGCAACCGGACCGGACTCTGGGAGGGTCTCGCCGAGCAGTTCCCGGTCGCCGAGGAGCAGATCCCGTTCGAGGACATCGCGGACCGGCAGCTCGTCGTCGAGGCCATCGAGACCGTGAAGTGCTTCGACGAGGGCGTGCTGCACTCCTCGGCCGAGGCCAACATCGGGTCGATCTTCGGCATCGGGTTCCCGCCGGCCACCGGCGGTGCGATCCAGTACATCAACGGCTTCGAGGGCCCGGCAGGTCGCGGACCCGCCGGGTTCGTCGCCCGTGCCCGTGAGCTGGCCGCCAAGTACGGCGACCGGTTCGAGCCGCCGGCCAGCCTGGTCGCCGTCGCGGAGAGCGGCGGCACCTTCCCGGCCTAGGTCCGAAAGGGGTAAATCGGGCGTTCATCTGCGCCGCCTCGGCGGCGTCGGCGAGAATGCCCGGGTGGAGTCCGTCGAGCGTCGTGAGCGGGTCCGGGTCCGCGCCCTGTGGGTGCGGTTCGGGTCGGTCGAGGCAGTGCGTGGCATCGACGTCTCCGCGTACGCCGGCCGGGCGACCGCCCTGCTCGGACGCAACGGCGCCGGCAAGTCCACGACGATGCGGGTGCTGGCCGGCGTCGTCCCGCCGACCGACGGTGACGTGCAGGTCGACGGCGTCGACGTGCGCGTCGACCCGCTCACCGTCAAGCGGTCGGTCGGCTACTGCCCAGATGTCGGCGGGCTGGTGCCGCGGGCGACGCCGTGGGAGCACCTCCAGCTGGCCGCGCGCCTTCGCCGGATGGAGGGCTGGGAGACGCGAGCACAAGACCTCCTGGAGCGGTTCGAGCTCGGCGACGCGGCCCACCGGGTGACCGGAGGCTTCAGCCACGGCATGGGCCGCCGGCTCTCCGTCGTGCTCGCCGCGTTCCACCGCCCCGGCGTGCTGCTGCTCGACGAGCCGTTCGACGGCGTCGACCCGCTCGGTGTCGAGGCGACGCAGCAGGTCATCGACGACGCCAAGGCACGGGGCGCCGCGGTCCTCATCTCGACCCACCTGCGCGACCTCGCGATGACCTCCTGCGAGGACGCGCTCGTCCTCCGTGGCGGCTCGGCGGTCGCCGCACTCGACTCGGCGGAGCTGGTCGGGGAGGCGGGGGCACGTGCCTACCGAGCACTCCTGGACTGAGCTCGTCCGCGGTGTCGCCGACCTCAGGGCGCTGCTCGCGTTCCGAGCCTCCGGTCTGACCGACCGGGTCCGGGTCCGCCTCCGGATCGCCGGTGGCGTCGTCCTCGCGCTGACCGTTGCGGCGATCGTCGTGCCGGCGTACCTCAAGGGGCCGCTGCAGGCTCGTCACGCCAGCCAGTTCGTCGCCGTGCTGCCCTCGCTCTACCTCGGCTTCTTCGCCCTCGCCGTGCTGGCCGCGATCGCCTCCGGTGGTGGTCGCGAGGTGGTGCCGCGCGAGCAGGCGGTGGCGTTCCCTGTCTCCAGCGTCACCGAGCACTTCGGTGCACTGCTGCTCGCCCCGCTCAACATCGCCTGGCTGATCCAGGCCTGGTCCGTGCTCGGCCTGACCATGTACGTCGTCGGGCCGCACGACGTCGCGGCCGCCGCCGCCCCTCTGCTGCTCTGGATCGCCTTCTCGACGGCAGCCGGGCAGGCGGTCGGCTGGGTCTTCGAGGGGATCCGCCGTGGAGCACACGGCATCCTCCTCGCGCGCCTCATCGCCGGCTCGACGATCGCGCTCGTCGTCGTCCTGATCGCCACGGACCGGTTCGTGCCGCTGCTCGACCGGAGCCCCACGGTGCGGATCTACCTGGCCGCGGCGTACGGAACAGGAAACCAGTGGTGGCTGTGGGCGCGGCCGGTCGCGGTGCTGGTCGTCATGGTCGTCGTCGCGACAGTGATCGGCCTCGTGCCCGCTCGCTGGGCGCTGCACCGAGCCCTTCGCGAGGAGCTGCGCCTGGAGTCCGGGCGCATCGAGCCGCGGCCGAACCCGCGCTCCGACCTCCGTGCGCTGGTCCGGGTCGACCGTGCGTCGATCTGGCGGGCCGTCCCGCTGCGCCGCGGGCTGCTCGTTCTCGCCTTCATGCCGGGGTTGGTGGCGGTCGCCGGCAGCCTTCACTGGGACATGATCACGATTCTCCCGGGACTCGTCGCTTCCGGCGGTGCCCTGCTCTTCGGGGTGAACACGTGGTGCCTCGACGGCCGGGGCGCACTGTGGCGCGACAGCCTGCCCGTGTCGGCGTCGGTCGCCTACTACGCCAAGGTGATCGTGCTGTTCGAGGTGCTGCTCGCCGCGGCCGGTCTCACCATCCTGCTGGCGGCGCTGCGCGCCGGTCCGCCGAGCACCGCCGAGCTGACCTCGGCCCTGGCGGCGGCGCTGGTCGTCGCCACCCAGGTCGTCGCGGCCGCGATGCGCTGGTCGGTGGAACGTCCGTACGCGACCGACATGCGCAGCGCGCGGGCCACGCCGGCACCGCCGGTGGTGATGGCGGGCTACAGCGCGCGACTGGCCCTCCGGACGACCGTGGTCGGCCTGGTCTTCTCGGCCACCGCCGTGGCGCCCGACGGCCGCTGGGCCGTGCTGGTCGCCGTCCCGCTGCTGTGCTGGTCAGGCTGGCGACTCGTGCGCACCGAAGCATTGTGGGCCGTGCCCGAGGTGCGGGCGCGAGTCATCGCCGTGGTCGCCAGCTGACCGCTACTTCTTCGACGCGTCCTTGCAGTCGCTCATCGCCTTCGTGCCCTGCTCGCCGATCTGCGCACTGTCACTGGCGTTGGTCTGGGAGGCGACCAGCATCTTCTTCACCAGGGAGTCGGGCATCTTGTCCTTGAGGCAGGCCTCGAACTTCGCGGCGTCGATCGTCGTGTCGGTCTTCGCCGTCTCCGTCGCCAGCCGCTTCTGGTAGTCCACACAGCCCAGCAGCGCGTCGGCGAACTTGCCCGAGGTGTCGGCGTCGAAGGTCGGGCTGCTGGTGGTGTTGACCTGGCCCTTGTCGTCGATCAGCTTCGCGGACTTGAGCTTGGCGAGCCCGACCTTGTCGACGAAGCCGGTGGCGACGCACTTCGCCTCGGTGGTCGTGAGCCCTCCGGAGGCGGACTGGGTGAACGCCTTCTCGAGGCTGGCGACCGCGGTCTTCTCGCCGGCCGACAGCGTCACCTTGCCGTCCTTGCCGTCGGACTTGCTCGAGCCACAGGCGGTCAGCGCGACCAGCAGCAGGACGCCGAGGGCGGCCGTCGTGGCTTTCTTCATGGGTGTCTCCGTCGTCGTCGAGGGGCGCCCGGGGCGGGCCGGGGCGCGGCGTACCGGCCCAAGACTGCCTCATCGGCCTGAGCGGCGCAGCATCGGCCGCCCCTCGGTCGTCCCGTGCGCCCCTGCCGTCACAGCAGGCCGTCGAATGACTTTTCGTTACGCGCGTAACCTCCCCCGTTTCGGGTCGTTGAGCAGTCGTTCACAGGTACTGGGGGGTGCCGTTCCGCCGCTCATGTCGACGTTCTGGGAGTTCGTCATGAAGAAGACCATTTCGCTCGGCCTTGCTGCCTTCGCAGCGCTCGTGGCCGTGCTGGCAATCGTGGGATCGCAATCCCCTGCACAGGCCTATCCCGAGATCTCGATCGGGCTGAGCGTCAACCGTGACGTGCTCTACAGCGGTCAGGACTTCACCGCGACCGCGCACGCCAACGTCACCTGCTCGTGGGACCTCGAGTGGAACGGCGTGGTCCGCAAGGCCGACGAGCACCCGAACGTCGACTTCGTGACCACCTACACCGCCCCCAAGGTCACCAAGGTGACCAAGATCCCGCTGCACGGCACCTGCGTGTACGACGCGGCGGAGACGCCGACCGCCGCCCGCACGACCGCGGCCTGGCAGCGCACCATCGTGATCACCGTGCTCCCGCGTGGCAGCGCAGTGTCCCCGCCGGTGGGCTCCGACCTCCCCAACACGGGTGGTCCCAGCAAGCTGTTCCTGGCCGGCGGCCTGGTCCTCCTGCTGTCGGGCGCGATCGCGGTGACGGTCGCCCGGCGGCGCGCGGAGGAAGCCGAGATCCAGGCTTCCCGGGCCTAGGCCCGGGGACTGGCTAGTGTCGGGCGCGTGGGCAGCCTGACGACATCCGGGTTGTCACGACGAAGGATCCTCTGGGGTCTGGCCCTGCTCGTCCTCGTCGCCCTCGCGGTGTTCGCCTGGCAGGCGGTGGCGACCTGCGCGACCAGACGCACCGAGCCCACGACTCCACCGACGGCATCCTCTGGGACGTCGGCCGGCACGTCCCGTTCGTCGGCCGCAACGTCGGCGCAGTGCAGACGGTCGCCGACGTGCTCGACACCGCGACCCGGGTCAACGCACCGATCGCGCTCCAGCTGAGCAAGGCCGTCGACGAGGGCAGGTTCCGCCCCAAGGACGGCCGGATCGACCTCGCGGAGGTCGAGCGCCTGACCCCCGACGTACGCCGCGCCGCCGACTCGATCGACGACGCGGCCGCCCGGCTCGCCGGCACCAACGCCGACAGCCTGGTGTTCCCCTTCAATGACCTCGTCGGCGACCTGCAGACGCAGGTGGACCGGGCCAGCTCGGCGGCGACCGCCACCGCGAACGCGTTCGACCTGCTGCCGGACATGCTGGGCGAGCAGGAGCCGCGCAACTACCTGCTGGTGATCCAGAATCCCGCCGAGCTCCGGGCGACCGGCGGGCTCCCCGGGTCCCTCGCCGTGCTGCACGCCGACAACGGCACGCTCACGATGGGCTGGCAGGGTTCGGCGTCCGACGTCGCCGGGCCGACGACGCCCGCGGTGGAGCTGCCCAAGGACACGCTGCAGCAGTACGGACCGAGCCCTGCGATCGACCCTCGCGACGCGAACTTCACACCGGACTTTCCGCAGGCGGCGCAGATCCTCAAGGCGATGGTCGAGCGCACCCGCGACGTGAAGCTGGACGGCGTCGTGGCGGTCGACCCGATCGCGCTGGCCGCGATGATGCGCGGCACCGGACCGGTCCCGGTCACCAACGGCGTCACCCTGGCCGCCGGCAACGTCGTCCAGGCACTGCTGAACCAGACCTACCAGGTGCTGTCGAACCCGCAGCAGCAGAACGACTTCTTCGAGACGGCGGCGCGCAAGATCTTCGACTCGGTGATGGCCGGCCAGGGCGACCAGCAGCTGGCGATCCGCGGCCTGGCCACCGCGGCCGGAGAGCATCGCGTGCTCGTGTGGTCGGCGCACGACGACGAGCAGTCGGTGCTGCAGGGCACCGCGGTGTCCGGCTCGATCGGCGGACGAAGTGCCCGGCACCCCGAGATCGGGATGTACCTCAACGACAGCACCGCGGGCAAGATGGACTACTACCTGCAGTACCGCAGCGCCGCCGCTGCCGTGGACTGTCGCCGGGACGACTCCCAGGACATCCGCGCGACGCTCGCCCTCACCTCGACGATGCCGGCCGACTTCTCCGGCCTTTCAGACTGGATCGTCGGCACCGGCCAGTTCGCCGCGAAGGGCTCGATCGCCTTCAACCTGCGCGTCTACGCGCCGTACGGCGGCGAGATCACCGGTCTGACCCTCGACGGTCAGCCGCACTCGATCACCGCGGACAAGCACGAGGGTCGCCAGGTCGCGCTCCTCCCGATCACGCTCGGGCCGGGCCAGAAGAGCACCGTCACCGCCGACATCCGCACAGCGAAGGGGCAGTCCGGCGACGGGACCTTCAGCTTCACGCCGGGCATGGTCCCCGCACCGAACGGCGTGCGGATCGCCAGCGCCTGCGACTGAGTAGGGTCCCAGCCATGGACTTCTCCCCCTCCCCGCGAGCCGCCGAGCTCGCTGACCTGGTCGGCCGGTTCGTCGCCGAGGAGGTCGAGCCCGTCCAGGCGGCGTACCACCGCGACGTGGCCGAGGCCGCGGCGAGCGGGACCTGGGCGGAGTCGCCGATCATGGGCGAGCTGCGGGCGAAGGCACGTGCGCAGGGCCTGTGGAACCTCTTCCTTCCGGCCGGCCACGACCAGCCGTGGGCCGAGCAGTTCGGCACCCACGGGGGCGCCGGCCTGAGCAACTCCGACTACGCGCCGCTGGCCGAGCTGATGGGTCGCGCGACGTTCCTGGCGCCGTACGTCTTCAACTGCAACGCACCCGACACCGGCAACATGGAGGTGCTGCTCAAGTACGGCACCCCGGAGCAGCAGCAGGAGTGGCTGGTCCCGCTGCTCGACGGCCGGATCCGGTCGGGCTTCGCGATGACCGAGCCCGCGGTCGCGTCGTCCGACGCCACCAACATGGAGGCGACGGCGTCGCTCGACGGCGACGAGGTGGTCATCAACGGCACCAAGTGGTTCACCACCGGGGTCGGGCACCCCGACTGCAAGATCCTCGTCTTCATGGGCCTCTCGGACCCCGACGCAGACCGCCACCACCGGCACACGATGGTGCTGGTCCCGATCGACACCCCTGGTGTGAAGGTCGAGCGCCTGCTCCCGACGATGCACGTGTACGACGAGCCGGTCGGCCACGGGCAGGTCTCCTTCACCGACGTCCGAGTGCCCCGGGCGAACATCCTGCTCGGTGAGGGCAGGGCGTTCGAGATCGCGCAGGGCCGGCTCGGACCGGGTCGGGTGCACCACTGCATGCGGCTCATCGGCCAGGCCGAGGTCGCCCTCGAGCTGGCGATCAAGCGCGGTCTGTCACGGACCGCCTTCGGCAAGCCGCTGGTCAACCTCGGCGGCAACCCCGAACGGATCGCCGACGCGCGCATCGCGATCGACCAGGCCCGGCTGCTGGTCCAGAACGCCGCCTGGAAGCTCGACCAGGGTGGTGCGCTCAACGCGCTGTCGGAGGTCAGCCAGATCAAGGTGATCGTGCCGAACGTGACCCAGCAGGTCGTCGACCTCGCGATGCAGATGCACGGCGGCGGCGGCATGACCGACGACTTCCCGCTCGCCGCGATGTGGACCAACGCGCGCCGGCTGGCGGACGGACCCGACGAGGTGCACCGCGGGCTCGTCGCCCGGATCGAGATCGGCAAGCACCGGTGAGGGTGCTGGTCACGGGCGGGTCCTCCGGGCTCGGAGCCGCGCTGGTCCAGGCGTATCTCGCGCGGGGTGCGCAGGTCCTGAACTGCGACCTCAAGCCACCCCCGGTGGTTGAGGAGGTTGCGCAGCAACCGTCTCGAAACCCCGGCGCCGACTCGGCCGCATTCCTTCGACTCGACGTGCGCTCCGACGACGACTGGGCGGCAGCGGTCGCCTGGACCGACGCTCACTGGGGTGGCCTCGACGTGCTGTTCAACAACGCAGGTGTCGCCGGTGGCGGCCGGCTCGACGTCGCGACCATGGACGAGTGGGAGTGGATCACCGCGATCAACCTCTTCGGCGTCGTCCGCGGCACCCGGGCGTTCGTGCCGATGTTCAAGCGGCAGGGCAGCGGGCAGGTCGTCAACGTCGCTTCGCTGGCCGGCCTGGTGCACCCCGCAGGCATGGCGTCGTACAACGCGGTCAAGGCGGCCGTCGTCGCGTTCACGGAGACCGTCGGCCACGAGCTCGCCGAGTACGGCGTGACGGCGCACGCGGTCTGTCCGTCGTACTTCCGCACCGGCCTGGTCGACGCGATGCAGGGCTCCGACGAGGCGGTCGGTGCGGTGATCGGCGCACTGGTGACCAACGCCCCGCTCGGTCCCGACGACATCGCCGCTGCCGTGCTCGAGGCGCTCGACCGCGGTGAGGAGCTGATCCTCCCCGACGACGCGGCCCGGGCGGCGTACGAGCTCAAGGTGACCGACCGCGCGGCCTATGACGAGGTGATGCGCAAGCAGGCCGCACGGCTGAACGCGATGGGGACGACGTGATCGAAGGAGCATCCGACGTCCGCGCGGAGGACGCGTTCGACGTCGAGGCGGTGCGCGACTGGCTCGCCGCGCAGGGGCACCCGCTGACGGGCGATGTCGCGGTCCGGCAGTTCGGCGGCGGGGCCTCCAACCTCACCTACTCCCTGCGCACCGAGCAGGACGACCTGATCCTGCGCCGCCCTCCGGCCGGTCAGAAGGCCAAGGGCGCGCACGACATGGCGCGGGAGTTCCGGATCCAGGCCGGACTCGCCGAGGTGTTCCCGCTAGTCCCCGCGATGGTCGCGCTGTGCCAGGACGAGTCGGTGATCGGCTCGGAGTTCTACGTGATGCAGCGGATCGACGGGATCATCCCGCGCCGCGACCTGCCCCCCGACGTACACCTCACCGAGGAGCAGACCAGGGCGCTGTGCACCCGGGCGCTCGACGTGCTGATCGACCTGCACCGGGTCGACGTCGACGCGACGCCGCTGGCGTCGATGAACAAGGGCGACGGCTACGTACGCCGTCAGGTCGACGGCTGGTCGACCCGGTTCCGCAACGCCCGCACCGACGACGCTCCCGACTGCGAGACGGTGATGGCGTGGCTGGCCGAGCACCAGCCGCCCGACGTCGGCCACTGCCTGATCCACAACGACTTCCGGTTCGACAACCTCGTCCTCGACCGCGACGACCCGACCCGGCCGATCGGCGTCCTCGACTGGGAGATGGCCACCGTCGGCGACCCGTTGATGGACCTCGGCGGCACGCTGTCCTACTGGGTGCAGGACGACGACGACGAGTTCTTCCGGCAGTTCCGGCGGCAGCCGACGCAGCTGCCCGGCATGCTGAGCCGCGAGCAGGTGGTCGCCTACTACTGCGACGCCACCGGGCGTTCGCTCAGCGAGCGGCAGTGGCAGTTCTACGAGGTGTTCGGGCTCTTCCGGCTCGCGGTGATCGCGCAGCAGATCTACTACCGCTACTTCCACCGGCAGACGACCAACGAGTCCTACGCGATCTTCGGGCCAGCGACGCACTACCTCGTGTCCCGCTGCCGCGGCATCATCGGGACCGCCTAGTGGGCCAGCTGCTCCTCGTCCGGCACGGCCAGGCGTCGTGGGACGGCGACGACTACGACGTGCTGTCGGAGCGTGGTCACCGCCAGGGGATGCTGCTCGGCAATGCCTTGGCAGCTCGCGGCGTGAAGCCGGATCTGGTGGTGACCGGCGGCATGCGCCGCCACCGCGAGACGGTCGACAACGTCGTCGCGGGCGCGGGACTCGACGGCGTCCCGGTCGAGGTCGACGACCGCTGGGACGAGTACGACCACGTGTCGATGCTGGCCCAGGTGCCGACGTCGTTCTCCGGTGACAAGCCGACTGCCGCCGAGTTCCAGTCCTGGATGGAGCGGGCGACCGACCGGTGGGTGCGTGGCGACGACGCCGACGACTACCACGAGCCGTTCGCCGCGTTCACCGGACGCGTGGACGTCGCGCTGCGGCGAGCGGCCGAGAGCGCTGCCGGGGGCACCGGGGTCGTCATCACCTCCGGTGGCCCGATCTCCTGGGTGACGGCGACCCTGCTCGGCGGTGACCCCTCACTGTGGAGCCGGCTCAACGTGGTCTGCGTCAACACGGGTGTGACGAAGGTGGTCACCGGACGCCGGGGAGCCACACTGGTGTCGTTCAACGAGCACACGCACCTCGAGGGCGACCGGGACCTGCTCACCTACCGGTGACGGGCTCCTCCGCGGCCGGCTCCACCTTGCGGGCGGCCGGCACCAGGAGGGCCGCCGGCACCAGCAGGAGGCTGATCAGCAGCAGCGCGTGCAGGGCGCCGACGTGGTCGCCGATGAACCCGAGGATCGGCGGGCCGGTGAGGAACGCGACGTAGCCGATCGTCGAGACCACGCTGACCCGAGCCGGTGCCCGGCGAGGGTCGTCGGCCGCGGCGCTCATCCCCACCGGGAACCCGAGCGAGGCACCGACGCCCCAGAGCACGATGCCGCCGACCACGAGCACCGGGTGCTCGCCGTACACGACGAGGAGGACGCCGGCAGCGGCGAGCGCCATCGTCCCCCAGAGCGTCGCCACGCGTCCGAACCGGTCGAGAAGTCCCGTGCCGAGCAGCCGGCCGGTCGTCATGGCGCTCACGAAGACGGCGTACCCGGCGACGCCCATCCAGGCGGCCACGTCGTAGCCGTCGACGAGGCCGATCGCGAGCCAGTCGTTGGCCGCACCCTCGGTCAGCGCGAGCGCCAGGACCATGAAGCCGATCAGCAGGGTGCGCGGCTCGCGCCACGCGGCGAGGACCGTGCCGCGCGGCGCGTGTTCGACTTCCTCGATCTCCCGGGGCAGGAACGCGCCCGTGGTGGTCAGGACGGCCGTCACGAACAGGGCGGCGGCGACCGGGAACACCACGAGCATCGGTACGTCGAGCCGCGCCGTGAGCGCTCCGACGCCGGCGCCCGCGACCGTGCCCAGGCTGAACATGGCGTGGAACCGCGGCATGATGTTGCGCTCCAGGCGGTGCTCGACGCCGGCCGCCTCGACGTTCATCGCGACGTCCCAGAGCCCCATGCCGAGCCCCCAGACGAAGAGCGCGCCGGCGACGGCGACGGCGCTGTCGGCGACGACGGCCCCGAGGGACACCCCGACCAGGCCCAACATCGAGAACCCGAGACCGACGCGGACGGTGTCGGCGGCACCACGACGCTCGATGACGGCGCCGGCGGTGGTCAGGCTGATGATCGAGGCCACCGAGCCCGCCAGCAGGACCAGTCCGAGCTCGCCGTTGGTCAGGTCGAGCCGGTGGCGGATCTCCGGGAGCCGGGCCACCCACGTCGCGAACGTCGCGCCGTTGACGAAGAACGAGACCCCGACGGCGTTGCGCGCGGCGAGGACCTGGGGCATGGGCCCAGTCGATCACGACGCGGGTCTGGAAGGATCATCAATATGCGCAAGACCATCCTGATCACCGGCGCGAGCAGCGGCCTCGGCGCCGAGATGGCGCGGCAGTTCGCGGCCCGCGGCCACGACCTCGCCCTGTGTGCTCGGCGTACGGACAAGCTCGAGGCGCTCCGTGACGAGATCCACGAGCACCACTCCGCTGCCCGGATCGAGGTCCGTGCTCTCGACGTGACCGACGACGACCAGGTGTTCGAGGTGTTCCGCGCGTTCCGCAAGGACTTCGGCACGATCGACCGCGTCGTGGTCAACGCCGGTCTCGGCAAGGGCGCACCCCTGGGCACCGGCCGGTACGACGCGAACAAGCAGACCGCGATGACGAACTTCGTCGCGGCGCTGGCGCAGTCGGAGGCCGCGATGGAGATCTTCCGCGACCAGGGCGCCGGGCACTTCGTGATGATCAGCTCGATGTCGGCGGTGCGCGGCATGCCGAAGACACTGACGACCTACGCCGCGACGAAGGCCGGCGTCGCCCACCTCGCCGAGGGCCTGCGCGCCGAGCTGCACGGCACGCCGATCAAGGTGACGGTGCTCTACCCGGGCTACATCCGCTCGGAGATGAACGAGAAGGTCGCACAGTCGACACCGCTGATGGCCTCGACCGAGAAGGGCGTGCGCGCGATGGTCGCAGCGATCGAGAAGGAGAAGGACTCGGCCTTCGTCCCGACGCTGCCCTGGGCCCCGATGTCGGTCCTCATGCGGCACGCCCCGATGCCGCTCTTCCGCAAGCTCATCTGACGTCCCGGTCGTCGAGCCTGTCGAGACGCGTCAGGAACTGCCCCAACAACCCGGGGACGGCGGCGTCGGCGAGAGCAACGGCCATCCCCTCCGGCAGGTCGAGGAGCTCGTAGGACTGCTGGCCGGCGGCGGTGGTCGCGGTCAGGCTCACCAGTCCGGCACGGCGCTGGAAGAAGCTCTGACGGATGTTCCAGCCGATGATCCCGGTGCGCTGCAGGGCGTCGCGGCGACCGCGCAGCGAGCCCCAGCGCATCACGACGTACGCCGGGGTGAGGGCATGTCCGAGCCGGGCGTAGCGGTCCAGCGCGAGGGCGAAGCCGGCCACGGGCAGCGGCAGCGTCGCGAGCACCAGCCACACCGGCACGTCGCTCACGATCGCGAGCGCCGCGAGGACGGCCGGCACCAGTCCGAGCGGGACGATGCCCCGGACCAGGCGGCGGCGCAGGGCGGCCGGCCCGTGCTGCACCAGCTCGACGTGCAGCGGACCGGCCTCGCCGAGCACGTTCTCACCGACGCCCACGACGACCGAGCGTGGCGCCGGCGGCACGAGCGTGGTCCGCTCGCTGCCGCTCCTGCGCAGGCCGGTGACCACGGCGCTCAGCCGGCCGCCGCGGGCCAGTCGGAGGCCGAGTGGCTCGTGGACCTCCAGGCCGCGCAGTCGGTCGACGTCGATGCTCGTCTCGCGTGTTGTCAGCAGCCCGCGGCGGACGTGGAACGAGCGACCCGAGCCGTCGCGGGACAGCATGAAGCCCCAGTTGGCCAGCAGGTAGCCGGCGATGGCGAGCACGGAGACCACGATGACGAAGACGACCACTGCCAGCGGGATCGTGACCACCAGTGGCAGCGCTTCGACCCGCTCGTCGAGGTCGGACGCCGACGCCGCGCGTTCGACGACGTTGCCGGCGATCTGGCTACCACCGCCAAGCGCAGCCAGCGCGATCACGATCCCGGAGGTGGTCAGCGGCGCGAACCGCACCCACGACGGGTCCAGCCGCATGATCACCGTCTCGGCGATCGGGGCCGCCGGTGCCGCCTCGTCGACGCCGGCAACGGCCGGGGTCCGGTTCAGCAGGTCGGCGCGCAGCCGGTGGCCCTCGGCGGTCCCGAGGGAGTCCAGCACCAGGCGGTTGTCGCCGGTGCGGGAGCCGCTGCCGGTGCCGATCTCCACCTTGGCGAGGCCGAGGATCCGGTGGATCGGCGAGGCCGTCAGCTCCACCGTGCGCACGCGATCGAGCGGCGCGGTCAGCACGCGCCGGCCGAGCAGCCCTCGACGCAGCTCGATCTGGCCCGGGGTGATCCTGAAGCTCGTGCTCGCGAACCGCCAGAGCCCGAGCGTGATCGGGATCGCGACACCCAGGTAGTGCCACGGGTCGCCCTGGTTGCTGCTGCCCAGCAGGAAGACGCCGATCACCAGGGGCAGGAACCGCACCAGCTCGTTGACCGGGTGGACCAGCAGCATCCGCACGTCGAGGTGGCGCCAGTCGGCATCACGGGCCAGCTCGTCCGTGCCGGGAGGTCGCTCGCTCACGTGGCGTCGCCGGGCTCTGCCTCGGTGCGCCGGGTCAGCTCCTCGACGAGCCGCTCGGCGACCTCGCGGTCCAGGCCCTCGACCCGCACCGGACCGGCGGCGGACGCCGTCGTCACCGTCACGGTCGCGAGCCCGAGCAGCCGGCTCAGCACTCCCTGCTCGAGGTCGACGGTCTGCACCCGCGACATCGGCGCGATCCGGCGCTCGCGGCTGAGCCAGCCACGCTGGGTGTACACCGCCGTGTCGGTGCTCTCCCAGCGGTGGACGCGGTAGCGGTAGACCGGCATCGCCACGGCGTAGGCGAGCACCACCACGGCGTACGCCGCCCAGGCCCACGCGGGCATGTCGAACAGCTCGGCGACGACGGTCGCGACGAAGAGCGCAGCCCCGAGGAAGAGACCGCGCACGAGCGCTGCCGCGCCCCACACCAGGGGCGCGCGGGTCGATACCCGTTGCGAGGGGTCGCGCAGGGTGACGGCGTCCGGCATGGTGCCCAACCTAGAGGAGCATGTGTCACCCTTCGGCGCATGGATGCAGACGTCATCGTCGTGGGCGCCGGCCTGGCCGGCCTCGTCGCCACGGCCGAGCTCGCCGACGCGGGCAAGAAGGTGCTCCTGCTCGACCAGGAGCCGGAGCAGAGCCTCGGCGGCCAGGCGTTCTGGTCGCTCGGTGGGCTCTTCCTCGTCGACTCGCCCGAGCAGCGCCGGATGGGCATCAAGGACTCCTACGACCTCGCGCTCCAGGACTGGCTGGGCAGCGCGCAGTTCGACCGCGAGTCCGACCACTGGCCGCGGAAGTGGGCCGAGGCGTACGTCGCGTTCGCGGCCGGGGAGAAGCGCCAGTGGCTGCACGACCAGGGGCTGCGTGTCTTCCCGGTCGTCGGCTGGGCCGAGCGCGGTGGCGGTCTCGCCGGCGGGCACGGCAACTCGGTGCCGCGCTTCCACCTGACCTGGGGGACCGGCCCGGGCGTGGTCGCTCCGTTCGAGCGGCGCGTGCGCGAGGCGGTCGACAAGGGCCTGGTGACCATGGCTTTCCGGCACCGCGTCGACGACCTGGTGAAGACCGGTGGCGTCGTGACGGGCGTCCGCGGCGCAGTGCTGGCCGACGACGACATGGAGCGCGGCAAGGCGTCCAACCGCGACGAGATCTCCGACTTCGAGTACGCCGCCCAGGCCGTGATCGTCACGTCCGGTGGCATCGGCGGCAACCACGACCAGGTCCGCAAGCAGTGGCCGGTCGAGCGGCTCGGCCCGCCGCCGGAGTTCATGGTCGCCGGCGTGCCGGCGCACGTCGACGGCCGGATGCAGTTCATCACCGAGGCGGCCGGCGCCGAGATCATCAACCCCGACCGGATGTGGCACTACACCGAGGGCCTGCGCAACTGGGACCCCATCTGGGACAACCACGGCATCCGGATCCTGCCGGGTCCGTCGTCGCTCTGGCTCTCCGCGACCGGCGAGCGCTTCCCGGCGCCGTACCTTCCCGGGTTCGACACCCTGGGCACGCTGGGCGCGATCCTGCGCACCGGCTACGACTACTCGTGGTTCGTGCTGACCCAGAAGGTGATCGAGAAGGAGTTCGCCCTCTCCGGCTCCGAGCAGAACCCCGACCTGACCGGCAAGGACATCAAGCTGCTGCTGTCCCGGGTGCGTGCCGGCGCGCCCGGGCCGGTCGAGGCGTTCAAGCAGCACGGCGAGGACTTCGTCGTCGCCGACTCCGTCGAGGAGCTCGCCGCCGGGATGAACCGGGTCGCCGGCTCGGGGCTCATCGACGCCGAGTCGCTGCGCCGGACGATCACCGAGCGTGACCGGGAGCTCGACAACAGCTTTTCGAAAGATGTCCAGATCACCTACCTCCGCCAGCACCGCAGCTACCGCGGCGACAAGCTGATCCGGGTCGCGACGCCGCACAAGTTCCTC
>JAEKKP010000201.1 GCA_019510315.1 Propionibacteriales bacterium
GAGCCGCGAACAGGGCGGCTCCGGGCGGTCTCCCCCGTCCACCCCCAACGCTAGGCGGTGAGACGGGCCGACCCCATGGCCCAACTGGGCCATTGGTCCCTGCGGGACGGGTCAGGCGACCACGGACGATCGGACCATCAAGGCCGCTGACGCGGCCTTGATCAGGCCGACTTCTTCTTCTTGGCCTCGGGCTCGCGCGGGATCAGCGTCGGGTTGACGTTGTCCGAGACGACCTCACCGGTCACGACGACCTTCGCGACGTCCTCGCGTGAGGGCACGTCGTACATCACGTTGAGGAGGACCTCCTCGATGATCGCCCGCAGACCGCGAGCGCCCGTGCCACGCTCCATCGCCTTCTCCGCGATCGCCGCGACCGCGTCGTCGGTGAACTCCAGCTCGACACCGTCGAGCTCGAAGAGCTTCTGGTACTGCTTGATCAGTGCGTTGCGCGGCTCGGTCAGGATCTGGGTCAGCGCCTCGCGGTCGAGCTTGTTGACGCTGGCGATCAGCGGGAGTCGGCCGATGAACTCGGGGATGAGACCGAACTTCACGAGGTCCTCGGGCCGGACCTGGGCGAACATCTCGTCCTCGCCGGCCTCCTTCGACAGCCGCATCTCGGCGGTGAAGCCGAGGGTCTTCTTGCCGACCCGCTGCTCGACGATGTGCTCGAGTCCGGCGAACGCGCCGCCCACGATGAACAAGATGTTGGTCGTGTCGATCTGGATGAACTCCTGGTGCGGGTGCTTGCGCCCGCCCTGCGGCGGCACCGAGGCGGTCGTGCCCTCGAGGATCTTCAGCAGTGCCTGCTGGACGCCCTCGCCGGACACGTCACGCGTGATCGAGGGGTTCTCCGCCTTGCGGGCCACCTTGTCGATCTCGTCGATGTAGATGATGCCGGTCTCGGCCTTCTTGACGTCGTAGTCGGCCGCCTGGATCAGCTTGAGCAGGATGTTCTCGACGTCCTCGCCGACGTAGCCGGCCTCGGTGAGGGCCGTGGCGTCGGCGATCGCGAACGGGACGTTGAGCATGCGGGCGAGGGTCTGCGCCAGGTAGGTCTTGCCGCACCCGGTCGGACCGATCACCAGGATGTTGGACTTCGCCACCTCGACGGCGTCGTCCTTGCTCTTGCCGGTGGTCGCGGTCGCGCCCGCCTGGACCCTCTTGTAGTGGTTGTAGACGGCGACCGCGAGCGACTTCTTCGCCTGCTCCTGGCCGATCACGTAGGAGTTGAGGAACTCGAAGATCTCGCGCGGCTTGGGCAGCTCCTCGAGGCCGACCTCAGCGGTCTCGCTGAGCTCCTCCTCGATGATCTCGTTGCACAGGTCGATGCACTCGTCGCAGATGTACACGCCGGGCCCGGCGATCAGCTTCTTGACCTGCTTCTGGCTCTTCCCGCAGAAAGAGCACTTGAGCAGGTCACCACCGTCACCAATGCGTGCCACGGGCGACGTCTCCCCTCATCCGTGCCGACGGTTGCGTCGACATCAGTTCACATGTGCCGTCGACGGCCGTCGGGGCCGCCGCGCGGGCGTCGTGCGCACTCCCGACCGTACCCCGTCAGCGGGACGTTTGGGCGCGGACACGACACAAACCACCTGGTGCTGCTCAGACGAGCGCGGCCGCTTTGCGAGACTCCAGGATCGAGTCGATCAGGCCGTACTCCACCGCGCCCGCCGCGGTCAGGATCTTGTCGCGCTCGATGTCGAGGCTGACCTCGTCGGAGGTCTTGCCGGTGTGCTCGGCGATCATGTTCTCCAGGAGCTCGCGCATCCGCAGGATCTCGTTGGCCTGGATCTCGATGTCCGAGGACTGCCCGTAGGTGCCCTCGGTGTAGGGCTGGTGGATCAGGATCCGGCTGTTGGGCAGCGCCATCCTCTTGCCCGGCGTGCCGGCCGCGAGCAGGATCGCCGCCGCCGAAGCCGCCTGGCCCAGGCACACGGTCTGCACGTCGGGCTGGATGAACCGCATGGTGTCGTAAATGGCTGTCATCGCGGTGAACGAGCCACCCGGGCTGTTGATGTAGATGCTGATGTCGCGGTCGGGATCCATCGACTCCAGGCACAGCAGCTGCGCCATCACGGCGTTGGCGATGTCGTCGGAGATCGGGGTGCCGAGGAAGATGATGCGGTCCTCGAAGAGCTTGGCGTAGGGGTCGATCCGACGGAAGCCGTAGGACGTGCGCTCTTCCCACTGCGGGATGTAGTAGTTCATGCTCAGTCCTTGTCCTGGTCCTTGTTGCGGGCCGGACGGCCCTCGTCGGCGGCCTGGAGGGCGCTGCTGATCACGTGGTCGATGAAGCCGTAGTCCTTCGCCTCCGGCGCGGTGAACCAGCGGTCGCGGTCGGCGTCGCGCTCGACCTGGTCGAGGTCCTGACCGGTGTGCTGCGCGATCAGCTCGAACAGCACCGCCTTGATGTGCAGCGACTGCTGGGCCTGGATCTTGATGTCGGAGGCCGAGCCGCCCATGCCGCCCGACGGCTGGTGCATCATGATCCGCGCGTGCGGCAGGGCGTAGCGCTTGCCCTTCGCGCCGGCGCAGAGGAGGAACTGGCCCATCGACGCCGCCAGCCCCATGCCCACGGTCGCCACGTCATTGGGGATGTAGTTCATGGTGTCGTAGATCGCCATGCCGGAGTCGACCGAGCCGCCCGGACTGTTGATGTGGAGGAAGATGTCGGCCTCCGGGTCCTCCGCGGAGAGCAGGAGGAGCTGGGCACAGATCGCGTTGGCGTTCTGGTCGCGCACCTCGGAGCCGAGGAAGATGATGCGCTCGCGGAGCAGCCGCTGGTAGATGTGGTCGTCGAGGCCGTTGGCGGAGCCGCCGCCGTCCATCCGGGGCTCGTGCGTCTGGGAGATCTGGTTCACGTCCCTGACCCTAGACGTACGCACCGGCAAATCCACGGGCAAGGGGCCCATGTTCGCCCACAGCGGATTGCGTCAGCTTTCCACGGCCGCCTTCAGCCGCTCGAGGGTGCGACTCATGCCCCGCTCCAGCTCGTCGGCGTGTGCGTCGTTGCCGCCGAGGAACACGGGTGCGAACGCACGGCTGAGCCAGGTGATCCGTCTCGGCACGGGCCGGCGGTGGACGACCTTCGTGCCGCCCGACTCGGGCTCCAGCTCGTAGATCCAGCGGGCGCCGCTCGAGCGGGTGTCCCACGCCAGTGACCGGCCGTCCTCGACCGCGGCGACGACGCTGCGGGTCGGCCAGACGACGGCCTTGCGGCGGTTCAGCCCGAGGTAATGCTGGCCGACCTTCAGCCCGCCGGGCTTGAGGGGGACCATCCGGACCAGCTCAGGGCTCCAGCCGGGCATCCGGCGCAGGTCCGTGAGCGCCTCCCACACCTGGTCGGGCGGGGCAGCGATCGTGGTCTCGGCCCGCAGCTCGCGCGCGGCGCGGTCGCTCATCCGGTTTCCTCCTGGGCGGCGTGACGGAGCCAGCCCCGCAGGGCGGCGTAGACCTGCTCGTGGTTGAGCAGGTCGAAGTGGTCGGCTCCCGGCACGTGGAGGACGTCCGCGCCGGGGAAGATCTCCTCGCCGTTGGGCAGCAGTCCGGCGGCCGACCGGTACGGCACGAGCAGGTCGCCGACGGTCGCGGCGAGCGGGTGCCGCGGCGACCGGGTGAGCGTGGCCGCGACGAGGTGGTAGCGCGCGTGCGGCACGTGGGCGATCTCGTCCGCGGGGCCGTCGTGGAGATCGAGTACGCCGACCGACCGCTGGTCGAAGATCCGGGCGAACGGCGAGAGCTCGGGCACCTTGTGGAAGACCGTCACGCCGCGAGCGATCGTCCGCTCCACCGGCGACCCGAGGTGCGGCGCGCCGAGCAGGACGACGTCGGTGACCCGCTGGGTCCAGTCCCGGTCGGCCGCGGTGCTCACGGCGCACGCCGACCGGACGATCAGGCCGCCCATCGAGTGCCCGACCAGCGCGATCCGGCGTACTCCGGTCGGCCAGGCGTCGACGAGGTCGGCGAGCAGTGAGTTCAGCGCGACTCCGGACTCTGCGATCGGCAGCCCGGTGTTCACCCGCACGTAGACCGGCGACCAGCCCTCGTCGGTGGCGAGCCGGGCGCCGTAGGACGGGGCGGTCGTGCCGTCGACGGTCCGCGGTCGGCTACGCCGGTCCCAGTAGTGCTCGGTCTCGCAGAGGCCGTGGACGAACACGACCAGCGCGTCGGTGGCGGCTGGGAACGCGGCGGCGAGGGACGCGCCGTCGATCGGGACGTCGCGTCCGCGATGGCGCACGGCCATCGTGATCGCCAGCGGCGACTCGTCCTCGACGAGCCGGTCGCCGATCAGCCCGTTGACGGCCGACACCACGAAGCGGCCCCGCGGAGAGGCCTCGATCGGCCCGCCGAGGCCGAGCCGGTCGGCGGCGCGCAGCCCGCGTGCCGCAGCCTTGAGCCCGAGCCCGATGCCGCCGTAGACGGCGCCCGCGATCCCGTCGTGCGCGCGATGGCTCACGGTCGTGCCGCCGGCGACACCGTCGACCAGCCGGTGGACCCGGCCGGCGACGGAGCCGTGGATGTCACGTGCCGCCGAGAGCACCAGGCTCTCGGCGTGCTCGGTCGCGAGAGCGGCTGCCTCGAGGACCCCCGCACCCTCGCGACGGCTGCGCTCACGTCTGCCGGGCGAGCGGACGGGAGGGGTCATGCCGGGAAGTCAACGCAGCCCACGATCGGGAGTCAACGACCCGGCACTGCGTCCCTGGTCACATTCGGTGAACGTTTGTCCACCGAATGACTCACTCCGCCCCGGTGCTCGCCTCTGCGTCGGGAGCGGACACCGACACGTCCTCGGGCTCGCCGATGCTGCCGTCCGGGCGCAGGTTCTTCAGCTCGACCGGGTTGCCGGACGCGTCGGTGATGCTGGCCGACTCGACGATCAACCCGAGCGCCTTGCTGCGGACGACCTCGGCGACCATCTCAGGGATGTGGTTGTGCTCGACCATGTGCTTCACGAACTCGTCGGGGTTCTGGCCCGATTCCTGCGCGCGCTGGAACAGGTGCTGGGACAGCTCGGCCTGGTCGACGCCGATCTGCTCCTTCTTGACCACCTCGTCGAGCAGGAACTGTGCGGCCATTGCGTCGCGGACCCGCTTCTCCAGGTCGGCATCGAACTCGTCCTGGGTCTGCTTCTCGTTGTCGAGGTACTGCTCCATGGTGAGGCCGGCGTACATCAGCTGCTGCTCGATCTGCTGGCGACGGCTGGCGATCTCCGAGCCGACGCCGGCATCGGGCAGCGGGATCTCGGCGCTGTCGAGGAGCTTCTCGAGCACGGCGTCGCGGGCGGCGGTGGCCTGCTCCAGGCGCGCGCGGCTCTCCAGCCGACTGCGCAGGTCGGCACGCAGCTCCTCGACGGTGTCGAACTCCGAGGCGGTCTGGGCGAACTCGTCGTCGAGCTCGGGGAGCTCCTGCTCCTTCACGGCGGTGACGCGGACCAGGACGTCGACGTCCTCGCCGGCGGCGTCTCCGCCGAGCAGCTGGCTCTGGAACGTCTTCTCCTCGCCGGCCTTCAGGCCGACCAGCGCGTCGTCGACGCCCTCGATGAGCTCGCCGGACCCGACCTTGTAGGAGTAGCCGTTGACCTCGCCGCCGTCGACGGTCTCGCCGTCACGGCTCGCGACCAGGTCGATCGTGACGACGTCGCCCTCCTGGACCGCGCGGTCGACGTCGGTGAGCGTGGCGAACCGCTCGCGGAGGTTCTGCACCTGCTCCTCGACCTCGTCGTCGGCCACGGAGATGTCGTCGACCTTGATCTCCAGGCCGTCGTACGCCGGCACCTCGATCGTCGGGCGCACGTCGACCTCGGCGGTGAACTCGAGGGACTCGTTGTCCTCGAAGCGGGTGATGTCGATGTCGGGCTGGGCGAGCGGCTGCAGGTCGTTGTCCTCGAGCGCCTGCACGTAGAGCTTCGGCAGGGCGTCGTTGATCGCCTCGTCGAGCACCGCGCCGCGGCCGACCTGGCGGTCGATGACCGGGGGCGGCACCTTGCCCTTGCGGAAGCCGGGGATGTTCACCTGCTTGGCGATGCGCTGGTACGCCGCGTCCAGGCTCGGCTTGAGCTCCGCGAACTCCACCTCGATGGTCAGCTTGGCGCGGGTGGGGTTCAGCGTCTCGACGGCGCTCTTCACAGTGTTCTCCTCGGTACGGTGGTCAGCGTGCAGTCGGGGCGACAGGACTCGAACCTGCGATCTCCTGCTCCCAAAGCAGGCGCGCTAGCCACTACGCTACGCCCCGGCGATGGCCCCTCCGGGCCAGCCCGGAGAGTCTAGAGGACAGGGGACGCGCCGCCCGAATCGCTGCCGGAGCTGAGCCTGTGGCACCATGGTCGGCGGCCGATCGGGACCGCTCCCGGGCCACGCGGATGTAGCTCAATGGTAGAGCCCCAGTCTTCCAAACTGGCTACGCGGGTTCGATTCCCGTCATCCGCTCCGTGATCTACTCCGAGTCGGCCGGCGAACCGCTGCCGGTCAGTGCGTCGCGATCGTCGCCCGGCGGTGGACGAGCACCAGCGCTGCGTCGTCGTTGCGGGTGGCGAGCTGCCCGATCAGCTGGTGGGCAGCGCGGTCGTAGCCGGTGGGGAACAGCAGCTGCACCCGGCCGGCCAGCTTGTCGATGCCGCTGCCGATGTCGCGGCTGACCGTCTCCACGACGCCGTCGGTGTACATCACCAGGGCGTCGTCGGGCAGCAGCCGGCCCCGGACCACCTCGAACGTGGCATCGGGCATCAGCCCGAGGATCGGTCCGTCGGAGTCGAGGACCGACCAGCGGCCGGACCCCGCGTGCAGCCACACAGCCGGCGGGTGTCCCGCCTTGCGGAGCTCGAACTCACCGGTCCGCAGGTCGAGGTGCAGGTGGATCGCGGTGGCGAAGCCCTCGTCCCACTCCTGCCGCAGGAGGTACTCGTTGGCGTCGAGGAGGAACCGGTCCGGCGTCACCGCGGACGCCAGGCCCCCGAACGCACCCGAGAGCAGCAGCGAGCGGGTGCCGGCCTCGATCCCCTTGCCGGAGACGTCCACGACGATCAGCTCGACCGTGGATCCGTCGGTGGCACGGCTGGCCACGATGAAGTCGCCGCCGAACGAGGTGCCCCCCGCCGAGCGCGTCGCTGAGTCCACGCGCCACTCGGGCGGCAGCTGCGGGATCCGGCCCTGGTTGGCGATCCGGTCACGCAGGTCGACGAACATCGACTCGCCCCGCGGCCCCGCGACACCGAGCCGGCTCCGCCGGAACGAGGTGATGATGGTCAGGAGCCCGATCAGGAACACGACGACGAGGCGCGTCACCGTGCGCGAGCTCACCGAGGGCTGCACCGCCAGGAGCACGACGACGCCGCCCAGGGCGAACACCACGAACCACGGCAGTGTCCGGGGCCCCAGCCACAGGCTCGCCAGGAAGATCGGCAGCAGCACGGTCGTCTGCGGCACCAGGTCGACCGCGACCAGCCCGCCGCCGACGATCACCACCGTGAGCAGCACCAGGAAGACGAGGGCCGGCTTGTCGGACTCCACCACCTGGCGTCGGATGCGCATCCGCCAGTCGCTGAACCGGTCGCGCGGACCGGACACGACGCGGTCGAGGCCGGTCAAGCGCTCGCCTCGGCTCGTCGGGACTCGGGAGCGGGCACGGCCGTCAGCCTACGGCTCGTGAGCGGAACACGGGCTGACATCGGGCACACCAGAACGAATTGCGTCCCACCAGTACGTCGGTCCGCACGCGTGAGCCGCAGACAAGGCAGGGCTGGCCCTGTCGACGGTAGACATAGACCTCGCCGCCGTGGTCGTCCTGGCGGGCCGGGCGCCCCATCGCCTCGGGGCTGTGCTCGGGACGGACGGTGTCGATCCGGCCGGTGCGCACGCCGTACTCCATCAGCTCGACGAGGTCCGCCCAGAGCGTGAGGAACTGCGTCCGGCGGAGGGTCCGCCCCGGTCGCAGCGGGTGGATCCGGTGGCGGAACAGGATCTCGGCACGGTAGACGTTGCCGACGCCGGCGACCACGGTCTGGTCCATCAGCAGGTCACCGATCGGACGGGCACTGCGCGAGATCCTCCGCCAGGCACGCTCGGGATCGGCGTCTGGGCGGAGCGGGTCCTCACCGAGCTGCGCCACGATCTGGGCGCGGCGCTCGCCGCCGATCAGGTCGCACTGGGTGGCGCCGCGCAGGTCGGCGTACGCCGTGCCTCCGGTGGTCGAGCCGGTCGAGACCATTCCGGCAAGCTCGATGAAGAGGTGCTTGCCGGCCGACTCGGCACCGATGCACAGCGCGCCGTCGACCAGGGCCGCGTCGGCCGCGAACCTTCCCTGCGGACTGCTCACCCGCACCGGGCGACCGCCGAACGCCTGCGTCAGCTCACGGGCCAACCGCAGCAGGGTGTGCCCTTCAGGCATCCGGCCCCAGGCCCTGCGCCGACTCCGGCAGCGGCGGCGGCTTCCGGGTGGACTCGTAGTCGGCCACCATCG
>JAEKKP010000263.1 GCA_019510315.1 Propionibacteriales bacterium
GGAGCGTCGGTCGGCACCCGCATCCTCTTCGACACCGCGCGGCTGCGGCTCGAGAGCTCCGGCTCGGTGCTGCTGGCTCCCGCGAGCACCACGCACCCGCACCTCGCCTGGGCGATCTTCCAGATGCGCAACGGCGGCCAGCGGTTCTTCTTCGGCAGCGTGCACCTCGTGCCGAACGAGGCCGCTGACAGCAACGCCGTCCGCGACGCCGAGTGGGACCAGCTCCTTGCCTACCTGCCTGGGCTGAGCCAGGGCTTGCCGGTCGTGCTCGGCGGCGACTTCAACTCCGTGCGCAGTGGGGTCGGCGCGAACAACAGTGCCCTGACCCACCTGCCGAAGATGGCCACGGCGGGAGTCGCCGACACGCTGCTCGGCGAGCACGATCCGGCACCGGCCGACTTCAAGGTCGCGGACACGCGGCCGACCACACCGCCCTTGAACGCCAACTGCATGAGCCACAACGCGTTCATCGCCGCGCAGCGCTGCGTGGACCCGACCTTGGTGGGCCAGCAGATCGACTACCTCTTCGGCACCAACAGCCTGGTCGTCAAGAACTGGGAGCAGGTCCTCGACATCGACGACGCCGGCAACTGGATCGGCACGATCCCGTCGGACCACAACCTGATCCGGGCGACGATCACGCTGCCGGGCGTCACCGGCTGAGGGTCAGCTGAAGTCGAGCTCTCCCGTGCGCGTCCGCTTGAGCTCGAAGAAGTACGGGTAGGACGCCAGTGCGACGGCACCGTCCCAGATCCGGCCGGCGTCCTCGCCCCGCGGGATGCGGCTGAGCACCGGGCCGAAGAAGGCCGAGCCGTTGAACGCGATGGTCGGCGTCCCGACGTCGTCGCCGACCTGGTCCATGCCCTCGTGGTGCGAGCGCGCCACCGCCTCGTCGTACGACGCGTCGTCCATCGCCTCCACCAGATCGGCCTCGAGCCCGACCTCCGCGAGCGCGCCGGCGATCATCTCGCGGTCGACCTGCTGCTTCTCGAGGTGGATCCGGGTGCCGAGCGCGGTGTAGAGCGGCAGGAGCACGTCGTCACCGTGCCGCTCCGCGGCCGCCACGAGCACGCGAACCGGGCCCCATGCGGGGGCGAGGAGCTCGCGGTAGCTGTCGGGTATGTCCTTGTCGCGGTTGAGGTAGGCGAGGCTCATCACGTGCCAGCGCACGTCGATGTCCCGAGCCTTCTCCACCTCCAGGATCCACCGGGAGGTGATCCACGCGAAGGGACAGACGGGGTCGAACCAGAAGTCAGCGGTGCCCGAGGATTCGCTCATGCAAGGTGCAGCACCGTTGAGCCGTCAACTATTCCGGGTGATGCTCACTTCACTCGGATCGTCTTGGTGAGCGCCCGGCCGGCGACCTTGGCGGAGCCGAGGTAGGTGACGGTCACCGTCTGCTTCCCGGCGTGCAGCCAGTCGGCGCTGAACGTCGCCTGGCCGTGGTCCAGCGTGCGCGTCTTGCTCTGTCCGAGAGAGTTGACGACGGTCACCCGGCCGCGCACAGCGCCGACCGCCGACGAGCTCACGGTGACCGTCACGCGGCGGTGACTGCTCGACGTCGCCCGGATGCGGGCCGTGGCCTGCACCGGCTCGGCCATTGCGAGGGTGCGCACGACGGAGGTGTAGCCGGGCTTCGCGTACCTGACCCGGACGCTCAGCTTGTGGCCCAGATCATCGGCCGTCGGCACGTAGCGCGCGTCAGTGGCCTTCTTGATCTGCACACCGTCGCGGCGCCAGTGGTAGAACGTGCGGGTCCCATCGGGCCCGACCACTCCAGGGGCCACGGCGACGGGGTTGCCGACCCGTGCGGAGCCGGCGAGAGCAGGCTCCTGCGTGATCGTCAGGTTCTCCGGTCCGATCGCCGCCGTCGCCGCGGAGCGTGCAACGCCGTCGGTGTAGCCGGCCCGATGGCCGGTGACCACGGCAGTGATCGCGTGGTTGAGCTGGTCGGGACCGAGGGTGAGGGTGGGTTGCGTGGCGCCCGGGATCGGAGCCCCGTCGGACAGCCAGCTGATCGAGGCCGAGGTCGCCGCGGGCGCGAAGCTGCCGCCCGAGACCGTGAGCACACCGGTCACCTTCGGGACACCGGTCACCGTCGGCGCCGAGGAGGTCGCCATCGTGCCCGGGGCCGTCGGTGCCGTCGCTGCGGACGTGCTCGACCCGGTGGCGAAGC
>JAEKKP010000264.1 GCA_019510315.1 Propionibacteriales bacterium
CGCACGTCAGCGGCCCCGACGCCTACACGTACTGGGACTACTACCGCCAGCGCTTCGAGCGCAACCGCGGCATGCGGATCGACCTCGTCCTCGGCTCCCCCACTGTGGCAGCCCGCGTCACCGCCGCCCTGGTCGACCGCGAGGAGCGCGCCGGCTCCGACGGCCACGGCAAGGGTGCCTCCGACCACGCCCCGGTCATCGTCGACCTCTCCGACTGACCGTCGAGTTGGGGGTCCGGCCCCGTCGAGTGGTCTGAAACGGCCCGCCGAGTGGTCACCAAGGGCCGCTCGAGTGGTCGAGAACGGCCCACCCTCGCGATGGCCTGTACGACGTACCGGCCACATCTGCCAACTCGACGGGCCATACCTGCCTACTCGGCGGGCCGTTCGGGACTACTCGACGGTGTTGTCGGTGGCGGCTGGGACCGTCGGGGACATGGAGATCCTGCTTCCGCTGCTGACCTTGGTGATCGGGGTGCTCCTGGGTGCGCTCGGGGTGGTCTGGCTCGGCCGCCGCGGCGGCGTGGCCGAGCTGGCCGGGATCGAGTCCAGGGTCCAGGACAGCGCGGTCATCCGCGACGGGCTCGACCGGCTGCACGACCGGATGCGCGACCTCGAGCACCAGCGGGTCTCGTGGCAGAGCACCCTGCACCAGCAGGTCGACGAGGTCCGGCACTCCACCGACAGCCTGCGCCGCGAGACGACGGCGCTGGCCAGCGCGCTGCGCAAGCCGCACGTCCGCGGCCAGTGGGGTGAGCTCCACCTGCGCCGGAGCATCGAGCTCGCCGGCATGGTCGACCACTGCGACTTCTCCGAGCAGGTGCACCTGCAGGGCGCCGACGGTGCGCAGCGGCCCGACGTCGTCGTGCGCCTGGCCGGCGGCAAGAGCGTCGTGGTCGACGCCAAGGTGCCGCTCGCGGCGTACCTCGACGCCCTGGCGACCGACGACCCCGACGAGCAGCGGGCCCACCTGGTGCTGCATGCCCGGCAGGTGCGCAGCCATGTCGAGCAGCTGTCGAGCAAGACCTACTGGCGCGCGCTGCCGCAGTCGCCCGAGTTCGTGGTGCTGTTCCTGCCGGCGGAGTCGTTCCTGTCCGCCGCGCTCGAGGCGGAGCCCGGCCTGCTCGAGCACGCCGCTGCCCGCAACGTCGTGCTCGCGACGCCGACGACCCTGATCGCGCTCCTGCGCACCGTCGCCTACGGCTGGACCACCGAGACGCTCGCCGAGCGCACGCGCGAGATCCACGAGCTCGGGCGCGAGCTCTACGACCGGCTCGGCACGGTCGGGCGCCACCTCGACAAGCTCGGCCGGTCGCTCAAGGGCAGCGTCGACGCCTACAACAGCGCCGTCGGCTCGCTGGAGACCCGGGTGTTCGTCACCGCGCGGCACTTCGCCGACGTCGCCGACCTCGACCAGCCGCTCCCCGGACCGCGGCCAGTGGAGGACGCGCCGCGACCGCTCACGGCCGCCGAGCTGCTCGAGACGGTGGCCGACGAACGCCCTGAGCTGCCCGACGCCACGCCGACACCGCGCGGCGTGGCTCCGACGAGGCTCCGTCGTGCCGACCTACCGTGAGGAGGTGAGCGCACCCACGTTGTGGGAGGAGGGCCAGTGGTCCGGACGCCGGGTCACCAGGTTCTCGATGCTCATCGCCGTCGTGCTGGTCACCGCGGACCTCGTCGCGACCGGTCGGCTGGAGCGGATCTTCGACAGCGGCTTCGTCGTCCTGTGCGTCGGGATGGCGCTCGCGATCCGGCCGCGTGACTTCTTCCGCGTCGGTGTGCTGCCGCCGATGCTGCTCCTCGGCACCTGCGTCGTGCTCGCCCTCGGCCACCGCACCGCGATCGCCGGCTCCGACGACGGCCTCGTCCAGTCGGTGATCTCCGGGCTGGCCCACCACTCAGGACCGCTGCTCGCCGGCTACGCGCTCGCCCTGCTGGTTCTCGGCGTCCGTGCACGGGTTGCGCGCCGTCGCACCCGCCCTCACTCGAACCGGGTCGGGTCCCCCGCGCCGTACCTGCTGATCTCCGGCAACCCCGAGGTGAAGTCGACGACCGTCGTGGGCAGCGAGCCGGCCTCGCCCTCGATGACCGCGTCCAGCACCTGATCCAGCTCGTCCTTGATCAGCCAGCCCTCGGTCATCGGCTCCACGTCGCCCGGCAGCAGCAGCGT
>JAEKKP010000092.1 GCA_019510315.1 Propionibacteriales bacterium
CCTCACGCTCGGTGGATCCTGCTGGCGACATTACTTGATCGGTGGCCGCTGACCGAGGACCGCGGACCCGACACGCACGTGTGTCGCGCCGCACCGGATCGCCTCCTCGAGGTCGCCGCTCATGCCTGCGGACACGACCGTGGCCTCGGCGTGGTCGCGCCGCAGCTCGGCGGCGACGACGGCCAAGCGCTCGAACGCCGGCAGTGCCGGCTCGCCGAGCGGGGCGACCGCCATGACGCCGCGGAGCCTGAGCCCGGGGGCGGCGGCGACGGCGTCGGCGACGCGACGGACCTCCTCGGGTGACGCACCACCCCGGCCCTGCGCGCCTGCCGGGTCGAGGCTGACCTGGACCAGGCAGTCGACGTCACGACCGCGCTCCTGCGCACCCCGGTCGAGCGGCGCGACCAGCTTGACCCGGTCGACCGACTCCACGACATCGCTGTACGCCGCGACCGCGGCTGCCTTGTTGCTCTGGATGCTGCCGATGAAGTGCCACGACAGGCCGAGGTCGGCGCACGCGGCCGCCTTCGCCGCGGCCTCCTGGTGACGGTTCTCGCCGACGGCGTCGACCCCGAGGTCGGCGAGCAGCCGCACGTCGGACTCGGGGAAGAACTTGGTGACCACGACGAGTCCGACGTCGTCCGGGCCGCGTCCGGCGGCCGCGCAGGCCGCCCGGATCCGCTCCCGCACGGCCGCTAGGTTCGCGGCCAGCTCGTCGCGCCGCTCATCCATGCGAGCGCCTCCGGACCAGTCCGGCGAAGCGTCCGGCCCTCGTGCCGTCGCGGCGGTAGGAGTAGAGGTGCGTCGACTCGCGCGTGCAGGTCCCGACGTCGAGGACCTCGACGCCGAGCTGCGCCAGCTGGGCGCCGACCCCGGCCCCGATGTCGAGCGACGGCGTCCCCCACGAGGTGGTGGCCACCGCCTCGGGCACCATCGCCCCGACCTCGGCCTGCATCTGCGCCGGCACCTCGTAGCAGGCGCCGCAGATCCGCGGGCCGAGCCAGGCCGTGAGCCGCTCGGCACCGAGGTCCCGCATCCGCGCCACGGCGGCCGGTGCGACGCCGGCGGCGAGGCCGAGCCGACCGGCGTGCACCGCGCCCACCACGCCGGCGTCGGGATCGGCCAGCAGCACGGGGAGGCAGTCGGCGACCCGCACGACGAGCAGCAGGTCGGCCTCTCCGGTGAGCAGGGCGTCGGCCTCGGGCCGGTCAGGGGTACCCCGGTCCTCCACCACGTCGACGACGGTGCCGTGGACCTGGCGCATGTCCGCCACCGCGGCTCCGGGGGCGAAGTCGTCGGCGACCCGGCGGAGGTTCGCCGCAGTCGTCGCCGGGTCGTCGCCGCCCTCGATCGCGAGGTTCAGCTCGTCGTACGGCGCGGCGCTGGCCCCGCCGTGCCTGTCGGTGAACGCCAGGTCGACGGGGCCGACGGAGGTCCGCCAGTGGTACACGTCGGGGTCGGGCCGCCCTACTTCAGGAAGTCGGGGATGTCGAGGTCGTCGTCGAACGTCGGCGCCTTGCGGCTCGGCGACGCGGAGGCACCCACGGGTACGGGCTCCTTGCGAGAGGGCTGCTCGCCGTGCTTCTCGCCGGCCGACTGCTGCTGGCGCTCCTCGGCAAGTGCCCGCGCCGCCGCCCGGGTCTCCTCCTGGGTCTGTGCCGGCTGCGCAGGCGCGGGCCGGCGCAGGCTCGGCGCCTCCTCGCGACGCTTGGGACGGCCACCCTCGAAGCCCGCCGCGATCACCGTCACCCGCACCTCGTCACCGAGCGCGTCGTCGATGGTCGCGCCGAAGATGATGTTGGCGTCGTCGTGGACCGCCTCGGAGACCATCGCGGCTGCCTCGTTGATCTCGAACAGGCCGAGGTCGGAGCCACCGGCGATCGAGAGCAGCACGCCCTGGGCGCCGTCGATCGACTCCTCGAGCAGCGGACTGGAGACCGCGAGCTCGGCCGCCTCGACCGCACGGTTCTCACCACGAGCCGAGCCGATGCCCATCAGGGCGGAGCCGGCGTTGGACATCACCGACTTGACGTCGGCGAAGTCGAGGTTGATCAGGCCCGGGGTGGTGATCAGGTCGGTGATGCCGGAGACACCCTGCAGGAGCACCTGGTCGGCCTGCCGGAAGGCGTCGAGCATGCTCACGCTGCGGTCGGAGATCGACAGCAGCTTGTCGTTCGGGATGACGATGAGGGTGTCGACCTCCTCGCGGAGGTTGGCGATGCCGTCCTCGGCGGACTGGGCCCGCCGACGACCCTCGAACGCGAACGGACGGGTCACGACACCGATGGTCAGGGCGCCCAGGGAGCGGGCGATCTTGGCCACGACGGGTGCGCCACCGGTGCCGGTGCCACCACCCTCGCCGGCGGTGACGAAGACCATGTCGGCGCCCTTGAGCACCTCCTCGATCTCGTCGGCGTGGTCCTCGGCGGCTTCCGCGCCGACCTCCGGGTTGGCCCCGGCGCCGAGCCCGCGGGTCTTCTCTCGGCCGATGTCCAGCTTGACGTCGGCGTCGCTCATCAGCAGGGCCTGCGCATCAGTGTTGATGGCGATGAACTCCACGCCCCTCAGCCCGACCTCGATCATCCGGTTGACGGCGTTGACTCCACCTCCACCGATACCCACGACCTTGATCACGGCCAGGTAGTTCTGTGGTGCTGCCACGGCGGGTGCCTCTCGGTATCTGTCGTCGCCCTGCCCGACTGCACGGCGACTCCGGGTCTTTCGGGGAAGCACCTCGGTCAAGAACCCTAACCCTCGAGTAGAAGGTTAATGTTATGTCAACCTGAGGTCGTGGAACCAAGGTAGGCACGGCCCCCGGCGAATCGGCGGCAACACGCCCAAGGCTCAGCGAGTTGTCGGCCGCCCGGGCACGCTGACGTCGATCTCGTTGCCCGGCTGGTCGAGCAGTACGGCGAGCACGGCGGCCTTCTCACCGGACTGCTCGGCGCTCCCCCACATGACGGTGCGACCACCGGTGAGGTGCAGCCGGATCCGGTCGACCGACTCGACCTCGACCCGGTCGACCTCGGCCGCGACGTCGGGACGCAGCGAGGTGACCACCCGGGCCGCCTCGGCGAGAGCCTCCGACTTCACGTCCGGGGCGGTGGCGATCAGCGGCAGGTCGTCGGGCTGGTGGGCGTAGCTGCCGAAGAGCACGCCGTCGTCGTCGACGGCCTGCAGGCCGGCGCCCCTGTCGACCACGGCGACCGGGGTGCGCTCGGTGATCGAGATCGCGATGGTGTGCGGCCAGGACCTCGACACCGACGCCGACTTCACCGCCGGCAGCGACTCGACCCGAGCCTGGATCGCGGCGAGGTCGACGCGCGCGAGCTGTTGCCCCATCGGCGCCTTCGCGACGGCCTCGACGCGCACGGAGCTCATCGTCTCGTTGCCCCGCACCGACACGTCGCGCACGGTGACGACCGAGGAGAAGAACACCAGCCAGATGCCGCCGAGGACCACGGCGAGCACCAGGGCGGCGTACAGGAACGGCCGGAGGCGGCGGAGCCGCTGCGACCAGCGCCGGCGCGCGAAGCTCCGGCCGGCCAGCGTCACGGTCTCCTCGTCAGTGAGGGTCATCGGTGTCCTCCTGTTCCAGTGCCCGCAGCTGGGCGAGCACCGCGGGGCCGAGCAGGGTGACGTCGCCGGCTCCGAGGGTCAGGACCACGTCGCCGGGCCGGGCCCTGGCGACCAGGTGGTCGGCAGTGGCCGACCACGACGGCTCGAAGACCACGCGCTCGCTCGGCAGCGGTACGGCATCGGCGACGAGCGCGCCGGTGACGCCGGGCTCGGGGTCCTCGCGGGCGACGTAGACGTCCATCACGACGACCTCGTCGGCCGCACCGAGGGCGGCGCCCATCTCGGCACCGAAGATGCGCGTGCGCGAGACCATGTGCGGCTGGAACGCGACGACCACCTTGCCGGCGCCGGCCAGCGACCGCGCCGCCTCCAGGTCGCCGGCGATCTCCTTGGGGTGGTGGGCGTAGCTGTCGAAGACGCGGATGCCACCGACCTCGCCCTTGAACTCCATCCGGCGGCGGGTCCCGCTGTAGGCGCCGAGCCCGCGCGCCAGGTCGGCGAACGGGTAGCCCAGGCGCAGGCCGCTGGCGAGGGCGGCGAGTGCGTCGAGCACGTAGTGGCGGCCGGGGATCTGGAGCCGCACGTCACCGAGCCGGCGTCCGCGGTCGACAACGGTGAACGTCGAGGAGGAGCCGACCAGCTCGACGTGCTCGGCGCGCACGTCGGCCCCTGTCGACTCGCCGACCGCGACCACGGTCATGCCGCGCGCCCGCGCCGTGTCGGCGAGGTCGGCGGCCCCGCTGTCGTCGACGCAGATCACGAGGAACCCGGCGGGGTCGATGCGGTCGAGGAACTCGACGAATGCGGCCCGGTAGGCCTCGGGGGTGCCGTAGTTGTCGAGGTGGTCGGCCTCGACGTTGGTGACCAGGGCGACGTGCGGCGAGTAGACCAGGAAGGCGCCGTCGCTCTCGTCGGCCTCGGCCACGAACAGGTCGCCGGTGCCGTCGTGGGCGTTGGAGCCGGACTCGTTGAGCTCGCCGCCGATCGCGAAGGACGGGTCGGCGCCGCAGTGCTGGAGGGCGACCGTGAGCATCGACGTCGTGGTGGTCTTGCCGTGCGTGCCGGCGACGGCGACCACGCGCCGCCCCTGCATCACCGACTCGAGTGCCGCGGATCGCGGCAGCAGCCGCAGCCCGAGCCGCCCGGCCTCGACGACCTCGGGGTTGTCCTCGCGGACAGCGGTCGAGACCACGACCGAGTCGGCACCCTGGACGTGGGCGGCGTCGTGGCCGACGTAGCAGCGTGCGCCGAGTGCCTGCAGTGCCTCGAGGGTCGCGGACGGCTTGGCGTCGCTGCCGGAGACCTCGATGCCGCGCGCGAGCATGATCCGGGCGATGCCGGAGAGGCCGGCGCCGCCGATGCCGACGAAGTGCACCCGGCCGAGCCGGTCGGCCGGCAGCAGCACGTCGGGGACGGGCACCCTCATCGGTCGCCCTCCCCCGCCGCGGCCTCGATCAGGTCCGCGAGCCGCTCGTCGCCGTCGAGGGGCATCACGCCGGCGGCAGCCTGCGACATCGCGGCGAGCCGGTCGGTGTCGCGGAGCAGCGCAGGCAGCTGTCGGGCCGCCCACTCCGGGCTGAAGGCAGCGTCCGCCACCAGCAGCGCCCCGCCGGCGTCGACGACGGGTCGCGCATTGAGGGCCTGCTCGCCGTTGCCGATCGGCAACGGCACGAAGACCGCGGGAAGACCGACGCCGGCGACCTCCGTCACGGTGTTCGACCCGGCACGGCAGACCACGGCGTCGGCAGCGGCGTAGGCGAGGTCCATCCGGTCGACGTACTGCTCGATGACGTACGGCGGGCCGCCCGGCCCTCGTGCCACGGAGACGTCGCCCTTCGGCCCGACGACGTGCAACACCTGGACACCGGCTTCGGCGAGCGCGTCGGCCGCTGCGGAGACGGAGGTGTTCAGCCGGAGTGCACCCTGCGATCCGCCGGTGACCAGCAGCGTCGGGAGGTCAGGCTCCAGTCCGAACGCGGCCCTGCCCTCCGCACGCAGCGCCGCCCGGTCGAGCGTCGCGATCATCCGCCGGATCGGCAGACCCGTGACGACCGCGTGCGGCAGCCGCGTGCCCGGGAAGCTGGTCGCGACGTGATGGGTCAGCCGGGCGCCGAGCTTGTTGGCGATGCCGGCGAGCGCGTTGCCCTCGTGGACCACCAGCGGCAGGTGCCGGCGCCGCGCGGCGAGGTACGCCGGCACGGAGACGTAGCCACCGAAGCCGACGACCACGTCGGGACGCACGCGGTCGAGGACCTGCACCGCCTCACGGACAGAGGTGCGCAGGCGGGCCGGCGTGCGGAACAGGTCGGCGTTCACCGTGCGCGAGAGCGGCACCGGCGACACCAGCTCGAGCGGGTAGCCGGCCGCCGGGATCAAGGTCGTCTCCAGCCCCCTCGCCGTGCCCAGGCAGGTGATCTCGAGCTCGGGATGGCGCCGGCGCAGTGCATCGGCGGTGGCGAGCAGCGGGGAGGTGTGGCCGGCCGTGCCGCCCCCCGCGAGCAGCACCCGCCTCACGACCGGGGCCGCGCGCCGGCGTTGACCGACGACCGGGCCCGGAGCCGCTGCCGGCGCTCGTCACGACGCTCCTGGCGACGTCCGTCGCGGCGCTCCCGGAGCAGGCCGGCCGCCGCCGGTTCGGCGCGCGCGAACCCGATCACCAGCCCGAGCGCGACCAGCTCCGGCACCAGCGACGAGCCGCCGTAGGAGACCAGTGGGAGAGGGATGCCGATCACCGGCAGCAGCGCCAGCACCATGCCGATGTTGATGATCACGTGGGCCATCAGCCAGATGACGACACCGGCCGTGGCGTAGCGGACGAAGACGTCGCCGGTCTGCATCGCGACCCGCAGGCCGGCGTACGCGATGGTGAAGAAGAGCGCGAGCACGAGCAGCGTGCCGACGAGACCGAGCTCCTCACCGAGCACGGCGAAGATGAAGTCCGTGTGCGCCTCGGGAAGGTTGCCCCACTTCTGCTGACTCGCCCCGATGCCCTTGCCGAAGATGCCACCGCTGGCCATGCCGAGGATGCCGTGGCCCGCCTGCCAGCCGGAGTTCTGCAGGTCCTTGAACGGATTCTGGAACGACGTGATCCGGTCCAGCCGCTCGGGGCTGCGAGCGGCCAGGAACAGTGCCGCCACGGAGACCACGCTGATCGCCGTGACGAAGATCCGCGCCGGGACGCCGACCACCCAGAGCATGCCCATGGTGATCGCCGACAGCACGAGTGCCGTGCCCAGGTCGCCACCGAGCAGCACCAGCCCGGTGATCATCCCGGCGACCGGGAGCACCGGGATCGCGAGGTGTCGCCAGCTGCCGAGCAGCCGGTCCTTGCGCGCGTAGACGTCGGCGCACCAGAACACCATCGCGAACTTCGCGACCTCGGAGGGCTGGACCTGGAAGGGGCCGATGCCGAGCCAGTTCTGGTTGCCGTTGACCTCGACACCGAGCGACGTCTGCGTCAGTGCCAGCATCACGATCGCCACCGCGAGCATGGGCCACGCGGCCACCCGCAGGAGCTTCTGCGGCACCCGGGTCGCGATCCACGCGCACGGCAGCGCGATCATCACCCACATCAGCTGCTTGGTCGCCCAGTAGTAGCTGTTGCCGCCGTGGTGCTTGTAGGAGTCGACGCTCGAAGCGCTGAGCACCATGATCAGACCGATCGCGAGCAGCAGTCCGGTCGCCCCGAGCAGCAGGTAGTACGGCGCCAGCGGCCGCTCGAGCGACCGACGGAAGGAGACGAACGCCCCGACCGGCCGGGTCTCCGCCCGTCCCGTCTGGACCGTCGTGCTCACGGCGTCCCCTTCACTGGTCGGTGCTGCGCTGCCGGCGGTGCACCGCCTCGACGAACGCATCGCCGCGTGCGCCGTAGTTGTCGAACATGTCCATGGACGCGCAGCCCGGCGCCAGCAGCACGGTGTCGCCCGGGTGCGCCAGCGCTGCAGCCTCGGCCACCACGCGGTCCATGGGAGCAGTCTCCCCGGCGGGAAGGTGGAAGACGGGCACATCCGGTGCGTGTCGGGAAAGCGCGGCCGCGATCACCGGCGCGTCCTGGCCCATCAGTACGACGCCGCGCAGCCGGTCACGCACCCGCTGCACCAGCTCGTCGAACGACGCGCCCTTGGCCAGGCCGCCGGCGATCCACACGACGTGCTCGTAGGCCTGCAGCGAGGCCATGGCAGCCGGGGGGTTCGTCGCCTTGGAGTCGTCGACCCAGATCACCTCGTCGAAGGTGCCGACCTCGGCGATGCGGTGTCCGTCGGGTCGGAAGGCGCGCAGGGCGTCGCGGACCGCGGTGGTCGGGACGCCGTGGGACCGGGCAAGAGCGGCGGCCGCGAGCGCGTTCGCGACGAAGTGCGGCGCCGGGCTGGCCAGGTCGGCGAGGGTGCAGAGCTCCGCGGCCGAGGACTCCCGTTCCTCGACGAAGGCGCGATCGGCGAGCACGTCCTCGACGACGCCCACCATGCCGACACCGGGCGTGCCGAGGGTGAACCCGATCGCCCGGGCGCCCTCCACCACGTCGGCGTCGCGCACCAGCTGCTCGGTGAGGGGGTCGGCGACGTTGTAGACGCACGCCCGCTCGACGCCCTGGTAGATCCGGCCCTTGTCGGCGACGTAGTCGCCGAACGAGGAGTACCAGTCAAGGTGGTCCTCCGCCACGTTGAGCACCGCGGCGGACCGGGCTCGCATCGACGAGGTGTAGTGCAGCTGGAAGCTGGAGAGCTCGACGGCGAGCACGTCGTACGGCTCCGGGTTCATCACCGCCTCGACGATCGGCAGCCCGACGTTGCCGCAGGCGACGGTCCGCAGACCGGCCCGGCGCAGGATCGCCTCGAGCATCTGGACCGTCGTGGTCTTGCCGTTGGTGCCGGTGACCGCCAGCCACGGCGTGTCGTGCGCCGGGTCGCGCAGCCGCCAGGCGAGCTCGACCTCGCCCCACACCGGGATGCCACGGGCCGTTGCTTGCGCGAGCAGCGGTGCGTCGGGCTTCCATCCCGGCGACGTCACCACGACGTCGACGTCGTCGGGAAGACGGGCCGTGGTGCCCTCGCCGAGACGCACGGTCGCGCCGAGGACCTCGAGCAGCTCGGCCTTGTCCGGGCGGTCCCCCGCTTCGGACTCGTCGAGTGCGATGACCGATGCGCCGAGGTGGGTCAGGTTGTCGGCCGCGGCGAACCCGGACACGCCGAACCCGGCGACGACCGCGCGGACGCCCTCCCAGGAGTCGAGCCGACCCAGTTGCTGCGGGTCAGGCACCGGCGACCCACTCGGCGTAGAAGATGCCCAGGCCGGCGGCCACGAAGACGGCGCCGATCAGCCAGAAGCGGACGACCACGGTGATCTCCTCCCAGCCGAGCAGCTCGAAGTGGTGGTGCAGCGGCGCCATCCGGAACAGCCGTTTGCCCTTGGTCAGCTTGAAGTAGCCGACCTGCAGGATCACCGACACGGTCTGGACGACGAACAGACCGCCGAGCAGCGCCAGCAGCAGCTCGGTGCGGGTCATCACGGCCATGCCGGCGACGCCGCCGCCGAGGGCGAGCGAGCCGGTGTCGCCCATGAAGATCTGGGCCGGTGAGGCGTTGTACCAGAGGAAGCCGAAGCAGGCGCCGGTGATGGCCGCGGCCACGACGGCCAGGTCGAGCGGGTCGCGGACGTGGTAGCAGGCCGGCCCGGGGCTGAACCTGCAGGACTGGTTGTTCTGCCAGATGTTCACCAGGGTGTAGGCACCGAAGACCATCATCGACGCGCCGGCGGCGAGTCCGTCGAGCCCGTCGGTCAGGTTCACCGCGTTGCTGGTGCCGGCGATCAGCAGCACGATGAACACGACCAGCAGGAGGGTCGGCAGCGCGAGACCGCTGATGTCGCGCGTGAACGAGATGGCATGGCCGGCTGGCGTCACGCCGTGCGCGTTGGGCAGCGGCCCTGCCTTCCAGAGCACCAGCCAGCCGAAGACCACCGCGACGGCCGTCTGCCCGATGAACTTCGCCTTGCTGCGCAGGCCGAGGTTGCGCTGCTTGTAGATCTTGATGAAGTCGTCGAGGAACCCGACCGTGCCGAGGCCGACGAAGAGGAACAGCAGGAGGAGCGCGGAGATCGTCACGTGCGAGCCGGTGATCAGCTTGGCGAGGAAGTAGGCCATCACCGTGGCGAGGATGATCACGAGCCCGCCCATGGTCGGCGTTCCGCGCTTCGTGTGGTGGGTCGTGGGCCCGTCGTCGCGGATCAGCTGTCCGTAGCCACGGGCGGCGAAGACACTGATCGCCAGCCGGGTGCCGAAGATCGTGAACAGAAGGGAGAGACCTCCGGCGAGCAGGATCGCTCTCACGGACTCCCCTCCTCCGTCTGCGTCTCGTCCAGCAGGGCTGCGGCCACGCGCTCGAGTCCTGCGGCGCGCGACGCCTTCACCAGCACGACCTCGTCGGCATGCACAGTGTCTCGTACGGCGCCGCTCGCTTCCGCCACCGACGCGTAGAAGGATGCCGCAGGTGCTGTCTCGGTGATCGACCGGGCCCCGTCGCCGACCACGACGACACGGTCGATTCCGAGCTCTCCCGCGAGGCTGCCCAGGCGACGATGCTCGTCCGCACTGGTGTCGCCGAGCTCGCGCATCTCACCGAGCACGGCGACCGTCGGGCGCCCGGTGCGGCGTCCGATCCCGGCGAGGGTCTCGAGCGCGACGCGCATCGAGTCGGGGTTGGCGTTGTAGGCGTCGTTGACGACGGCGAGGCCGTCGGCGCGCTCGCGGAGCTCCATCCGCCAGGGTGACAGGGTCTCGATCCCCTCGAGGGAGGCGCCGACGGCGTCGAGGGAGAGACCCAGTGCCGTGGCGACGGCGGCGGCCGCGGCAGCGTTGGTGGCCTGGTGCTCGCCGAGCAGCCGCAGCCGCACGCGCACCCGCTGGCTGGACTGCTGCAGGTCGAAGGTGGGCCGGCCGAAGTCGTCGAGCTCGACGGACTCGAGCCGCAGACCGGCTCCGGGCCCGCGACCGAAGGTGCGCACACGACCCCTGGTGCGCGGCGCCATGCCCGCCACCCGCGGATCGTCGAGGTTCAGCACGGCGATCCCGTCAGGCCCGAGCGCCTCGACGATCTCGCCCTTCGCCTGCACGATCGCCTCGCGCGACCCGAACTCGCCGAGGTGCGCGACGCCCACGTTGAGGACGAGGGAGACGTCAGGTGGCGCGATCGCGCACAGCTCCGCGAGGTGGCCGATGCCGCGCGCCCCCATCTCCAGCACCAGGTACGCCGTACCGGGATCGGCGCGGAGGACGGTGAGCGGCAGCCCGAGCTCGTTGTTGAAGGACTGGTACGTCGCGACGGTCGGCGCCGCGTCGGAGAGCACGGCCGCCAGCATGTCCTTCGCCGTCGTCTTGCCCTGCGAGCCGGTGACCGCGACGACACGCAGCGCCGGGTTGGCCTGCCGCAGCCGCCGGAGCACGTCGGCGGCAAGCAGGTGCAGCGCGGCCTGCACGTCCGGCACCACGACCGTCGGCACGCCGGTCGCTCGTGAGCCGATCACCGCAGCGGCACCGCCCTCGACCGCGGTGGCGGCGAAGTCGTGACCGTCGACGTGCTCGCCGGCGAACGCGACGAAGAGCCCACCCGGCTCCGGGCGCCGTGTGTCGAGGAACGCCGGACCCGACACGACCACCGACGGATCGCCGTCGACCGTGCCACCCACGAGAGCGGCGATCTCGCCCAGGGACAGGGGGATCACCGGCGGTCCTCCAGCGCGGCGCGGACCTCGTCGCGGTCGTCGAACGGCTCCACCACTCCCCCTCGTTCCTGCCCGGTCTCGTGGCCCTTTCCGGCCACCAGCACCGTGTCGCCCTCCGCTGCCAGTGCGATCGCCCGCCGGATCGCGTCCCGCCGGGAGCCGATCTCCAGCACGTCTCCACGCTCGCCCTCGGCCACCTCGTCGGTGCCGGCGAGCACCGCGGCCCGGATGGCCGCCGCGTCCTCGCTGCGCGGGTTGTCATCGGTCACGACCAGCACGTCGGCCAGCCGGGCGCCGATCGCCCCCATCACGGGCCGCTTGCCGGTGTCGCGGTCGCCGCCCGCGCCGATGACGAGGATCAGGCGTCCCGCCGTCAGGGGCCGCAGCGCCGCGAGGGCCGCCTCCAGGGCGTCCGGCTTGTGCGCGTAGTCGACCACCGCCAGGAACGGCTGGCCGACGTCGATCCGCTCGAGGCGGCCGGGTACCCCCTGCGACCCGGCCATCGCACGTGCCACCGGCACCGGGTCGAACCCGGCCTCGGCCGCGAGCGCGACCGCGCACAGCGCGTTGGCGACGTTGAACTCGCCGGTGAGCGGCACCCCGGCCTCGATCCGCTCACCGCCCGGCGACACGGCCACGAACGTCGATCCCTCCGGTCGCAGCACCACATCGACCGCGCGCCAGTCGGCGTCCGCGCCCGACGCGGAGAACGTCCGCATCGGGATCCCGGCCTCGTCTCGCAACCGCCGGCCGAACGCGTCATCGACGTTGGTCAGCCCGAGCCGCGAGCGTTCCGGGGTGAAGAGCGACGCCTTCGCGGCGAAGTAGTCCTCGATGTCGGCGTGGAAGTCGAGGTGGTCGCGGCCCAGGTTCGTGAACGCCGCCACGTCGAAGACCACCCCGTCGACGCGCCCCATCACCAGGGCGTGGCTGGAGACCTCCATCGCGCAGCCGCGCACCTGCTGCTCGCGCATGACAGCGAAGAGGGCGTGCAGATCGGGCGCCTCCGGAGTGGTGAGCGCGGTCTTCAGCTCACGGCCGGCGATCCGGGTGCCGACAGTGCCGACGACCGCGGCCCGGACCCCGGCGTCCTGGAGCGCCGCTTCGAGCAACCGCGTCGTCGTCGTCTTTCCTTGCGTGCCGGTGACCGCCATCAGCGTCAGTGCCTCGGCCGGGTGCCCGTAGATGCGTGCCGCCAGCTCCCCGAGCAGCGGACGCGGCCGGTCGACGACGAGCACCGGCACCCCGGCCGCCCGTGCGTCCGAGGTGCCCGCCTCGTCGGTCAGGACGGCGACGGCGCCGGCGGCCACGGCGTCGCGCGAGTACGCCGCCCCGTGGGCGCGCGTGCCGGCGACCGCGGCGTACAGGTCGCCGGGAAGGACGCGCTGGGAGCTCAGCGTGAGCCCCGTGACCACGACGCCCTGCGCCTCACCGAGCATGCGCGCGCCGAGGTCGGTCGCGACGGCGTCGAGCGGCGTCGACACCGGGTCCGCCGGACGGGTGAGCGCGAGGTCGGGAACCACCCGGCGAACCTATCGGTTCACCATTCCACCGGGAGACGGGCCGGCTTCGTGCCGGTGGGCGGCACGGCGTACTTCTGGAGGAGATAGGTCAGGATCTTGCGGAACACCGGACCGGCCGTGCCACCGCCGCTCGCCGAGCCCTGCGGCTTCTGGATCACCACGTAGACGGTGAACCGGGGGTTGTCGGCCGGGGCGAAGCCGGCGAAGGACACCGCGAGCGAGCCGTCGTAGCAGCCGCAGGTGGCGCCCACCTGCTGGGCCGTGCCGGTCTTGCCGGCGACGCGGTAGCCCGCGATCCCGGCCGCCGGTGCCGTGCCGGCGCCCTCGGTGGTGACCATCTCCATCATCTTCGAGACCTTCTCGGCCGCCGACTGGCTGATCACGCGATGACGGCTGGCCACGTCGGTGCCGACCTCGTCGCCCGACGAGGTCCGGGCCTCCCCCTTGATCAGGCTCGGGCTGATCAGCTCGCCGCCGTTGGCGACCGTGTTGATCGCCGTCGCCATCTGCAGCGCGTTGACCGAGACGCCCTGGCCGAACGACGCCGTCGCCTGCGTCAGCTCGGTCCAGGTGCTCGGGTCGGGCAGCAGACCGCGCGTCTCGCCGGGCATGCCGACGTCGGTGCGGTGGCCGAGCCCGAAGAGGTCGAGGTAGTGCCACAGCTGGCCGGGCTGGTACTGCCGCGCCGCCAGCACGGTGCCGATGTTGGAGGACTTCGCGATCACGCCGGCGAGCGTCAGCCGCAGGTTGTCGTGGTCGAAGTAGTCGTGGATGACGCGGTCGGCGACGGGCAGCTGGTGCGGCACCCGCACTCGGGTCCGGGGCGTGACGAGACCCTTGTCGAGCAGGCCGGACATCGTCAGGACCTTCTCCACCGAGCCCGGCTCGTAGACGTCGCTCAGCGCCCGCGAGCCGAGGTCGTCCTTGCTGGCGGCACCGGGCTTGTTCGCGTCGTACGACGGGTAGTCGGCCAGCGCGAGGATCTCGCCGGTCCGCGAGTCGAGCGCGATCGCCGCGCCGGACTCGGCGCGCGCGCCCTGGACGGCGGTGCGCAGGACGCGCTGCGCGTACCACTGCACGTCGCGGTCGATGGTGAGCGTGAGGTTCTTGCCGTCGACCGGCTTCACCTCGGTGTTCTCGCCGAGCGGGATCCGGTTGCCGCCGCCGACCTCGTAGGTCTCGCTGCCGTCCTTGCCGGCGAGCAGGCCGTCGAAGGACCGCTCGAGGCCGCCACCGGTGCCGGCCTCGTCGGGCACCTTCATGAACCCGACCAGGTTGGCCGCGACGTCGCCGCCCGGGTAGTCGCGGACGGGGTCGAGGCGGGTGTCGATGCCCTTGAAGCCGGCGTCGTCGATCGCGGCGACCGCGGCCTTCGCGTCGGTCGCGGGGATGCGGCGGGCCACGTAGGCGAACCGGGCGTCCGGCTTGGCGGGGTTCTTCCGCAACCGGGAGAGCAGGTCGAAGTAGTCGAGGTCGAGCTTGTTCGCGAGGATCCGGGCGATCTCCTCGGCGTGCTCGTCGGTGCGCTTCGGGTCGGCAACGATCATCAGGCCGCTGACCGACTCCGCGAGCGCGACGCCGTTGCGGTCGGTGATCGAGCCGCGCGTCGCCGGGAGCGGCACCGTGACCAGGCCCTCGGCATCCGCCTTCGCGGCGTAGGCCTTCGGGTCGAGCCCCTGCAGCTGGACGAGGCGGACCCCGAACACGGAGATCACCATCGCCAGCACGATCAGCGCGAACCGGAGCCGGAACTCCGACGAGCCCCGCCAGCGGCCGGCCGGTCGGCGCGCGCTCATCGGCCCGTGCCCCGTCCGGACTTGTGCTTCCTGTGACCCGTCTGCTGCGTGGTCTGCTGGGTGGTCTGCTGGGTCGTCTGCTGGGTCGTCTGCTGGGTCGTCTGGGCCGGGTCTGCGGAGGTCACCGGCTGGATGGTCGCCACCGGGTCGGTGGCGGGCACCCGCACGATGATCGGCTTGCGCTGCAGTGCTCCCAGCCCCGGCGGCAGCGGGTCGATGCGGACGGCGTCGTCGGGACTGGCCGGGGTCGGGGTGCCGACCACGCTGCCGTCGGAGAGCCTGACGAATGCCGGTACGCCGGGCGCGACCATGCCGAGCTCCTTGCCCGCCTCGGCCAGGCGCTGCGGCGCACGGAGCCGCTCGAGGTCCATGTCGAGTGCCTGCTGGCGGGCGGTGAGGTCGTCGGCCTGCTGCTGGAGCCGGGTGGCGTAGAACGACGCCTGCTGCATGTGGGTGTTGAACATGAGCAGCCCGACGACACCGGCGCCCAGGATCGCGAAGACCAGCACGGCGAACGGGGCCCGGGGCGGGCGGGTGCGGCGTACCGGCACCAATGAGAGCCGCGCTCGCTCCACCGCCGCCTCGGCGAACCGGGGAGCGCGGGCACGTGCCTGCGAGACCAGGCTGCTCATGCCGCCGCCCTCCGGACCCGCTCGGCGGCTCGCAGTCGCACGGACGCGGCCCGCGGATTCTCGGCGATCTCCGCGTCCGACGCCTTCTCGGCGCCGCGAGTGACCAGCCGCAGCTCGGGTTGGTACTCCTCCGGGACGACCGGCAGGCCTTCGGGTGCGGTGCTGCGCGCGCGGACGGTGATCTCCTGCTTGACCATCCGGTCCTCCAGCGAGTGGTAGCTCATCACGACGACCCGGCCACCGACCGCGAGCGAGTCGATGGCCGCCGGGATCGCCCGGCGCAGGACACCGAGCTCGTCGTTGACCTCGATCCGCAGCGCCTGGAAGGTGCGCTTCGCCGGGTGTCCCCCGGTACGCCGCGCCGGAGCCGGGATCACGTCGCGGAGCAGCTCGACCAGCCGCGCCGACCGGTCGAACGGCGTCGCTTCGCGCTCTCGCACGATCGCCCGGGCGATCTGGCGGGCGAACTTCTCCTCGCCGTAGGACCGGAGGATCCGGGCCAGGTCGGCGGCCGGGTAGGTGTTGAGGACCTCGGCCGCGGTGATGCCGGCGGTGTCGTCCATCCGCATGTCGAGCGGTGCGTCCTCGGCGTAGGCGAACCCACGCTCGCGCACGTCGAGCTGCATCGAGGAGACACCGAGGTCGAAGAGCACTCCCTGCACGCTGGCGATGCCGAGGTCGGCCAGCACCTCAGGGATCTGGTCGTAGACCGCATGCACGAGGGTGGTCCGTCCGGCGAACGGGGCGAGCCGCTCGCCGGCGGCCTCCAGTGCGTGCACGTCGCGGTCGACCCCGACCACGTGTGCCTGCGGGCATCGGATGAGCACGGCCTCGGTGTGGCCACCCAGGCCGAGGGTCGCGTCGACGAGGATCGATCCGGGCTGCTGCAGCGGGGGTGCGACCAGCGCGACGACCCGGTCGAGCAGCACCGGGACGTGGACGGCGTCGGTCATCTCCGGCGCCCTACTTCCCGAGTCCTGCGAGCAGCATCAGCGCGGCGGCAAGACCGGCACTCGTTGCCGCCGAGAAGGCCATCAGCGTCAGGCCGTCGCGGACCTCGTGGCGCACGCGGCGTACGCGGCGTACCGGCGCCGGCGGTGAGATGAGCGGACCGTGGACCGGTCCGGCGACTCCGTTCATGGTTCGACCCCTGGCTGGCTGGATGCGGGTGGTGCGCGGTGAGTGGTGATCGCCGGGCCAGGTTCCCGTCCGCTCTCTCCTCGTGCTGCCTGCCTTCTGGAGCCGGGGAAGGTGCCCCAGACGGCTGAGGAGGAGCGGACGTGAGCCTCGTCCGGCGATCACCGTTGTGGAGTTGTTGCCGGTCCCGGTACCAGCGCTCGAGGTGTGGCTGTGTGGCTCTAGAAGCCCGGGAAGATCTCTTCCTGGACGTCGGAGAAGGCGCTCTCCTGCTGTGCGGTGTAGTCGGTCCAGGCCTGGGGCTCCCAGATCTCGATCCGGTCGTAGATGCCGATCACGACGCAGTCGCGCTCGAGCGAGGCGTACTGCCGCAGCTCGGGGGTGATGGTGATCCGGCCCTGCTTGTCGGGGACCTGCTCGGAGGCCAGCGCGAAGAGCATCCGGCCGTAGGCACGCAACCGTGCATCGGTCTGCGAGGCGTTCTTGAACCGCTCGGTGAAAGCGGCGAAGTCGGCACTGGTGCGCATGTCGATCGAGCGCTCCTGCCCTCTCGTGATCACCAGCCCGTCCCCCATCGCCTCGCGGAATTTCGCCGGGAGGATCAGCCGACTCTTCTCATCGAGCCGGGGCCGGAAGGTGCCGGAGAACATCGCGCCACCTCACTGAGCCCCTTTTCGGAAGAACCTGCTCTTCCTCCACTTCGCTCCACGATACTCCACATCACTCCACCGTCAACCACATCCGCACTCTTTCCCTCCCCTTTCCCTCCCGAGCGCTGCCGCCGGATGCTCCACCTGCTCTTCCGTGATGGGGTTCACTAGGGGCATGCACGAAGCAGCCGCGAGCGCGCCGTCCCCGATCGGGACGACCGCCACCGCCCCGACGCCCACCACCGCCGCCGACCTCGACTCCTTGCGTGCCGTCACCGACCGTGTGCGCGCCAACATCGAGCGGGTCATCGAGGGCAAGCCGGAGGTGGCGCGGGCCGCCGTCGTCGTGCTGCTCGCCGAGGGACACCTCTTGATCGAGGACGTGCCGGGCGTCGGCAAGACGATGCTGAGCAAGGCGCTGGCCCGCTCGATCGACCTGACCGTGCGGCGCATCCAGTTCACGCCCGACCTGCTTCCCTCCGACGTGACCGGCGTGTCGGTGTTCAACCAGGACACCCGCGAGTTCGAGTTCCGGCCGGGCGGAGTGTTCGCCAACATCGTCATCGGCGACGAGATCAACCGGGCCTCGCCGAAGACCCAGTCCGCGATGCTCGAGTGCATGGAGGAGCGCCAGGTCACCGTCGACAACCAGACGTTCTCCCTCGAGCCGCCCTTCATGGTGATCGCGACCCAGAACCCCCTCGAGATGGAGGGCACCTACGCCCTTCCGGAGGCGCAGCGCGACCGGTTCATGGCACGGGTGTCGATGGGCTACCCCGTGCAGGCGGCCGAGATCGCGATGCTTTCCGCCCGCGAGACCCGCAGCCCCCTCGACGACCTCGAGCCGGTCACCGACGGTGCCGAGATTCGCAAGCTGGTCTCGGTGGTCGCCGGCGTCCACGTCTCCGACGCCGTCCAGCGCTACGCGGTGGCTCTGTCCACCGCGACCCGGCGGTCCCCCGAGCTGCGCCTCGGTGCCTCCCCGCGCGCGACGCTGCACATGGTGCGGGCAGCCAAGGCCTGGGCCGCGATGTCGGGCCGCGACTACGTCATCCCCGACGACCTGCACACGCTCGCACCCTCGGTGCTGGCCCACCGGCTGCTGCCCACCGTGGAGGCCGCCATGAACGGCCGTGGGCCGGGCGAGATCCTCGCCGGCATCCTGGATGCGGTGCCCGTGTCCGACACCACGTCGGGGCCGGCCGGCCGCTGACGCGATGACCGCCGTCGCCGTCGCCGTCCCCGCACCCGAGTCCACCCGGGTCGCTCCCCGCGCCGCGATCCGCGAGGCGCTCCACGGCTTCACCCTGCGCGGCCGCAGCTTCATCGCCGCCGGTCTGACCGCGGCGCTCTGCGGCGTGGTGCTGGGTGAGCGCGATCTCGTCAGGATCGGCGCGCTCGTCGTCCTGCTCCCCCTCGTCGCTGCTCTGTGGGTCGCCCGCTCGGGCAACCGGCTCGGCCTGGCCCGCACCCTGGGCACCTCGCAGGTCGAGGTCGGCCAGCGAGCCCTCGTCCAGCTGGAGCTGACCAACGTCGGTCCGACCACTGGTGTGCTGCTCATCGAGGAGCAGATCCCCTGGGCCCTCGGCTCGCGGCCGAGGTTCGTGATCGACACGATGCGCCCGGGGTGGAGCCGGCGCATCGAGTACGCCGTCCAGGCCGACGTCCGCGGCAAGTACCAGATCGGCCCGCTGCGCGTGCGCGTCGGCGACCCGTTCGGCCTGCTCGAGCTGCACCGCACCTTCACCAAGACCGCGAGCCTGGTGGTGATCCCGGCGACCGAGCCGCTGCCGGCCATCCCCCTCCTCGGCGCCTGGACCGGCAGTGGTGACAACCGACCCCGACCGTTCGCGGCCGGCAGCGCCGCCGACGTGACGGTGCGCGACTACCGGGTCGGCGACGACCTGCGCCGGGTGCACTGGCGCAGCACTGCCAAGGCCGGCGTGCTGATGGTGCGACGGGAGGAGCAGCCGTGGCAGTCGCGCTGCACCCTCTTCATCGACAACCGGGCGCGGGTGCACCGCGGTCAGGGACCGCACTCGTCGCTGGAGCGCGCCGTGACCGCGGCCGCGTCGATCGCGATCCACCTGGCCACGCAGGGCTACCAGGTGCGGCTGGTGAGCGCGCTCGGCGAGGAGATCGAGCACGGCTGGCACGACGGCGACGTCGCCACCACCGCACGCCCGCTGCTCGAGCGGCTCGCGGTGCTGCCGACCGTCCAGACCGCGGACCTCTACACCGGATGGGTGGACGAGAGCGTCACCTCCGGGATGTGCGTGGCGGTCCTCGGTGACGTCGACGACCACGACCGGGCCTTCCTCTCCGGCCTGCACCACCGTGGGAGCGCGTCGTACGCCGTGGTGCTCGACGTCGACTCGTGGGCCGCCCGGATGACCGAGCCGGCGTTCGCCCGCCGGCCGGGCCAGCCGCCGCCTGCCGCGTGGCTGCGCCAGCGAGGCTGGAAGGCCACCGAGCTCACCCGCACCGGTTCGCTCCCGGCCGCGTGGCAGGAGCTGGGTCGATGAGCTCGCGCCTCCTCAGCAGACTCGGGGTCGCCTCGGTCGCTGCCGCGATGGCGTGGGTGGCGCTGTGGTCGTGGGGCGGTCTGGTCGAGCAGCCGGGCCACTTCCTCACCCCCGCCCTGCTCGGCGCGGTCCTCGTCGCGGCCGTCGGCGGCTCCGGCCGAGCGCTGCGCTGGCCCTGGTACGCCGTGCTGCCGGCCCAGCTCGTCGTGCTCGTGCTCTGGCTCGACCACCGCTACGCCTCGGCCGACGCGGTGGGCGGGTGGATCCCCACCCCGGCGAGCATCCAGGCGGTCGCCGAGCGGATCCACGGCGGCGCCGTCGCGGTCAACACCTTTGCGTCCCCGGTCAGCGCGCAGCATCCGGAGACCTACGCCTACCTGCTGGCCGCGTCGCTGCTGGTGCTCCTCTCGACCGACCTGCTCGCCTGCGGTCTGCACCGGGTGCCCTGGTCGGGCCTGCCGGTGATCGTCACCCTGACCGTCCCGATCAGCGTGCTCGACGCAGGGCTCTCGTGGGTCGTCTTCGCGCTCACGTCGCTGCTCTTCGTCATGCTGCTCGCCACCGAGGAGACCGAGCGGGTGCTCGGCTGGGGCCGCTCGGTGGCGGGTCGCGGCGAGCGGATCGACTCGCTGGACCAGGTCGTCAACGGGTCCACGATCCGGGGCTCGGCCTTCCGCATCGGTGTGCTGACGGCCGCGGGTGCACTCGTGCTGCCGATCTTCGTGCCGGTCACGCAAGGCCTGTTCAAGGGCAACGGTCACGGCGGCGGCAACGGCTCGGGCAACAACACGAGCGTCACGTTGCGCAATCCGATCGTCGACCTGCGTCGCGACCTGATCAGCAAGGACCACATCCCCCTCGTCGAGGCGCAGACAACCGGCGACCCGTCGTATCTCCGGCTCACCGTCCTCGACGAGTTCAACGGCGTGGAGTGGCTGCCCTCGGCCCGCAAGCTGCTGAAGTCCAACGACGCCGACGGCACCTTGCCGAACCCGCCCGGGATGGCGTTGTCCTATCCCGGCAAGGAGGACAACTGGTCGATCCAGCTGCTCGACGGGTTCCAGAGCACCTGGCTGCCCACGCCGTACCCCACGCGCAAGATCGACGTGAACCAGGGCGACTGGCGCTACGACCTGCGGACGCTGGACGTCGCCACCGTCGACAAGCACCCGACCGCCGGGCTGTCCTACCAGCTGACGGGGTTCACCCCGGACCTGTCGGGGGCACGCATGGCAGCGGCGCTCACCGCGCCGCCGGAGATCGCTCGCCCGATGACGTCGGTGCCGGGCAACCGGCCCACGATCGTCACTCGGATCGCCGAGGAGGTCACGGCCGGCGCGACGACCGACTACGACAAGATGGTTGCCCTGCAGAGGTGGTTCCGCAACACCGGCGGCTTCAGCTACTCCCTCGAGCCCGCTGCGGGCAGCGGCATCCCGCAGCTGGTGCGCTTCCTCACGACCGACAAGGTCGGCTACTGCGAGCAGTTCGCGGCCGCGATGGCCGTGATGGCGCGCACCCTCGGCATCCCCGCGCGGGTCGCCGTGGGCTTCCTCGAGCCGGAGCGCCTCTCCGACGGCAGCTACCTGTACACCAGCGACGAGCTGCACGCCTGGCCCGAGATGTACTTCGGCGGCAGCGGCTGGGTGCGGTTCGAGCCGACACCGGCCGCACGCACCGGGGCCACCCCGCCGCCGTGGACCACGGGCACCGGAGCCCCGCAGCAGTCGTCCGGGCCGAGCATCACGGCGGTACCGAGCGGTCAGGCATCGAAGGCCGCCCAGGACAGGGCCGCCGCGACCACGCGGCACGGGTCGTCCGGTGACGGCTCGACGATCGTCGCCTGGCTCGTCGGCCTGGTCCTGCTGGTGCTCCTGCTCGCGCTCCCCCGGGTCGTGCGCACCCGGCAGCGTCGGCGCCGGCTCGGCGACCACCGTCTCGGCCCGTCGTCGGACGATGCCCTGGTCCTGGCCGACGGTGCATGGGAGGAGCTCTGCGCCACGGCACGCGACCTCGGCATCGCGTTGCCGATCCAGCGTTCGGTGCGGGAGATCTCGGGAGCTCTCCGGCATCGCGCGTACGGCACGACCGACGCCGTCCGGCGGCTCGAGCAGCTCACTCTCTTCGTCGAGCGGGCGCGCTACGGCCGACCGTTCGCCGTGGACCCCGCGACCCGGCAGGCGGTGGTCGAGGCGGTCGAGCTCTGGAGCCAGCTGCTGACCGACTCGGTGCCCGGCATGCGCAGCCGGCTGGCGCAGGTGTTCCCCCGGTCGATCCTCGATCGGCGCAAGGAGGCGGTCACCGTGGACAGGCAGGTCGAGCTGGCCGAGGCCGGCGGCTCACGCTGACGCCGGGCGGAGGGTTCAGAACCCGCCCTGGTCGCGTCGGTGCTGCCAGCGCTGCTCGAGGCGCTGCATGAACGTGCCGTGCCGGCGGGCGCGAGGCTGACGGCGCGGCCGCTTGGCCTTGCCGGCACGACCACCCTCGAGCACCTCGAAGCGGTGCGGGTGGTCGTCGAAGTCGAAGAGCGCGTCGGCGGTGTCGACCGGCCGGTCGTCGGTGACCCGGTGTCCGCGCCAGGCAGCCAGGCCCACAGTCGCCGACCCGAGCATCACCAGGAAGCCGACGATGCCGAGCCAGGTCATCTGCGCCATGGCCCCGCCCATGAGCAGCGCGACGCCGCCGACGAAGACCACGGCCGCCGCGATGGTGCGCATGCGGGCGACCCGTCTCAGCGTGCGGCCCTGCAGTGCGGAGACGAACTTGGGATCCTCTGCGGCGAGGGCGCGCTCCATCTGCTCGAGCAGACGGAGCTCCTCTTCCGACAGCGGCACGACTTCCTCCAGGGATCCTGTGCGACGACGGGTGGTCGGTGGTTTCCTCAAGTCTAGGCAGCCTGCGTCGAAGTCGGTACCCGGGATCATGAAATTCACGCAGCTCGACGCGCGACCCGGTACCCGGATCAGGGCCGGTCGCCGGCGAGCAGGGTGGCCGGTTTGACCACTCCCCTGCCGAAGCGCAGGTGGACGCGGTCGACCGCCCGGTCGGCCTCCGGCCAGCCCCGCTCGCGCTCGCCGATCACCAGCTGGCGGTGTGCGTGCTCCAGCGGGACCAGGCCCTCGACGCGTACGCCGACCAGCCGGATCCGGAGGCGCCGAGGGGCGAGCGCGTCGAAGAGCCGGACCGCCTCCGCGTGCACCTGGGCGGTGACGTCGGTCGCGTCGGGCAGGGTGTGCGAGCGGGTGATCGTGGTGAAGTCGGCGTAGCGGACCCGGAGGGCGACGGTGCGCCCGGCGACCCGGGCCCGTCGCATCCGGGCCGTGACCCTGGCTGCCAGGCGCAGCAGCTCGCGGCTGATCACGTCGCGGTCCGCGACGTCGTGGCCGAACGTCTCGTCCGAGCCCATGCTGCGCTCCGGGTCGTGGTCGCTGCGTCGTGGCGTGACCGTCGTGCGGTCGGTGCCCCAGGCGAGCTGGTGCAGCTGGGCGCCCAGCGCTCGACCGACGAGCAGCTGCAGCGTCTGGCGCGGGGTCCGGGCGACGTCGCCGACGGTGACCAGCCCGATCCGATGGAGGCGCGCCCTGGTCGAGGGTCCGACGCCGAACAGCTCACCGACGTCGAGAGGGTGCAGGTATCCGACCACCTCGTCGGGCGGCACCACGAGGACGCCGTCGGGCTTGGCGCGCCGGCTCGCGACCTTGGCCACCGAGATGGAGCCCGCGACGCCGACCGAGCAGTCGATGCGCTGCTCGTCGTGCACGCGGGCCCGGATGTACTCGGCGATGCGAGCCGGTGAGCCGAGCCGTCGTACGGACCCCGACACGTCCAGGAACGCCTCGTCGAGGGAGTACGCCTCGACCAGGGGCGTCACCTCGCGGAACATCTCCATCACCGAGCGCGACACCGTCTCGAACTCGCCGAACTCCGCCGAGACCCGGACCGCCTGCGGGCAGAGCTCGTGGGCTCGGCGGCCGGACATGCCGGAGCGCACACCGAAGGCCCGGGCGGGGTAGTTGGCCGAGAGCACGACACCGCGGTGCCCACCACCGACGATCACGGGGACGTCGTGCAGCTCGGGCCGGTCGCGGATCGCCACCGAGGCGTAGAACGCGTCCATGTCCACGTGCAGGATCGGGCAGGCGGCGGACCGGTCGGCCGGGCTCATCGGACCCCACGCTCGCGGGGCGACGGGCCCGGGTCAGTGGGTGGCGAGGGTGTGGATCTGGGCGGCCAGGGTGAGGTACTCGGGGCGGCCGGCGACGGCGCGCTCGAGCTCCAGCAGCCCGTCGACCGCACCGGGCTCCAGGTCGAGCAGCGCCGAGGGCACCAGGTCGGTGAACACCCGGACCGCGTGCATGTCGACGACGTCGAAGCCACCCTCGCCCAGGAGGGTGCGAAGCTCGTCGGCGGTGAAGCGACGCTCGTGGTCGGCGGGACCGGGTACGCCGGTGAGCAGGTCGCGGGCCTGCGCGAAGTGGCCGGCCATCGCTCGTCCGAGCACGGCGGCGTGCTGCTGGCTGACCAGCAGGCTGAGCGCGCCGCCGGGCCGCAGCAGCCGCCCGATGACCGCGAGCGCGTCGGCCGGGTCGTCGAGGAGCCCGAGCACCTCGTGGCAGAGCACGAGGTCGGCCGCTCCCGCCGGGACCAGGTCGACCGCGTCGCCGAGGTCGCCCTGCCGGCCGTCGACGAGGTCGGCCACCCCGCGCTCGCGCGCTCGCCGGTCAAGCGCGGCAAGGGCGTCCGGGCTGGGGTCGATGACCGTGACGTGGTGACCCAGCTCGGCCACCCGGACCGCGAAGCCCCCGGTGCCACCGCCGATGTCGAGCACCGTCTGGGCGGCGGCCCCGTCCAGCCGACGCCGGCACGCGTCCCACACCACCGCGGTGCGCGTCGCGGCTCGGCGCTCGAGCGGGCGTTCCATGCGGTGAACACTAGCCAGCGCACTCCTCGCGCGGATCAGGCCACCTGGAACGGGGCGTGCCCGGCCAGCCCGAGCGACGTCTCCACCAGCGCGAGGAACCGATCGGCGTCGCGCACGAGGTCGTCGGCCTCGCGCTCGGTCACCGCGCGGCGCGAGCCCGCCTCGGCCGCGGCCCGCTTGGCCGCCCCGGAGGAGAAGAACGTCGCCCACTCGGTGAACTCCGGCGCCACCTCCGTGAGCAGCACCCAGGCGTTCTTCTGGCGGCGCTTCTGCACCGGCATCGGCTGGGCGCGGGCTGCGAGCAGAGCAGCCGTCGCGCGGAGCGCCGCGACGTGGGCGAGGGCGTAGCGCTGCGGCACGTCGGAGCACATGATCGCCTCGCGGAGCGACTCGGCGGACCGCTCGAGGTAGGAGTGGGTGGCCGCGGGCAGGTGGAGATCCATCACGACCCTCAGTCCAGCGAGCCGGCGAGGCGCCAGACGCCCTCGCTCCAGTCGAAGGCGATGTCGAAGACTCCGAAGCCCGGGTCGTCGACCGAGGCAACCGCGCGGCCGCGTGCGGCGGCGACCCGCCACACCTCCCGCCGCTGAGCCAGGGCGGAGTGACCCGGCGCCTCCTCCGGTCGGCGTACCCACCAGGCACCCGACTCGGTCCAGTGCGCGATCACCTCCCGCACCTGCCAGAGCCGCCCCCGCCAGAGGAACTGGTCGGGACGCTCCTCACCCTCACCGGACAGGACGTCGTCCGGTGCCTTGCGCACTTCCAGGAGGTCCTCGTACGCCCGCACTGCCTGCTCCTTCGCTCCGGGCCGCGGCCCGGGTGCCTGTCGCGAAACTGTCGGCGGACCGGCAGAGGATGGGGTCGAAGCACCCTCCACCGGGCCGCGCGACGCTCGAACACATGTTCGAATGACCTCACCGTACACCCGCCCGGGGACGGTCCGTCAAGCACCGTCGCCGCAGCCATCCGGAGCCTGGGATAACTTTCCGGGCATGAGCGAGCACCCCTCGATCGCCCACTTCCGCAGCGAGCTCGACGCGCGCGGCGGCACCGGTCGGATCGTCGTCCTCCCCGACTCCGTGCACACCGCAGCCCTGGCCGCAGAGGCCCTGGGTTGCGAGGTCGGCGCGATCGCGAACAGCCTGCTGTTCGCCGGAGCGACCGATGCCGGCGAGGACGTCCCGGTGCTGATCCTGACCTCGGGCGGGCACCGCGTCGACACCGACAAGGCGGCGAAGGCGGTCGGCGTGCAGGCGCTGAAGCGGGCCACTCCCGACTTCGTCCGCGAGCACACGGGCCAGGTGATCGGCGGGGTCTCGCCGTTCGCCCACCCGCAGCCGGTCCGCACGTTCCTCGACCCGACGCTGCGCCAGTACGACGAGATCTGGGCCGCCGCCGGGCACCCGGCCGCCGTCTTCTCCACGACCTACGAGGAGCTGATGGCGATGACCGGCGCCGAGGAGATCGAGGTCAACTGATGGCGGTCGAGATCTGGATCAACCCGGCCTGCTCGAAGTGCCGCGCCGCGAAGGCCGAGCTCGACGCCGCCGGTGTCGAGTACGTCGAGCGCCGCTACCTCGACGACCCGCCGACGGCCGCCGAGCTGTCCGACGTGCTCGATCGTCTCGGCCTGGAGCCGTGGGACGTCGCCCGTCCGGCCGAGACTCGTGAGGCAGGCATCGACGTGGCCAAGGACGCCGCCCATCGCGACGAGTGGATCGCGGCGATGGTGGCGAACCCGCGCGTCATCCAGCGGCCGATCATCACCGCGAGCGACCGGACCACCGTGGTGGCGCGCGATGCGGAGACACTCGCCGCCGTCGTGGAGCGAGAGGTCTCGACAGGCTCGTCAACCGACTAGCGGTACAGCCCCTCGAGGTACTGCGGCCCGTAGTACTCGTCGAGCTCCTCGAGCGTCTTGCCCGACGGCTCGAGCTCGCGCGCGATCACCGCGCGGCGCGGCACGCGCCCGTCCGGGTCCCACGACTCCGGCTCCCACAGCCTCGAGCGCAGGAACGCCTTCTGGCAGTGGTGGAACACCTCGTCGATGTCGACGACGACGGCGAGCACCGGGCGGTGGCCCTTGACGACCATCGCGTCGAAGAACGGCGCGTCGGAGACCAGTCGCGCACGCCCGTTGACCCGCAGGGTGTCACCACGCCCGGGGATCAGGAACAGCAGCCCGACCTGGGGGTTGTCGAGGATGTTGCGGTAGCCGTCCGCCCGACGGTTGCCGGGCCGCTCGGCCAGAGCGATCGTGCGCTCGTCGATGACGTGCACGAGGTCGCCGGCCGGGTCGCCCTTCGGCGAGGCGTCGCAGGAGCCGTCGGCGGCAGCGGTCGCGAGCACGCAGAACGGCGACG
>JAEKKP010000202.1 GCA_019510315.1 Propionibacteriales bacterium
GTGGGCGGCGACGACGAGCACGGCCAGCCAGGTGCCGTAGGCCATGATGTCGGCCGGCACCTCGCCGTCGACGCCGAGGCCCACGGCGGCGTAGGCGCCGAGCCCGACGAACAGGCTGAGCACGAGCAGGAAGAGCTCTGCTCCACGCCGGCGCCGGTGCACGAACTCCATCAGCGGGCCGGGCCTCGGCTGGCCTGCGCGCGCGCTGGTGCGGGTGGCGCTCACGGTGTCGGTCCCGGGGTCGTGGGGGTGGTCCCGGTGGTGGCGCCCGGAGTCGCGCCCGGAGTCGCTGGTGTGGTGCCGGCTGTGGCTCCGGGTGTGGCGCAGGCCGCGGGGATCGACGGGGTGGCCGTCGGCGTGGGAGTGGGTGTGGGCGTCGGTGTCTGGGTTGCCGTCGCGGTGGCGCCCTTCTTCTTCTTGCGGGTGGGGGTCGCGCTGGGTGGTGGTGTGGTCGGTTCGGGGCAGTCGATCTTGAGATCGGCCACGATCCGACGGGCGTCGGTGAGGCCGTCGGCCCGGATCCCGCTGCGGACCCGCCCGGCGTCGTAGGACTGGAGGTCGCCCACGGCGACGTCGGTGCGCTCGGCGACCTTGTGCGTGCGGATGCCGGGGACGTCCACCTTCACGCCCTTGAAGATCACCACGTCACCGCCGTTGTCGGAGACGTAGTACTGCCCCTGCGACCAGGAGTAGAGCGCGCCGGCACCGACGACGAGCAGCAGCACGAGCACGGCGAGCGCCCCGAGCCGGCGCGCCCAGCCGAACCGCGGCGGCGGCCGCGGCGCGTAGCGCAGCTCCTCGGGGTCGAGGTCGTCGAGGTCGTCCCCCGCGTCGGCGCCGAGGGCCGCGACGTCGCCGTCGGTGAGGTTGCCGGTCTCGTCGTTGCCCAGGTTGCGGTGGGGGCTCGCCGCGGCGGCACCGACGACCGCAGCGGCGTCGGTGGTCTCGGCAGCCGCGCCGTCGAGCACCTCGGCGAGCACCACGGTGACGTTGTCGGAGCTGCCCGCCTCGAGCGCGGCACGCACGAGAGCGACGGCCGCCTCCTCGAGCGGTCCGTTGCCCAGGAGATCGGCCATCTCGGCGGGCTCGAGGACGCCCGAGCACCCGTCGGAGCAGAGCATGACCCGGTCACCGGCGTGCAGCGGCACGGAGAAGAGGTCGGGCTCGGGCTCGTGGACGCCGTCGACCGCCTTGAGGATGAGGTTGCGGTGGGGGTGGACCCGCGCCTCCTGCTCGGTGATCCGGCCCTCGTCGACCAGGCTCTGCACGAGCGTGTGGTCGGTGGTCAGGCCCTCGAGCCGGCCGTCGCGGAGGAGGTAGCCACGGCTGTCGCCGACGTGCCCCACCTGCAGCTGGCTGCCGTCGAAGATCGCTGCGGTCACCGTGGTGCTGGTGCCCTCGAGCTCCGGGTGCGCCTCCACGATCTCAGCGAGCCGGTCGTGGGCGAGGTGGATCGTCGCGGACAGCTCGCTGAGGGCGTCGTCGGTGGGCGGTACGTCGAGCTTGCGGATCGCGTCGACGGCGGCGCTGCTGGCGATGTCGCCCCGGGCGGCGCCGCCGACCCCGTCGGCGATGACCAGCAGGTGCGGGCCGGCGTACCCGGAGTCCTGGTTGTCGCGCCGCACGCGACCGACGTCGGAGAGCGCGGCGAAGCTCAGGTGCAAGGTCTCGTCGGTCACTTGCGCAGCTCCAGGATGGACTTGCCGATCCGGACCTGGGTGCCGAGCGAGATCGCGGTGGGCTGGGAGATCCGCGCGTTGCCGACGTAGGTGCCGTTGGTGGAGCCGAGGTCCTCGACGTACCACTGGTCACCGGAGGCGCCGATCCGGGCGTGCCGGGTGGAGACGTAGTCGTCGTCGAGCCGGATCGCCGCGTCGTTGCCGCGCCCGATCAGCAACGGGGCGCCGTCGAGCGAGACGACCTCGCCCTTGTTGGCGCCCTCGACGATCGCGACCGCGGTCGGAGTGCCGCGGCGTGCCTTGGCGGGACGGGACCGGGACTTCGCGGCCGCCTTCGCCGCGCGACGCTCGTCGCGGCGGCTGCCTTCGCGGGCGACGCGGGCGCCGAACATGTCCGAGCGGATCACGGAGATCGCAGACAGCACGAAGATCCAGAGGATCGCGAGGTAGGCGAACCTGATCAGCACCAGCGTCAGCTCGGACATCAGGCGTCGGTCCTCTGGTGGAGGGTCAGGACGGTGTTGCCGATCCGGATCTCGGCGCCGTCGGCCAGGGTCGCGTCCTCGACGCGGCGGCCGTTGACGAGCACGCCGTTGGTGGAGCCCAGGTCGTGCACGCTGACGCGCGGGCCGTCGGCGTCCTCCGTCACCCGGAACTCGACGTGCCGCCGGGAGACTCCGGGATCGTTGACGCGCAGGTCCGCGTCGTTGCCGCGGCCCACGACGATGCCCGGTGGTGCGAGCGGCAGTCGCTCGCCGTTGATGTCGAGCGTCGCGGTGGCCCGGCGTACCTGTGTCTCGGTCGGGTCCGGACCGGCCTGGCTCACCCGGGCGACGGCCTTGCTGCGCACCCGGAACCGGCCCGTGGTGAGGTCGTCGGCCGGCTCGAGCGTGATCGTCACCGGGCCGGTGAACACGTAGGACTGGGAGGCCGCGTGCTCCTTCAGCGTGGAGACGAGCTCGTGGTCGAGCGTCGAGCCGAGCCCGGACAGGCGCTCGTGGTCGGCCGGCGAGAGCTCGACGTGGAAGTCGTTGGGCACGATCCGCCGGTCGCGGCTGAGGATCTGGGCGGAGTTGTCGACCTCGCGGGCCAGGGCGGCCGAGATCTCGACCGGCTGGACGGCACTGCGGAAGGTGCGGGCGAACACACCGGAGATCAGCTGCTCCAGGCGCTGCTCGAAGCGCTGCAGGCCACCCACGCCGTCACCTCCTCGCTCGTCCTCGTCGTGTGCTCCGGTCGCTGCGCTCGCCCGCTGCTGCGCCAGGCGTCCTCGCCGATGCTATCGGGACACCGCTCGGGTACCCCGGCGGTCGGTTTGGGCACGCCGGAGGGCGTGGGATAGCCTGAGCCCGCTTCTCGCGCGAGTGGCGGAATAGGCAGACGCGCACGGTTCAGGTCCGTGTGCCCGAAAGGGCGTGGGGGTTCAACTCCCCCCTCGCGCACGCGAAGAAGAGGCCCCGGAGACACACTCCGGGGCCTCTCGCGTTCTGCCAGCTGAACGGTTCCGGAGCGGCTCAGATCGCGGGGTCGCCGCCGTCGGGCCTGACCTCGCCGGTCGGGGCGATGTCGCCGCGCCAGCCGCCGGTCTCGGTGCCGCGGGTCTCGATGAACTCCTTGAACCGCTCGAGGTCGCCCGCGGCGCGGCGCTCCACGACGTGGAGGACGTCCCCCGCCTTCTCGACGATCCCTTCGGGATGGAAATCCAGGCGCAGGGTGATCGCCGTACCGGCCTCGGCCGGTCGGAACTGCACCGTGCCCTTGTTGTCGGTGCCGTCCAGCGACCGCCACGTGATCTGCTGGTCGGGCGTCTGGTCGACGATCTCGGCGTCCCACTCGCGCTCGACGCCGGCGATCTCGGCCTTCCAGTGCAGGTGCTTGTCGTCGAGCTGCTTGACCGACTCCACGCCCTCCATGAACCGGGGGAACGACTCGAACTGCGTCCACTGGTCGTACGCCGTGTGGACCGGGACTCCGACCTCGATGGTCTTCTCGATCGTGCTCATCAGCACTCCTCTCCTCGTCCGCTGTGAACGGGGCGTTACCCGATCGACCGGAGGGCACGCACCGCGAGCGTGCCGGGCGAGATGAGAGCTCAGCCGAGGTCGAAGGTGACGCCGGTCTTCTCCTCGCTGAGCGCCCACAGCTGCTCGGCCAGCTCGTCGTCGGCGGCGGACGGGCTCAGCCGGGCCGGGCCGATCGGGCCGCGCGACTCACCGCGTCGCTGCGGGCCGGTGTAGGAGCCGGGCTCGGCCAGGGTCGCGGCGTACAGCGAGGGGTTCGCGCCCGCAGCCGCGGACTGGAAGACCAGCGGGAGCAGGAAGCGGTTGACCACGCGGTACAGCGGGCTCGCGCCCATGCCGTCCGCCGAGCCGACCAGGTTGGTCGCCGAGACGCCGGGATGCGCACCGACCGAGACCAACGGGCTGCCGGCGGCCGTCGCACGGCGGTGCAGCTCGCGGAAGAACAGGACGTTGGCGAGCTTGCTGTTGCCGTAGTAGGGCTCGGGCCGGTATCCCTCGGGCGGGTTCGCCGCGAGCACCCGCGCGTCACCGCCGTGGTGGGCGATCGACGCGACCGTCACGACCCGCGGCGCTGGTGCCGCGAGCAGGGCCGGCAGCAGCCGACCGGTCAGCGCGAAGTGGCCGAGGTGGTTGGTGCCGAACATCAGCTCATGGCCGTCCTCGGTCTGCCGGTGGTGTGGCGGGCGCATCACCCCTGCGTTGTTGACCAACAGGTCCAGCGGACCCGCCCAACGGTCGGCGAACGCCCGGACGGAGGCCTGCGAGGCGAGGTCGAGCTGCTCGACCGAGGTCTCTCCGCCGATCCGGGACGCGGCGTCGCTCGCCGCGTCGACGTTGCGGCAGGCCAGCACCACCCGGGCACCGTGGCCGGCCAGGTGCTTCGCGGTGTGGAACCCGATCCCCGAGTTCCCGCCGGTGACGACCGCGACCCGGCCGGTCAGGTCGGGCAGGTCCTCCGGGCCGAAGGTCACAGGCCCTCGTCGTCGCCGTGGCGGCGGACGAGGTCGGCGTACTCGGGATGGTCGTCGATCCAGCCGTGGATGAACGGGCACACCGGGACGACGTCGCGCTCGCCCTTCGCGCGCACGTCGTCGAGGGCGAACCGCGCCAGGGAGGACCCGACGCCGTGGCCCTCGAACGCGGGGTCGACCTCGGTGTGGGTGAACACGATCGAGGACCGGGTGAGGTGGTACGCCGCGAACCCGGCGAGCTCGCCGCCGACGCGTGCCTCGTAGCGGTTCTCCGCCGGATTGTCGGTGACCTCGACCTCGCTCATGCCCACAACGTAGTGGAGCAGGACCTCAGTTGTCGTAGTAGGCCTTGTCCTGGGCACGGGCGTTGCGGAACTGCCCGTCGAGCCACTCCGGCGTCGTCTGCAGCGACGCCGGGAGCGGGACACGGCAGCCGTCCCCGCGGCAGGTCTTGTACTGCTCCCACAGAGCAACCAGCTGCTCCTGGACCTTCGCGTACGCCGGGTCGTCCCACACGCTGGTGAGCTCGTTCGGGTCGGTCATCAGGTCGTAGAGCTCGTTGTCCCCGTTGGCGTAGCGGATCAGCTTGTAGCGGCCGGTGCGCAGTCCGGAGGTGGTCAGACCCTCCGGCAGGTCGGAGGTCTTGCGGCGGTGCACATCGGTGATCAGGCCCTCGGTGACGACGGGCTCGCTCCAGGTCTGGTCCGGCCCGGTCATCGCCGCGAGCACCGAGGCGCCGTCCATGGCCGGCAGCGGCCGAGCGTGGGCGAGGTCGAGGATGGTCGAGGTGAGATCCATCGTCGTGATCGGCCGGTAGCGCACGCCTTGCTCGATGCCGGGACCGGCGACGTCGAGCGGCACGTGCAGGACCGGCTCGTGGGCCTTGATCTTGCCCTCGCGCTGGCGGTGCTCGCCGAGGTAGTAGCCGTTGTCGGAGGTGAACACGATGACAGTGTTGTCGTACTCGCCGGTGTCCTTGAGCCGCTGGACGATCTTGCCGAACTCGACGTCCCAGGCGTAGATCGACTCCGCCCGCTGCCGGGCCACGTCGCGGAGCTCGGTGATCTCGGTCGGCACCATCTCGCGCCACTTGCGGATGTTCTGCGGCTTGTCGCTGACGTCGGCCTCGGAGGGGCCGTGCGCCGGCTGCCCGGGTGCGTGGGTGATCTCCTTGTCGAACCTGCCCTTGACCCAGTCGGGCCGGGCCGGCGTCGGGAACTCCTGGAGCCAGTGCTTCGACTCGCGGTACGGCCGGGGGTCGTCGCTCTCGACCGGGTCACCGATGTGCGGCGCGACCGGGGTGACCCACATGAAGAAGGGCTTGTCGGCACGGTGGTACTTGCCGATCAGGCCGCGCACCTCGTTGCCGATGACGGTGGAGGAGTACTCCCCGGTGTGCGGCACGGTGCGGCCGTTGATGTTCTGGGTGAAGGCGAAGTAGTTGTAGGTGTTGCCCCAGTCGGGCGAGCTCCTCGGGAACGGCGTCTCCAGGCCGACCATCCAGTCGCTCCAGCCGGCGGGCACGTAGTGCTCGGACGGCCCTCCGGTCACCTTGGAGGGCTGCAGGCCGTACTGGTTGAGGTACTTCCCGACCAGCGCGGTCTTGTAGCCCGCCTGCTGCATCCGACCGCCGATGGTGAGGTGGTCGTCGAGCGCGCCGAAGCCGTAGGGCGCCAGGTGGTAGAGCACGCCGTGGTTGTGGGCGTACTTGCCGAGCAGGAAGCTCGCCCGGGCCGGGCAGCACAGCGGGTACGGCGAGAAGGAGTTGCGGAAGTCCAGGCCGCGGTCGCGCACGTAGCGGCGCGCGTTGGGAGCGAACTTCATCTCGTCCGAGCGCATGTCGTCGAGCATCACGACGAGGATGTTCGGGCGGCCGGAGCTCGTCCCTCCGGGGACACGGACGGTCCGGCCGTGCGGCACGGCCCCCGGCGACGGCGCCACCACGGCGGGGTGGCGGGGCGCCGGCGAGGACGGCCGGGCGGCGTACACCGCGGCGCCGAGTGCGGCGAGCACGACGGCGCCCGCCACCACCAGGGTGCGGGCGCGCGTGATCGTCGATCCCCGGCGCGGCACGCTGAATGAGAACACGGCGGAGCCGCCCTTCGGAGCCGAATGCTGAAAGTCTACCTGTCAAGTAGACAATAGCGGAGGGGCTCCGGCACCAGATGTTCACGCGTGTTCTGCTGACGGCGACCGGGGTGCCGGGATAGGAAGGACGCACACGACGCCGCTCTCGGTTGAGGCGTCGATCTTCTCGAGGAGACTTCGTCATGCCGCATCGCGTCCTTCGTCCAGCCCTGGGGGCCGTAGTCGCTGCGGCCCTGACCGCCACCGGCGGCCTGGCGCTCGCCGGCCCGTCGCAGGCCTCGACGGCCGGTGACGGCGTCGTCATCTCCGAGGTCTACGGCGGCGGTGGCAACTCCGGTGCGACGTACGACCGCGACTACGTCGAGCTGTACAACCCGACCGCTGCGGCGATCAGCCTCGACGGCATGTCCGTGCAGTACCGGTCCGGAACGGGCACGGCCAACCCCTCCGGCGTGACGGCGCTGACCGGGTCGATCGGGCCGAAGGGCTACTACCTCGTCGCCGAGGCGAGTGGAGGAGCCAACGGCAGCGCGCTGCCGGCGCCGAACGTGACCGGCTCGGTCAACCTCAGCGCGACGACGGGGACGATCTTCCTCGCCCGGCAGGCCACGGCGCTCACGGCACCTCCGACCGGCTCGGTCACGGGCAACGGCGCCATCGCCGACCTGGTCGGCTTCGGCACGAGCAACACCTTCGAGGGCGCGCTCGCGCCGAGCCCGTCGGCGACCACGTCGATCGCCCGTGACGCGGCCGGCAAGGACACCGACAGCAACGTCGCCGACTTCGTCGCAGCAGCCGGCACACCGGGCACGGCACCCGGCGGGACCACTGAGCCGCCGCCGACCACCGCGACGATCGAGGAGATCCAGGGCACGACCGACACCAGTCCGTACGCCGGCCAGTCGGTGACCACGGAGGGCGTCGTCACCGCGGCGTACCCGACCGGTGGCTTCAACGGCTTCTACCTGCAGACGGCGGGCACGGGTGGCGACGTCGACCTGGCGACGCACACGAGGTCGGACGGCGTCTTCGTCTTCTCCTCGGCCGCGGCGGCCCTGGTGCACGTCGGTGACCACGTGCAGGTCACCGGCAAGGTCTCCGAGTTCAACGGGCTGACCGAGGTCGCGCCGCCGTCGGTCTCGGACGTCACGGTGCTCGCGACCCCGGCGCCCGCCGTAAAGCCCGCCGTCTTGGCGCTGCCCGGGTCCGACGCCCAGCGCGAGTCGCTCGAGGGCATGCTGGTCTCGCTGCAGGGCCCGTTCACGGTCGC
>JAEKKP010000247.1 GCA_019510315.1 Propionibacteriales bacterium
AGGTGCTGCCCCGGCTCACCGAGTCCGCGGGCCTGCTGGTGATCGACGAGGCGCACTGCATCTCCGACTGGGGCCACGACTTCCGGCCGGACTACCGGAGGATCCGGCAGATGCTGGCCGACCTGCCGAGCGGCATCCCGGTGCTGGCGACCACGGCGACGGCCAACGCGCGGGTGACTCGCGACGTGGCCGAGCAGCTGGCAGTGCACGAGTCGTCGGACGAGGACGTGCTCGTGCTGCGCGGGGAGCTCGACCGCGAGTCGCTGTGCCTCGCGGTCGTCCAGCTCGCCCGGCCCGAGGAGCGGCTGGCCTGGCTGGCCGACCACCTCGGTGACCTGGAGGGGTCCGGCATCGTCTACACGCTCACGGTCGCGGCGTCCCAGGAGATCGCCGGCTTCCTGCGTGAGCGCGGCCACGACGTGGCGGCGTACTCCGGCCAGACCGATCCCACCGAGCGGCTCGCCCTCGAGCAGGACCTGCTCGCCGGCCGGCTCAAGGCGTTGGTCGCGACGAGCGCCCTCGGCATGGGCTTCGACGCCACGCTCGGGTTCGTCGTCAACGTCGGCGCTCCGGCGTCGCCGGTCGCGTACTACCAGCAGGTCGGCCGTGCCGGACGCGGCCTCGAGGGCAAGGCGCAGGCCCCGGTGGTGCTGCTGCCTGCCTACGAGGACCGCGACATCTGGCGCTACTTCGCCTCGCTGGCCTTCCCGGCCGAGCAGCACGTGCGGGTGGCGCTCAACGCCCTCGGCGAGAGCGACCGGCCGATGTCGACCGCAACGTTGGAGACCTACGTCGACCTGAGCCGCAGCCGGCTCGAGATGATGCTCAAGGTGCTCGACGTCGACGGCGCCGTGCGTCGGGTGCAGGGCGGCTGGACCGCCACCGGCCAGGAGTGGGTCTACGAGCAGGAGCGCTACGACCGGGTCGCGGCGGCCCGGCGCGACGAGCAGGCCGCGATGCTCGAGTACATCTCGACCGACCGGTGCCGCATGCGGTTCCTCCGTGAGGCGCTCGACGATCCCGGCGCCGAGGACTGCGGGCGCTGCGACAACTGCGGTGGCGTGAGCATCCCGACATCGGTCTCGGAGGCGGCGGTCGCGACGGCCGGCGACCGACTCAGCCGACCGGGCGTGGCCGTCCAGCCACGCAAGCTCTGGCCCACGGCGCTGTCCAACCTCGGCATCGACCTCAGCGGCAAGATCGTGGGTGCCGACGAAGGGCGCGTCGTCGCCCGGCTCACCGACCTCGGGCTCGGCCAGGTCCTGCGCGACCTCTTCCGGCCGGGCGCGCCCGACCAGGAGGTGCCCGCCGACCTGGTCCGCGGCGTGGTCGCCACGCTGGCGGACTGGGCACCTCGTCCCGACGCGATCGTCGGGTTCGGTTCGCACACGCACCCTGTGCTGGTCGACAGCCTCGTCGCCGGGCTGTCGCGCCACCTGGGGGTGCCAGTGGTCGGCCGGCTCGAGATCCGCGACGCGTCGATCGGCTCCGGGCACGGCGCCACCAACTCCGCGCAGCGGGTCGCGGCGGTGTCCCGCCGTCTCGAGCTCAAGGCCGACGGTGTCGAGGGGCGGCGGGTGCTGCTCGTCGACGATCTCGTGGTCACCGGCTGGTCGATGACGTTGGCGGCGCACTGGCTGCGGCTCGAGGGCGCCGCCGCGGTGCTCCCGCTCGCGCTCGGCTCCGAGGCCTGACTGAACCCGAACCCCCGCCCGGACGTGGTATCGGGAGGAGGCTGGGCACATGGATGTCGACGAGTCGTTCGCCGAGTACGTCGCGGCGCGCTGGTCGATGCTCTACCGCCTCGCCGTCCTGCTCGCCGGTGACTCCGGTGCCGACGGCCTGACCGAGGAAACCCTGGTCCGCGCCCACCTGGCCTGGGCCGAGGTGCAGGAGTCGGCGTCGGCGGACGACCGCCTGAAGGTGATCCTCGCGAGCACCTACGTGCACCGCCCGAGCAGCCCGGAGGAGACGACCGCGGAGCCGACACCGGTCGACGGAGAGGCGGACCGGCTCTGGGCCGAGATCGGCCTGCTGCCGCCACGCCAGCGCGCCGTGCTCGTGCTGCGCCACTACGAGGGGCTCTCGGACGCGGAGATCGCACAC
>JAEKKP010000234.1 GCA_019510315.1 Propionibacteriales bacterium
GAGATCGTCACCGGGTCCGTCGTACGCCGTGACCTGACCGACGACGCCGTGCGCCTCGCCGCGGTCGCGATGGAGTCCGCATTCACCCAGGGCGACCTCGTCGGCGGCATCAAGCGCGGGCTGGCACAGCTCGCGGACGCCGCCCGCAAGCCGGCCACGCTGCACGCTGCCGACTGAGCCCTCGGGGTTTCGACAGGCTCAACCAGCGGTCGCCGCGTCCTTCTCCTGCGCGGCCAGGTAGCGCGCCACGTCGGCGCGGCCCTCGCGCACGTAGCGCAGCGCCGCCGGGTTGGCCTGGGCGGTCGCCAGCCACGCGTCCACCTTCTCGAGGAGCGCGGGGGAGGCGAGCACCCGGGGGAACAGCGCCTCGAGTGCGGTCGAGGCCTTGTGCGTGCCGAGGTGCTCCCAGAGCGTCGAGACCGAGTCGAGGTACTTGTCCACGTACGGCGCCAGCACGGCTTCCTGGCCCGGCGCGTGGAACGCGTACACGATCGAGCGCGCGGTCTCGTTCGCGGTGTCGGTCCGGACGACCACGGCGTCCCAGGCCTCGGCCTTGGCCTCGGCGGTCGGCTGAGCGGCCCGCGCCGCGGCGGCGTGCTCCTTGCCAGAGATCGTGTTGTCGCGGGCGAGCTCGGCGTCGATCAGGTCGCCGGCGCGGCCGGCCCGTGCAAGCCCGGTGATCAGCGTCCAGCGAAGGTCCTGGTCGACGGCGAGTCCTTCGAAGGACAAGGTGCCGTCGAGCAGCGCCGCGAGATCGGCGAGCGCCTCCTCGGAGTGCGCCGCTGCGGAGTACGAGCGGACGAACGTGAGCTGGCTGTCGCTGCCGGGCGCCGCCTCGTCGATCAGACGGCGCAGTCCGCGCTCCCACTCGGCACGCAGGCGGGGCCGGCTCTCAGGTGCCGAGAGCGAGTTCACCGCCTGCGCGGCGTACACCGGGATCCGGCTGATGCCCCAGGAGTCGGTCTCCCGGCCGATGTTCGCCAGCACGAGGCGGACGAAGTCGGTCGCGGCCATCTCGGCGTCACGCGTCATGTCCCAGGCCGCGCCCCAGATGAGCGCTCGGGCGAGCGAGTCGTCCACGCGGGAGAGGTCGCTGATCGCGACCTCGAGCGAGCGCTCGTCGAGGCGGATCTTCGCGTAGGTGAGGTCGGAGTCGTTGAGCAGCAGCAGCTCGGGCTGCCGGGTGCCGAGGAGCTCGGGGATCTCGGTGCGCTCGCCGGTCACGTCGATCTCCAGAGACGTGTGCCGGACGAGGTGGGCCTTCATCTCCTCGTCGGCAAGCTCGTCGTACAGGCCGATGCCGATGCGGTGCCGGCGGATCGTCGGCCAGTCGGGGGCGGCCGTCTGCACGACGGCGAACGACGTGTAGTTGCCGTCGGCGTCGACCGTGAACTCCGGGGCGAGGGTGTTGACCCCGGCGGTCTGGAGCCACTCCTGTGCCCAGCCCTGCAGCTCGCGGCCCGAGGACTTCTCCAGGGCGAGCAGGAGGTCGTTGAACTCCGAGTTGCCGTAGGCGAAGTCGCGGAAGTACTGCCGAAGCCCGGCGAGGAACGGCTCGAGACCGACCCAGGCGACCAGCTGCTTGAGCACCGCCGCACCCTTGGCGTAGGTGATCATGTCGAAGTTGACCTCGACCGCCTGGAGGTCGTAGTTGTCGGCCGCGATCGGGTGCGTGCTCGGCATCTGGTCCTGGCGGTAGCCGGTCTGCTTGCGCGCGTTGGTGAAGCCGGTCCAGGCGTCGATGAACTCGCTGGCCTCGGCCTCGGCGTGGTAGCACGCCCACTCGGCGAACGACTCGTTGAGCCAGAGGTCGTCCCACCACTTCATGGTCACCAGGTCGCCGAACCACATGTGCGCCATCTCGTGCAGGATCACGCTGCAGCGGAACTCGTAGAACGACCGCGGCTGGCGGCTGCGCGGCAGGTACTCGTCGCGCAGCGTGATGCAGCCGGCGTTCTCCATCGCGCCCATGTTGTACTCGGGGACGTAGAGCTGGTCGTACTTCTCGAACGGGTACGGGAAGTCGAAGGCCTCCTCGAAGAACTCGAAGCCCTGCTTGGTGATCTTGACGAGCTCGTCTCGGTCCA
>JAEKKP010000203.1 GCA_019510315.1 Propionibacteriales bacterium
TGGGCCAAGGGCTGCTTCCCCGACCACCTGACCGCCGGAGCGCTCGTGCTGTCCCACGACGGCAGCCAGGTGCTGCTGAACCTGCACCGCAAGGCGCGCCGCTGGTTCGCGTTCGGCGGTCACCTCGAGCCGGGTGACACGACCCTGGCCGGCGCGGCGCTGCGCGAGGGCACCGAGGAGTCCGGCCTGCCCGACCTCGCCATCGACCCGGAGCCCGTGCACCTGTCGCTCCACGAGGTCGACTTCTGCGACACCCGCGGGACGGTGCGGCACCTCGACGTACGGTTCCTGGCTCGCCTCGGAGCCACCACCGAGCCGGTGGTCAGCGACGAGTCGCTCGACCTGCAATGGTTCCCGGTCGACGACGTGCCGACGGACGAGCCCGACATGCTCGACCTGATCCGGCTAGCCCGTGAGCGGCTCGCCTGACCTCACCGGTGGTTGAGCCTGTCGGGTTTCGACACGCTCAACCACCGGTGCGGTCAGTCGCAGGCTTCGAGCTCGAGGTTGGCGGCCGCGGCGACGCCCTCGAGGTAGCCCTTCGCGCGCTCGGACTTGGGGAACCGGTCGACCCAGGCCCAGAACCGGGCGTCGTGGTTGGGCTCGAGGAGATGCGCGAGCTCGTGGAGCAGCACGTAGTCGATCACCCAGGTCGGCATCGCCTGCAGCCGGTCGGAGAGCCGGATCGTGCCCTCGCCCGTGGTGCACGAGCCCCAGCGGGTCGTCATGTTGGTCACCCAGCGCACCGACGCCGGGCGCGCGCGATCATCGAGGTAGTCGCGGCTCAGCTCACGGGCCCGCCGCATCAGCTGCTCGTCGGTGCGCCGGCCACGCTGCTCGGTGCGGGCGAGCTTGCCGAGCATCGTGTCGACCCACTCGGACTCCTCGGCCCGCGTGAACCGGGCCGGGATCATCACGATGACCTTGCCGTCCTTGCGGTACGCCGACACGGTGCGCGTGCGCCGGTGCGAACGACGCACCTCCACCTCTGGCCGGTTCATGGCCAGAAATTACCCCCGCGCGCCCCCAAAAGTGGTGAGGACACCAACACTGGTGGAGAGCGCTCAGCCGGCCCCGCCCGCGGACCTGCGTCCGGCCCACGCGAGCAGCCGCTCTGCAGGCCAGGTGTTGACGATCCGGTCGGGATCGAGACCGAGGTCCTCGGCACGGGCGCAGCCGTAGACCTGGAAGTCGAGCTGACCCGGCGCGTGCGCGTCGGAGTCGATCGAGAAGAGGCAGCCGATGTCGATCGCGAGCTTCAGCAGCGTCGTCGGCGGGTCCCTGCGCTCGGGCCGAGAGTTGATCTCGACGGCGACGCCGTGCTCCGCGCAGGCCTCGAACACCGTGCGCGCGTCGAACTGCGACTGTGCGCGGACGCCTCGGTTGCCCGTGACCAGACGGCCCGTGCAGTGGCCGAGCACGTTGGTGAACGGGTTGGCCACAGCGGCCGTCATGCGCCGGGTCATCGCGTCCTCCTCCATCGCCAGCTTCGAGTGCACCGAGGCGACGCGGACGTCCAGCCGGCCGAGCATCTCGTCGGTCTGGTCGAGCGAGCCGTCGTCGAGGATGTCGACCTCGATGCCCTTGAGCACACGGAATGCGGACCCGGTGGTCGAACCTGTCGACACCAGGTGCGCGTTGACGGCGTCGACCACCTCGAGCTGGCGCGTCAGCCGGGCCACCGACAGCCCGTTGGCGACCTTCAGCCGCGGCGAGTGGTCGGTGAGGACGAGGTACTCGTGGCCCAGCTCGATCGCCGTGAACGCCATCTCCTCGATCGGGGAGCCGCCATCGGACCAGTCGCTGTGCGAGTGCAGGTCGCCGCGCAGAGCGGCCCGGATCCCGTCGCCACCGTCGGCCAGCGGCCCGCCGGCCTCCTGCTCGAGCCGCTCCAGCCGGCGCGGCGTACGCCCCTCGACGGCGGCCTCGATCACCTCGGCGGTCGACGCGCCGATCCCGGGCAGGTCGCGCAGGGTGCCCTCACGCACCCGCTGCGCCACCTCGTCGGGGTCCAGCGGCAGGATCGTCGCCGCGGCCGCGCGGAAGGCCTTGACCTTGTAGGTCTCGGCCCGGGTGCGCTCCAGCAGGAACGCGATCCGGCGCAACGCGGCGACCGGGCCGTGGTCGAAGGGGGCTGCGGTCGGAGGGGCCATGGGCAGATTGTCCCCGGACCTGGGCAATTCACGCGGGATCCACAGCGTGGCCCCGCCTGTCCACACGTTGTCCACAGGGTTATCCACAGGCCGTGGAGAAGCCGGACCAGACGCGCGGGTACGCCGCATTGACCGCGCCCGGGCGCTCGCCTAGCGTGGCGCCAGAACAGGCCCCCGATCATCGCCGGGCAGGTGCTCGCAAGGGGAAGGCAAGCATCCAACGGCGGCGGTCGGGGGCCTCTTCTGTGCCCGGGCTCAGACCTAGACGCCGCGGAACTGCGGGGGCCGCTTCTCCCCCGCCGCCCGGACGCCCTCCTGGAGGTCGTCGGTGGCGAGGGTGATCGGCTGCGCGAGCGCCTCCCACTGGATCGCGGACTCGAGGTCGCGGTGCCCGCCGGCGCGCAACGCCACGGTCGTGTAGCGGCTCGGGATCGGAGCGGTCGCGGCGATCCCCTCGGCGATCCCGTCGACCTTTCCAGCGAACTCGTCGTCGGCGAACACCTGGCTGACCAGGCCCAGGCGGAGCGCCTCGTCGGCGTCGACCCGTCGCCCGGTGAGCAGGAGCTCGCGGGCATGGGCCGCGCCCACGACGTCGGGCAGGAGGTACGTCGCGGCCATCCCGGGGTTCATCCCCAGGCGCACGAACGGCGCGCTCAGGGACGCTCCCGCGGCGGCGTACCGGATGTCGCAGGCCAGGGCGAGGCACATCCCGGCGCCGACGGCCGGCCCGTTGACCGCAGCGATCGTGGGCACCTCCAGGCGACGGATCGCCAGCCAGGCGCGGTAGAACTCGATCATCCGGGTGCGGAGCCGGTCGACCGTGGCGTCGGGCTCACCGGCGATCCAGCGCGGGTCACCGCCCGAGCAGAACGCCGTGCCCTCGCCCGTGACGACCACCACCCGTACCTCGCGATCGGCCGCGAGCGCGTCGATCGCGCGACCCCAGGAGCGGGTCATGCCCTCGGACATCGCGTTGCGCTGGGCGGGGTTGTCGAGGACCAGGCGGGCGACGCCCGGGCTCGGGCGCTCGACCCTGAGGTGGGTCAATGGGTCGATTTCGGGTGACATGGGCGGAGATTAGCCCGAAACAACACGCTCAGAACGGGGGTCCCGGTGCACGGAATGCGGGGTCCCGGTGCACGGAATGCGCTCACGCGTGGTCTAGGGTCGAATTGGTCCGAATCTGGACCCCGGCGGGTCTTCCCCCAGACTCCCGCCGCGACGACCAGAGCAACATCGATCAAGGAGGCCGTCATGGCGGAGAGCTGGAGCGGCGAGTTCTACTGCGTGAAGTGCAAGGAAAAGCGTGAGGCCGAAGGCCACATCGAGGTCAACGACAAGGGCACGAAGATGGCGAAGGCCACCTGCCCCGTGTGCGGGACGAAGCTGAACCGCATCCTCGGCCGGGCCTGACGCTCAAGAACCACCAACAGCGCGACGGCGGACCCCACCGTGGTGGGGGCCGCCGTTGCGCGTTGCCGGCCCTGTGGACGGTCGGTCGCGCGGCCGGCGCGCGCGGCCTAGCGTCGCCTCGTGAACCGACAGGTCCTGGCCCCGGGTGTGCGGCTCCTTCGCCGCTCCCGCACGGTGCTCCAGCTCGGCCTCGCGCCGGAGCGGCGGGTGCTGCTCCCCGACTCCGAGCCCGTACGCCGCACGCTGGACCACCTGCTCCGCGGTGACCCGCCGCCCGACGACCCGGCCACCCGCGAGGTGCTCGCCGCTCTGGCGCCGGTGCTCGTCGACGCCACCGGCCTGGTCGCACCGGACCTGGCCGACGGCGACCTCGCTGCCGTGGCGCTGCTCGATCCCTCCGGCTACCGCGCCCGGGTCGAGGCCCGGCGCCGGTGCGCCGTCCTGATCGCCGGAGCACTTCCGGGCGTCGACCCCCGTCCGCTGCTGTCGGCAGCCGGGCTGCGCGTCGTCCCCGCCGACGACGCACCGACCGTCGCCCTGGCGCTGGCCGTCGGCGAGGTCGACCGCGACGACCTCGACCCGTGGGTGCGGACCGGTCGGCCGCACCTCGTCGTACGACTGCTCGAGGGCACTGCCGTGCTCGGCCCGTTCGTCGAGCCTGCCAGGACCGCCTGTCTGCGCTGCCTCGATGCGCACCAGGCTGACGAGGACCACCGCGCGGCCGTCCTCGCTGCCGCGCACGCCCGCGCCACTCGCCGCCGCAGCGACGGCGTCGCCGAGCCGGTCGACAGCGCGCTGGCCACGCTCGCGGTCGCTTGGGCCGTGCGCGACCTCGTGACCCACGCGGAAGGTGAGCGACCTTCGACCTGGTCGACGACCGTGCAGCTGTCCGCCACGCTCTCCTCGGTGACGCAGGCGGAGTGGCGGCGACACCCTGCCTGTGGCTGCAACTGGCTGCCCGACGAACAGCTGTCCCGCACAATGGCGGTGTGAGCACACCTCGCAACGCCGTCGCCCGCACCGCGCGGCTCGCCGCGCTGCCCCTGGGCTACGCCGGCCGCAGTGCGCTCGGCCTCGGGAAGCGGCTCGGCGGTGCTCCGGCCGAGACCGTCCTCGGGGAGCTCCAGCAGCGCACTGCCGAGCAGCTCTTCCGCACGCTGGGCGAGCTCAAGGGCGGCGCGATGAAGGTCGGCCAGGCCATGTCGATCTTCGAGGCCGCGCTGCCCGACGAGATCGCGGCGCCGTACCGGGACCAGCTGACCCGCCTGCAGGACTCCGCGCCGCCGATGCCGACCATCACCGTCCGCGAGATCCTGACCCGCGAGCTCGGCGACGACTACGCCGAGCACCTCACCGACCTCGACCCGCTGCCCGCGGCCGCCGCGTCCATCGGCCAGGTGCACCGTGCCCGCTGGGACGGGCAGGACGTCGCGGTCAAGGTGCAGTACCCCTGGGCCGGCGACGCCTTGCGCAACGACCTCCGCCAGCTGGCGCGGGTCGCTCGCGGCCTGGGCCCCGCCTTCCCGGGCATCGACGTCAAGCCGCTGGTCGCCGAGCTGCAGGCCCGCGTCGAGGAGGAGCTCGACTACCACCTCGAGGCCGAGGCCCAGCGGGTGTTCGCCGAGGAGTACGCCGGCGACCCCGACATCGCCGTGCCACGCGTCGTCGCGGGCAGTGCCGAGGTGCTCGTCTCCGAGTGGATGGACAGCCCCGCGTCACTGGCGCAGGTGATCCGCGACGGCACCCAGCAGGAGCGCGACCACTACGGCGAGGTCTTCGTGCGGTTCCTCTTCGGTGGTCCGGCACGCACCGGCATGCTGCACGCCGACCCGCACCCCGGCAACTTCCGGCTGCTTCCCGAGCCCGACGGCACGCCCGGCCGACTCGGCGTGCTCGACTACGGTGCGGTCGCACGCCTCCCGGAGGGCCAGCTGCCGGAGACCCTCGGCACCCTCATCCGGATCGCCTGCCTCGACGACTACGACCAGCTGGTCGACGCGCTCAGGGCGGAGGGGTTCATCAAGGAGGGTGTCCGGGTCGATGCCGACCGGCTGCGCTCCTACCTGTCACCGTTCACCGAGCCCGCCCGGACGGACTCGTTCACGTTCTCCCGGTCGTGGATGCAGCAGCAGTTCAAGCGGCTCAACGACCCCCGGGGAGACGCCTACCCCGTCATGCTGCGGCTGAACCTGCCGCCGGCGTACCTGCTGATCCACCGCACGTGGGTCGGCGGGGTCGGCGTACTCAGCCAGCTCGGCGCCACGATCCCGTTCCGCCAGATCCTCGAGGAGTCACTCCCCGGCTTCGCCGGCTCCTGAGGTCAGTGCAGCGGGTCACCACCACTCGCTGTCCAGCTTGGACTCCATGGCGCGCAGGTGCTCGCGCGAGCAGGTGTCGCAGAACCAGCTGGTCCGGCCCCGCTCGACCGCCGTCGTCCAGGTCAGCGGCGGCTGGTCGCCTTCGTCGACCTTGCCGCAGAACGCGCACGTGGTCATGGCGCCACGCTACGACAGCGTCGCGGCCGTCTCTGCCCATTCGACGGGCCTTTTCTGACCACTCGACATCCCTGGGAACGCGAAACCGCCGCCCGACCCGGAGGTCGGACGGCGGTTCCTTCCCGCGATCGACGAGAAGTCAGGTGGTGCGCTTCTGCTCAGATGACGCGGGCGAGGGCGAGACGTGCCTGGGCTGCGGCGCGCTCCGCCTTGCGGGAGAGGCGCCGTGCCGCGGCGAGCTGGTGGGCCCGACGTGCCATCTGCGCCTGCTCGAGGCGCGAGCGCATATGCGCGCGGGCCAGGTCCTCTGCGAGGAAATTCATCTTCTTGCTCCGATCAAAAGTGGTCTTCATGGCTGATGGGTTGTCCTTGGTCATCGCGTGGGGCCTCAGGCCGCCACGTCGTTCTTGCGTGGTCGGCCGCGTGGCCGCTTACGGGGGATCACCACTCCCTGGAGGAAGAGCTCACCACCCCAGACGCCCCACGGTTCGCGTCGCTCGAGGGCTCCGGCCAGGCACTCCGCCCTCACGGGGCAGGCCTGGCACAGCGCCTTCGCCAGCTCCACGTCGCTGGGTGACTCGGCGAAGAACAGCTCCGCGTCGTTGGTGCGACACGGCAGCAGCTCCTCGTCGACACCTCTCGTGTCGAGAACGCTCGTACTCATCTGTCACCTCCTTCTCTCATATGTCGATCGCGTCGGGAAATGTGTGACTGGGGGAGATCCCGCGGCTCTTGAGAAACAAGAAGGCCGCGGATCCCTTGGTGGGATTCCGCGGCCTTGGAGGTGCCGGTCGATGAGTGCGACTCATGTGACTGGCGGACTCCAAGGCGGGAGGGCGGAACCCTTGGTGGCCTGGATGGCATCGAGGTGGCGCTTGCGCATCGGCGTGCCGGAGACGGAGGCGCCGGCGGCCTGCGGGCAGACCTCACCCATGCCAAAACCGTAGGTGGGCACGACGAGCGTCGACCGCACCACGGTCGTGTTGGGCCACGTGTAGTTGCTCATGTGTCGCACCTCCTCAGGCACTGGGGCGCCGGCCGTGTCAGGGCCGTCTGCGCGTTTGGCGTGGTCCGTAAACTACGCCCGCCCTCGGAGGCGTGCAAATCATTTAGCCGGAGCTTCGCCGAGCACCTCGTCGGCCGACGATCCGGACAGCACGGCGAGCACGTCGTCGGCGTAGCGCTCGAGCTTGGCCGCACCGATCCCGTTGATCCGCAGCAGTGCCTGGCGGTCGCCGGGCCGCACCTCGGCCAGGGCCTCGAGCGTCGCGTCGGAGAAGACCACGAACGCGGGCACGCTCTCCGCCTCGGCACGCTGCTTGCGCCACTGCTTGAGCGACTCGAACAGCGACTCGTCGTAGGGCAGCGGGCACTCCGAGCAGAAGCCCCGGTTGCGCTCGCGAGCGGAGGCCAGCGGCCGGCGGCAGAGCTTGCAGATCGACGCCTTGCCGCGGCGCCGGCCCGACTTGGAGCCGGTCTGGACCACGGCCCGGTCGGAGGCCGACTCCGGACGCATGCCGGCGAGGAAGCGCGACGGCTTGCGCCGTGCCTGGCCGCCCGGGTTGCGGGCGAGTGACCACGACAGGGTGAGCTGCTTGCGCGCCCGCGTGACACCGACGTAGAGCAGCCGCCGCTCCTCCTCGATCGCCTCTGGGGTGGTGGCATAGCTGAACGGCACCGTGCCGTCCTGGAGCCCGGCGAGGAAGACGGCATCCCACTCGAGGCCCTTGGCGGCGTGCAGCGTGGCGAGGGTGACGCCCTCGGCCACCGGAGCGTGCTGCTCCTGTGCCCGGCGGTCGAGCTCGGCGACGAAGCCCTCGAGTGTCGGCGCGAGGTCAGCGGTGGCGTACTCCTCGGCCTGCGACACCAGCGCCGTGAGTGATTCCCATCGGTCGCGCGCCTGTCCGCGAGCGGCGGGGGCCTCGGTGGACCAGCCCATACCGGCGAGCACGGCGCTGACCTGGCCGACCAGGTCGTCGCGCGCGGCCTCGCCGGCGCGCAGGCTGGCCCGCAGCAGCGCGAGTGCCTGACGAACCTCGGGTCGCTCGAAGAACCGCGCGGCGCCGCGGACGACGTACGGGATGGAGCGGGACGCCAGCGCCTCCTCGAAGGTCTCCGACTGGGCGTTGATCCGGAACAGCACCGCCATCTCGCGCAGCGGCACGCCGGAGCGCTGCAGCGCCACGACGTCGTCGGCGACGGCCTCTGCCTCGGCGACCTCGTCGGCCACCTCGCGCCAGACCACCGGCTCGCCGGACGGCTGCTGCGCGCGCAGCGTGACGGCACCTGGAACCCCGGTCCCCGAACCGGTCGAAGGTCCCTTGAGCAGGTGGTTGGCCGCCTCGATGACCTGGGGCGTCGAGCGGTAGTTGCGCACCAGCTCGATGCTGGTGGCGTTGGGGTGGGTGCGGCTGAACTCGTGGAGGTACGCCGCCCGCGCACCCGCGAACGAGTAGATCGTCTGCGCCGGATCACCGACGACGCAGATCTCGTCGCGTCCGCCCAGCCACAGGTCGAGCAGGGTGGCCTGGATCGGGCTGACGTCCTGGTACTCGTCGACGACGAACCATTTGTACTGCTGGCGCACCGACGAGGACACGCGTTCGTCCTCGGAGAGCAGCGCGGCGGCGATGAGGAGGACGTCCTCCATGTCCATCCGGCCCTGCTCGCGCTTGAGCTCCTCGTAGGTGCCGAAGACGTGGGCGACGGAGGCGGCGTCGAGCCCGGAGACCTCGCGAAGGCGGCCGGGCGCGACCCGCTCGTAGTCGTCGGGCCGGACGTTGCTGACCTTGGCCCACTCGATCTCGCTGGCGAGGTCGCGCAAGGTGCCCTGGTCGACCTGGATGCGGTTGCGGCGGGCCGCGCCGGCGACGATCGGGATCTTGGACTCGATCAGCTGCGGGGGCTCGCCGCCGTACACCTTGGGCCAGAACCAGCGCACCTGCCGGAGCGCGGCCGAGTGGAACGTGCGTGCCTGCACGCCGGGCGCTCCGAGGGACCGCAGGCGGCTGCGCATCTCGCCGGCGGCGCGCGTGGTGAACGTCACCGCCAGGACCTCGAGAGGGTTGTAGGTGCCGGTGGCCACGCCGTACGCGATCCTGTGGGTGATCGCGCGGGTCTTGCCCGTGCCGGCGCCGGCCAGCACGCGCACGGGCCCGCGCAGCGCCTCGGCGACCTGGCGCTGCTCGGGATCGAGCGCCTCGAGCAGACGATCGGCACCCATCGGAATGTTTCCCCCCACGTGTCGGTTGGACCCGACGAAGCCTAGTTGCGAGGAGCGACAATCCCGATGTCTGGCCAGACGGCTGCACCGTTCACGATGTACTCGACCCCGTGGTGTGGCTACTGCCACCGGCTGAGGAGCCAGCTGGACCGCGAGGGCATCGAGTACGACGTCGTCGACATCGAGCAGGATCCGTCGGCCGCCGACCTGGTGATGTCGGTCAACGGCGGCAACCAGACGGTCCCGACGCTGGTCTACCCCGACGGCACCGCGCAGACGAACCCGTCGCTCGCGCAGGTCAAGGCGAAGCTCGCCGACCTCGCGGCCTGAGCAGGCGCTTTCGTGCCCTAGGGTCGTGGCGTGATCGACCGGTCGGACGTGCTCGCTGCCGCCGACCGGATCCGCGGCTGGGTCCGGACGACTCCGGTACTCGAGATCGACACCGACCTGTTCGGCGGCTCGGCGTTCTTCAAGCTGGAGCTCCACCAGCACACCGGCACCTTCAAGGCGCGTGGGGCCTTCAACCGCATCCTGCGCGCTGACGCAGACGGCGAGCTGGACCGGGCCATCGGCATCGTCGTCGCCTCCGGGGGAAACGCCGGGCTGGCGAACGCGTTCGCCGCGGCACGACTGGGCGTGCCGGCGACCGTGTTCGTCCCCGAGAACGCGCCCGCCGTGAAGGTCGCCAGCTTGAGGGAGCTCGGCGCCACGGTCGTCCTCGCGGGCTCGGAGTATGCCGAGGCCTTCGCCGCCGCCCAGGACCGGGTCGCGAGCACGGGCGCGCTCTACTGCCATGCCTACGACCAACCTGACATCGCCGCGGGCGCAGGCACGCTGGCCCTGGAGCTCCAAGACCAGGTGCCGGACGGGCTCGACACCGTCCTCGTCGCCGTCGGCGGTGGCGGACTCATGGCGGGGGTCGCCGCGGCACTCGAGGGCCAGACCAAGGTGGTCGGCGCCGAACCGGTGACCGCTCCCACGTTGACCAGGGCGCTGGAAGCCGGCCGGCCCGTGGACGTCGCTGTCTCCGGCATCGCGGCCGATTCGCTCGGAGCGCGGCGGCTCGGGCAGATCGGGTTCGACGTTGCGACCCGCACCCGCGTGGAGGGCGTGCTCGTCACCGACCAGGACCTCCGCGAAGCTCGGGCGATGCTGTGGTCGCGGTGGCGGATCGTCGTGGAGTACGGCGCCGCCGCCGCCTGGGCCGCCCTCATGTCCGGCAGCTACCGGCCCGCGGCCGACGAGCGCCTCGGGATAGTGCTGTGCGGGGCCAACACCGACCTTTCCGACCTGGCCTAGCGTCAGACCCACTCCAGCGCCGGCGCCGTGAGTCGCGCGCAGCGGGCGTGGCCGTGCTCGTCGGTCAGGTGGATCCGGGCCGTGACCCGCGCGGCGAACGGGTCCGGTACGTCGGCCAGCCGGAGCTTGGCGCGCCGGAACATCGTGAACTCCGCGCCGGTGCCCTCGCCCCAGGTCAGGTAGACGAACCGGTCGCCGCGCCGGCCCTGGACCGCAGGGCCGCTGAAGTCCGGCTCGCCGTCTCGCTCGACCACCTCGATCTCGAGCTCCCATCGCGCCGTCTCGGCGTCCGCCGGCACCAGGTCCGCGGGCTCACGTCCGACCTGGACGCCCACGTGCACGTCGGCGTACTGCCCGCAGGTGCGGCCGGGAAGGTAGTGGCCCTCGACGATGAGTCTCATTGTCGCGTCACCGGGTCTCGACTGACCGCTCGCAAGCTCGCTGCTCGACC
>JAEKKP010000093.1 GCA_019510315.1 Propionibacteriales bacterium
CACGCCGCACGGCTCCTTGTCGATGCACTCCGCGATCGAGTTCGGCAACCGCACCCTGACCTTCGTGCTCGCCGCGATCGCGGTTGCCACCTTCGTCGCCGCCTGGCAGTCCGGCCGCAGAGACCTACGGCGCCTGGCCCTCGTGCTCGGACTCGGCATCCCCGCCCAGGCGGTGATCGGCGGGATCACCGTCCTCACCGACCTGAACCCGTGGGTGGTCTCGTTCCACCTGCTCTCGTCGCTGGCGATCATCGGCCTCTCCGTGGTCTTCCTGCGCCGCCTCGACCGGCCCGCACCGACACCCGTGTCCGGTCCGGTCGTGGCGCTTGCCTGGGCCGCGTTCGCCGCCGGCTGGGTCGTCCTGTACGTCGGCACCGTGGTCACGGGCTCCGGACCGCACGCCGGTGACGTGGACGCGCCGCGCAACGGTCTGGACCCGCTGCAGCTCTCCCAGCTCCACGCCGACGTGGTCTTCCTGTTCGTCGGGCTGACGCTCGGCCTCGCCTTCACACTCCCCGCCGTGAACGCCTCGGCCGAGGCCGTGCGCGCAGCGCGAGTGCTCCTTCTGGTCGAGCTCGGCCAGGGCACCATCGGGTTCGTGCAGTACTTCACCGACCTGCCCGTCGTGCTGGTCGGCTTCCACATGCTCGGCGCCGCGCTGATCTCGGCCACGATGACCTGGGCCCTGCTGGCCGTGCGCGAGCAGGAGGGTGTCAGGCCAGCGCCTTCTCGCCCCACCAGCTCGCTGCCGGGTTCGCGTTGAAGTTGCCGATCGGCGCGTAGCCCTCGCCCTCGTAGAACGCCATCGCGTGCTGCTGGCGCGGACCGGTGTCCATCCGCGCCACCGAGAAGCCGAGCTCTCGAGCGGCATCCTCCAGCGCGTGCAGCAGCGCCCGGGCGACACCTCGGCGGCGCGCGTCGGGCACCACGTACATGCGCTTGAGCTCGCAGGCGCCGTCGGGGAGCCGCTTGACCCCGCCGCAGCACACCGGCCGGCCATCGGCGTACCCGACGAGGAAGGCGCCGCCGGGAGGACCGAGATCGTCCGGGCCGGCGGTCGGCATGCCGGGAGCGCCGAGGTCGAGGCCGTCGTACAGCTCGGCCATCTCGAGGGCGAAGGCCGCGATCAGGTCGCCACCGTCGCCCGCGTCGACACGGCCGGGTCGGAACTCGACCTGCATCAGCGGGTGAGCAGGGGGTCCAGCGCGACGGCGACGAAGAGCAGCGAGAGGTACATGTTCGACCAGTGGAACAACCGCATCGGCTTGATCACGCTGAGGTCGTCACTGCTGCGGGCCCGGTGCCACATCAGGTGCGCCTCCACGAGGAACGCCGCGCCGAGCACCACTGCAGCGACCGGGTAGACCGCACCCGTGTCGGCCACCGGCCAGAGCGCGAGCGACACCGCCACCATGACCCAGGAGTAGGCGACGATCTGCTTCGCCACCTCCTCGCCGGAGCGGAGCACCGGCAGCATCGGCACGTCGACGGCGGCATAGTCCTCGCGGTAGCGCATCGCCAGCGCCCAGGTGTGCGGTGGCGTCCAGAGGAACACGACGAGGAACAGCACGACCGGCGGCCAGGCCAGCTCGCCGGTGACGGCGGTCCAGCCGATGAGGGCGGGGAAACAACCGGCGAGGCCGCCCCACACGATGTTCTGCGTCGTACGACGCTTGAGCACCATCGTGTAGACGAAGAGGTAGAACGCCGATGCGGCGAGCGCGAGGCCGGCGGAGAGCCAGTTGACGAAGAGGCCGAGGACGACCGTGGACAGCACCGCCAGCCCGAGGCCGAAGACCAGTGCCGCCCGCGGGGAGACCATGTGCCGCGGCAGCGCCCGGCGCCGCGTGCGCCGCATCTGCTCGTCGATGTCGCGGTCGTAGACGCAGTTCAGGGCGTTCGCGCTCCCGGCCGACAACGTGCCACCGAGGACCGTCGCCACCACGAGCCCGAGCGGCGGCACGCCACGCTGCGCGTAGAACATCACCGGGACGGTGGTGAGCAGCAGCAGCTCGATGACCCGCGGCTTCATCAGTCCGATGTAGGCCGCCGCGATGTCACGCAGCGTCGCGGCCCGGGCCAGCGGTCGCGAGACCGAAACCTGGGAGTCGACCGCGGTCACGCAAGGCCTCGATTCGGGGGACGGCAGCCGCGCGCGGGGCGGGTGCATGAGGGCGCGCACGGGTGGTACTGGCTCGCTGAGTCTAACGGTCCGTGAGTAGGCTCGTTGCGGGTGGCCCGCCACGGTCTCCCGCCCCCTACTCGCCCCGCATTTCCCGAGAGGACTGCCTTGAGCGACACCCGCACCCCGTTGGAGTGGACCGAGCTCGACCAGCGTGCGGTGGACACCGCGCGATGCCTGGCGATGGACTCGGTCCAGAAGGTCGGCAACGGCCACCCCGGCACGGCGATGAGCCTCGCGCCCGCGGCGTACCTGCTCTTCCAGAAGAGGATGCGGCACAACCCGGCCGACCCCGCCTGGCCGGGCCGCGACCGCTTCGTGCTGTCCTGCGGACACTCCTCGATCACGCTCTACACACAGCTGTACTTCGGCGGCTTCGGCCTCGAGATCGAGGACCTCAAGGCGCTGCGCACGTGGGGCAGCAAGACACCGGGTCACCCCGAGCACGGCCACACCGCCGGCGTGGAGACGACCACCGGTCCGCTGGGTCAGGGCGTCGGCAACGCGGTCGGCATGGCGATGGCAGCGCGCCGCGAGCGTGGCCTGTTCGACCCCGACGCGGCCGCGGGCGAGAGCCCGTTCGACCACCACATCTACGCGATCTGCTCCGACGGCGACCTCGAGGAGGGCGTCAGCTCGGAGGCCTCGAGCATCGCCGGCCACCAGCAGCTGGGCAACCTGACGCTGATCTACGACGACAACCGGGTCAGCATCGAGGGCGACACCAACATCGCCTTCACCGAGGACGTCGCGAAGCGCTACGAGGCCTACGGGTGGCACGTGCAGACCGTCGACTGGACCAAGGACGGCGACCACACCGACGGCGCGGGCTACCACGAGGACGTGCCGGCCCTGTGGAAGGCGCTCGACAGGGCAGAGGCCGAGACGGCACGGCCGAGCCTGATCGTCCTTCGCACGATCATCGCGTGGCCGGCGCCGCACGCGCAGAACACCGGAGCGGCCCACGGCTCGGCGCTGGGTGCCGACGAGGTGGCGGCGACCAAGAAGGTCCTCGGCTTCGACCCCGACAGGACCTTCGAGGTCTCCGAGGAGGTCATCGACCACACCCGCAGCCTCGTCGACCGCGGCAAGGTCGCGGAGGCGGAGTGGGACGAGCAGTTCGGTGCCTGGGCCGCCGCGCATCCCGAGCAGAAGGCGCTCTTCGACCGGATGTCGACCCGCCAGCTGCCCAGCGGCTGGGCCGATGCGCTGCCGTCGTTCCCCGCCGACGAGAAGGGGATGGCCACCCGCAAGGCGTCCGGCTCGCTCCTCAAGGCGATCGCGCCCGTCCTGCCGGAGCTCTGGGGCGGTTCGGCCGACCTCGCCGAGTCCAACAACACCACCCCCGAGGGACAGCCGAGCTTCACCCCGGAGGAGTGGCAGACGAACTCGTGGAGTGGCAGCAAGTACGGCCGCGTGCTGCACTTCGGCATCCGCGAGCACGCCATGGGCTCGATCATGAACGGCATCACGCTGCACGGCGGCACGCGCGTGTACGGCGGCACGTTCCTCGTCTTCTCCGACTACATGCGACCGGCCGTCCGGCTCGCCGCGCTGATGCAGATCCCCACCATCTATGTGTGGACGCACGACTCCATCGGGCTCGGCGAGGACGGTCCGACCCACCAGCCCGTCGAGCACCTCGCGGCGCTGCGGGCGATCCCGGGTCTGGACGTCGTACGTCCCGCCGACGCCAACGAGACGGTCGTCGCCTGGCGCACGATCCTCGAGCAGACCGATCGGCCGGCCGGGCTGGCGCTGACGCGCCAGAACGTCCCGACGTACCCGCGCGGAGAGCAAGGCTTCTCCACCGCCGACGACGTCGCCCGGGGCGGCTACGTGCTCATCGACAGCGAGGGCCTGCCCGACGTGGTGCTGATCGGAACCGGCTCGGAGGTCCAGCTCGCCGTCGCCGCCCGCGAGCAGCTCGCTGCGAAGGGCGTCAAGGCGCGCGTGGTCTCGATGCCGTGCCGCGAGTGGTTCGACCGCCAGGACCAGGCCTACCGCGACACCGTCATCCCGCCGAACGTGCGCGCCCGGGTCAGCGTGGAGGCCGGGGTGGCGCAGGGCTGGCGCGAGGTCGTCGGCGACGCCGGCCGGATCGTCTCGCTCGAGCACTTCGGCGCCTCTGCTGATTTCGACACCATCTACCGCCAGTTCCACATCACCGCGGAGGCCGTCACCCTGGCCGCCGAGGAGAGCCTGCGCGCCCTGGAGGCGACGACCCGCTAGCACGACACCGCGTCCTGGAGCACGAGAGAGGAAGGACACCATGTCCGAGCACCTGAAGGAGCTGTCCGAGGCAGGAGTCTCCATCTGGCTCGACGACCTGTCGCGCGAGCGGCTGGAGACCGGCAACCTCGTCGACCTGAAGAAGAACTCCTCGGTGGTCGGCATCACCAGCAATCCGTCGATCTTCGCCAAGGCCCTCGAGGAGGGCGAGCGGTACGACGCCCAGGTCCGCGAGCTCGTCGGTCAGGGCGCCGACCTCGACACGGTGATCGAGGAGCTGACCACGACCGACGTCCGCAACGCCTGCGACGTGTTCATGGACGTGTTCGAGGCGACCGACGGCGTCGACGGCCGGGTCTCGATCGAGGTCAACCCCGGCCTGGCCCACCAGACGGAGGCCACTCTTCGCCAGGCGGAGGAGCTGTGGCGCAAGGTCGACCGGCCCAACCTCTACATCAAGATCCCCGGGACCAAGGAGGGCTGGCCGGCGATCGCCGAGACCCTCGGCGCCGGCATCCCGGTCAACGTCACCCTGATCTTCGGCCTCGACCAGTACCACCACGTCATGGAGGCCTACGTCGACGGTCTCGAGAAGGCGCGAGCCGCCGGCCACGACATCTCCAAGCTGCACTCCGTGGCCTCCTTCTTCGTCTCCCGCGTCGACACCGAGATCGACAAGCGCCTCGAGGCCTCGGGCGCGCCGGCAGAGCTGTTCGGCAAGGCCGGGATCGCCAACGCACGGCTCGCGTACAAGGCGTTCGAGGAGTTCTTCGTCGGTGAGCGCTGGGAGGCGCTCGTCGCTGCCGGTGCGAACCCCCAGCGCCCGCTGTGGGCGTCGACCGGCGTGAAGAACCCCGACTACCCGGACACGATGTACGTCGTGGATCTCGTCGTCCCCAACACCGTCAACACGATGCCGGAGCCCACCCTTCACGCCGTCGCCGACCACGGCGAGATCAAGGGCGACCAGGTGCACGGCTTCTACGACGACGCGGCCGCCGTGTTCGCCGCGCTGAAGGACGCCGGCGTCGACTACGACGACGTGATCGAGGTCCTGATCAAGGAGGGCGTCGAGAAGTTCGTCACGGCGTTCGACGACCTGACCGCGACGGTCGAGAAGGCGACACAGCAGGCCGGCGCGGGCCGTTGACCGAGGACGGCTCGGGCGGTCCCGTCGACCCGACGACAACAGCGGCGTGGGCGCGGCTGGAGAAGCTGGCGCACGCCTTCACACCGGACCTGCGGGCCTGGTTCGCCGACGACCCGGCCCGGGCCGACCGGCTGACGTTGTCAGCCGTCGACCTGCAGGCCGACCTGTCGAAGAACCTCGTCGACGCCACCATCCTCGACGCGCTGCTCGCCCTTGCCGACGAGGTCGGCGTCACCGCGCGGCGGGACGCGATGTTCCGCGGCGATCCCATCAACGTCACCGAGCACCGTGCCGTCCTGCACACCGCACTGCGACTGCCGGCCGACGCGACCCTCGAGGTCGACGGCCTCGACGTCGTCCCACAGGTCCACGAGGTCCTCGGCCGGGTCTACGCGTTCGCCGACCAGGTGCGGTCCGGTGCCTGGAAGGGTGCCACCGGCGAACAGATCCGCACCGTGGTCAACATCGGGATCGGCGGCTCGGACCTCGGTCCGGTGATGGCGTACGAGGCGCTGAAGCCGTACGTCGCCGACGACCTCGAGTGCCGCTTCATCAGCAACATCGACCCGACCGACTGCGCCACGACGCTCGCCGACCTCGACCCGGCGACCACGCTCTTCATCGTCTCCAGCAAGACCTTCGGCACGCTCGAGACCCTGACCAACGCGCGGCTCTGCCGGACCTGGCTGCTCGAGGGACTCGGGGCAGCAGACCCGTCGGTCGCAGTTGCGAAGCACTTCGTCGCCGTGTCGACCGCGCTCGACAAGGTGGCGGACTTCGGGATCGACCCGGACAACGCGTTCGGGTTCTGGGACTGGGTCGGCGGTCGCTACTCGATCGACTCCGCGATCGGCACGTCCCTCGTGGTCGCGATCGGGCCGGAGCGGTTCGCGGACTTCCTCGCGGGGATGCACGCGATGGACGAGCACTTCAGGACGGCTTCGACCGCCCGCAACCTGCCGGTGCTGATGGGCCTGTTGAACGTCTGGTACACCAACTTCCTCGGCGCATCGACCCACGCGGTGCTCCCCTACTCCCAGCTGCTGCACCGGTTCCCGGCGTACCTGCAGCAGCTCACCATGGAGTCCAACGGCAAGGGCGTGCGCTGGGACGGCAGCCCCGTCACGACGGAGACCGGCGAGGTCTTCTGGGGCGAGCCCGGCACCAACGGCCAGCACGCCTTCTACCAGCTGATCCACCAGGGCACCCGCCTGATCCCGGCCGACTTCATCGGGTTCGCGAACCCGGCCTACCCGCTCCGTGACGGCGACACCGATGTGCACGAGCTCTTCCTGGCCAACTTCTTCGCCCAGACGCGGGCGCTGGCGTTCGGGAAGACGGCCGACGAGGTGCGCGCTGAGGGGACCGACGAGGCCGTCGTCCCGGCGCGGGTCTTCTCCGGCAACCGGCCGACCACTTCGATCATGGCGCCCGAGCTGACGCCCTCCGTGCTCGGGCAGCTGATCGCGCTCTATGAGCACCTCACCTTCACCGAGGGAGTGGTCTGGGGCATCGACAGCTTCGACCAGTGGGGCGTCGAGCTGGGCAAGCAGCTCGCCGTCGAGCTCGGGCCGGCGGTGGCCGGCGATGCCGACGCCGCGGCGAAGCAGGACCCGTCGACCCGATCGTTGATCGACTACTACCGGAGGCACCGACGGTGACACCCCGACTCGACGCAGACCCCGAGCACCCGGTCAACCCGCTCCGCGACCCCGAGGACCGCCGGCTCCCGAGGATCGCCGGTCCCTGCGGGATGGTGCTGTTCGGCGTCACCGGCGACCTGTCGCGCAAGAAGGTCATGCCGGCGATCTACGACCTCGCCAACCGCGGCCTCCTCCCGCCGGGCTTCAGCCTCGTCGGCTTCGCCCGGCGCGACTGGGCCGACCAGGACTTCGCCCAGATCGTGCACGAGTCGGTCAAGCAGCACGCGCGCACCGAGTTCCGCGAAGAGGTCTGGCGCCAGCTTGCCGAGGGCTTCCGCTTCGTCCAGGGTGACTTCAACGACGACGCCGCGTTCGACCAGCTGCGGCGGACCATCGAGGAGCTCGACGAGACCCGCGGCACGGGGGGCAACCACGCGTTCTACCTGGCGATCCCGCCGTCGTTCTTCGGCGACGTGGCCGACCAGCTCAAGGAGCACAAGCTCGCGCAGCCCCAGCCCGGCTCGTGGCGCCGCGTGGTCGTCGAGAAGCCCTTCGGCCACGACCTCGAGTCGGCCCGGCACCTCAACGACATCCTGGGGCAGGTCTTCGAGTCCGGCTCGATCTTCCGGATCGACCACTACCTCGGCAAGGAGACGGTGCAGAACATCCTGGCGATGCGCTTCGCCAACAACCTGTTCGAGCCGATCTGGAACTCCAACTACGTCGACCACGTGCAGATCACCATGGCCGAGGACGTCGGCATCGGCGGCCGCGCGGGCTACTACGACGGTGTCGGGGCAGCCCGTGACGTCATCCAGAACCACCTGATGCAGCTGATGGCGCTGGTGGCGATGGAGGAGCCGATGTCCTTCGACGCCGAGAGCCTGCGGATCGAGAAGCTCAAGGTCCTCTCCTCCGTCCAGCTGCCGAAGCGTCTCGACCAGACGACGGCGCGGGGCCAGTACGTCGCGGGCTGGGCCGGTGGCGACAAGGTGATCGGCTTCTGCGAGGAGGAGGGCATCGACCCGGACTCCACCACCGAGACCTTCGCCGCGGTGAAGCTCGACATCGACACCCGGCGGTGGGCCGGCGTGCCCTTCTACCTGCGCACGGGCAAGCGGCTCGGCCGCCGCGTCACCGAGGTGGCCGTCGTCTTCAAGCGCGCTCCGCACCTCCCGTTCTCCTCGACCGCCACCGAGGAGCTCACCCCCAACACGTTGGTGATCCGCGTGCAGCCCGACGAGGGCATGACGATCAGGTTCGGCGCGAAGGTGCCGGGCACCGCGATGGAGATCCGCGACGTCAACATGGACTTCGCGTACGGCGGGTCGTTCACCGAGTCTTCGCCGGAGGCGTACGAGCGGCTGATCCTCGACGTCCTGCTCGGCGACCCGCCGCTGTTCCCCCGGCACGAGGAGGTCGAGCTGTCCTGGAAGATCCTCGACCCGATCCTCGCGCACTGGGCGAAGAAGGGCCGGCCGGACCACTACGACGCCGGCACCTGGGGACCGAAGTCGGCCGACCAGATGCTCGCCCGCGACGGACGCACCTGGCGGAGGCCGTGATGAGGACGACACCGGTGAGGAGTGAGCAGTCGTGATCGAGCTGACCGACACCAACTCGGCGCAGATCGCCGCGGAGTTCGTCCGGGCCCGGATCCGGGCCGGCAGCCCGGCGATGGGCATGGTGATGACCCTCATCATCGTCGTCGACGAGGACAGCGCCCCCGACGCCATGGAGGCCGCGCGTCTCGCCTCCCGGGAGCACCCGGCGCGCGTCCTCGGCGTGATCCTCGGCGACGGACGCGGCGCACCGACGATCAACGCCCAGGTCGGCATCGGCCAGTCGTGGACCGGCGAGACCGCGCTGATCCGGCTCAAGGGCGAGGTGGTGAAGCACCCCGAGTCCGTCGTGCTCCCCCTGCTGCTGCCCGACTCCCCTGTCGCGATCTGGTGGCCGAAGGACGCACCGGCGGACCCCGCGGCCGACCCGCTCGGCGCGCTGGCACAACGACGGATCACCGACGCGGCGGCCTCGACCAAGGCGAAGGGCCGGGCGCTGCACACCCTCTGCTCGACGTACGCGAAGGGCAACACCGACCTTGCCTGGACGCGGATCACCCCCTGGCGCGCCCTGCTCGCGGCCGCGCTCGACCAGCAGCCGCTCAAGGTACGCCGCGCATCGGTGACCGCCGAGCGGATCAGCCCGAGCGCCGAGCTCCTGCGCGCCTGGCTCAACGACCGCCTGCACGTGGAGGTGGACCGCGAGAACTCCCGCGGACCTGGCATCACCGAGGTCGTGCTGGAGACGAAGGACGGTCCGATCCGGATCAGTCGCCTGGACGGCAAGCTCGCGACGTTCAGCTCACCCGACCGACCCGACCGTCCCGTCGCGCTCAAGCGGCGGGAGCTGCCCGACCTGCTGGCCGAGGAGCTGCGCAGGCTGGACGAGGACGACATCTACCGCGACGCCACCAAGCGGCTGATGAAGCTCGACGGACACTGACCGTGCCGCTCGAGCTGAAGATCCTGTCCAGCCCCGCGGAGCTGGCCGCGACCGTGGCCGACCGGTTCCTGCAGCGGATGGCGGCGGCGCAGGGGCGCGGCGAGGAGCCCCACGTCGCCCTCACCGGCGGCACCATCGCGCACGACGTGCACCGCGAGATCGCCCAGCGCGCCGAGGCTGGCGGCCACAGCGTCGACTGGAGCCGCGTCACCTTCTGGTGGGGCGACGAGCGCTTCGTTGCGGCGGACAGCTCCGATCGCAACGCGCTCGACGCACGGGCGGTCTTCCTCGACCCGGTCGGCGCGACCGCGGTGCGCGAAGTCCCGTCGACCGACGACGCCGCCGACGTCGAGGCCGCAGCGACGGCGTACGGCGATCAGCTGCGAGCCTCCGGCGCGGGCGAGTTCGACCTGGTGATGCTCGGTCTGGGGCCCGACGGGCACGTGGCGTCGCTCTTCCCCGGGTTTCAGCAGCTCGACGCCGACGGCATCACGGTTGCCGTCACCGGATCACCGAAGCCACCTCCGGAACGGGTGAGCCTGACCTTCCCGGCCCTGAACCGCACGCGCGCGGCGTGGTTCCTCGTCACCGGCGACGCCAAGGCCGACGCCGTGCGGCGTGCCCTGGCCGACCGCGGCGACGTCCACGAGACCCCCGCCCGCGGCATCAGGCCCGCACCGCTCCACGGCCCCGGCGAGACGATCTGGTTCCTCGACCTCGCCGCCGCCAGCAAGCTGTAGGTACGCCGACAGGGCGGTTGCGTGCGCCTTCGGTACGCCGAGAGGGCACTTGCGCGCGTTCAGGAGGCGTCGAGCGGGCAACTCCTCACGGTCTCCAGATCATGCGCGCCTCGCGCGCCCGGCGAAGGCCCGAGCGCAGTCGTTCGCCGATGTCCGTGTTGCGTCCATAGACGCTGTCCTTGCGGAACACGTCGATGGTCCAGCCGCGTTCGTCGCGAATCCACGCGCGACGCTCCTCATCATGCTGGATGTCCTCGGGCTCGGAGTGGAACTCTTCGCCGTCGTACTCGGCGGCGTAGAGACCCGAGGGCAGCGGTACGTCGAGCCGGTAGATCTCGTGTCCCCAGTCGTCGAGGATTCCGAACTGGGGTTCCGGTGGTGGCAGGCCCGCGTCCAACCAGTGCAGCCGCAGCGCAGACTCTCCGGGCGACTCTGCACGACCGTCGTCGAGAGGCAGCGGAAAGTCGGCGCCGAGTAGGACGCCGTCAGAGGAGAGCCAGCGCGAGTTGTTCATGCCGGGACGATGCCGCTGATCGGGCAGGCCGCGTCAGCACAATCCACAGACACGCGCGCAACCGCCCGCTCGGCGTACTAGAAGATGACTTCGCCGTTCTTGCGGCGGGTGCGGAGGGTCTGGAGAGCCTCGTCGAGGATGTCCTTGGCCTCCGCGTCGGAGCGACGCTCCTTCACGTAGGCCAGGTGGGTCTTGTACGGCTCGATCTTGGTCGGCGGCGGCGGGTTCTCCGAGTCGAGGCTCGCCGGCAGTCCGCAGCGCGGGCAGTCCCACGACTCGGGGACCGTCGCCTCCACGGCGAACGCGATCAGCGTGCGGTGCTCGCGCGAGCAGAAGTACGTGACGTTCTGGCGCGGTGCGGCTTCACCACGCTCCGCCTCGCCCATCGGTCCCGCACCCACACGGCTGCCACGAATGGCATTTCCTCCGCCAGCCACCAGGTCTCCTTCTCAGTTCCGCACCACAGGGGGATCAGTTGCTGGTCTTGAACAGGAGCCCGAGACCGATGACGCAGGCGAACCAGACCAGCCCGATGCCGATCGTGATCCGGTCGAGGTTGCGCTCGGCGACCGACGAGCCACCGAGGCCACTCGACACCCCGCCGCCGAACATGTCGGAGAGTCCACCGCCGCGGCCCTTGTGGAGCAGCACGAGCAGGATCATCAACATGCTGCTGATGACGAGCAGGATCTCGAAAACGGTGATCACGGCCGGAATCCTAACTGACGTCGTGCATTTTCAGGCACGTGGGCCGTCACTGGACGGACATGTCGTCGTCGCAGAAGCCTTCCTGACCGACGAGTGCACCGTGACGTGGACCTACGCGGCTCGGCGCACCTATGGTGCTGGGTTGGCGGTCGCGGTGATCGAGACAGTGATCGTGGGCGGATCGTCGTGGGTCAGTGCCAGGTGCCAGGCAGCGGCATCCCGGTCCGACATCGACCAGATCGTGCGCGCATCGTCGTCGATCCAGGTTGCCAGCTGCCCGGCCGGTGCGCCCATCGCGGAGTTCAGCGAGGTGAATCCATGGTCTGGGTCCCCGATGAAGGTGGCGATCGGGTGGACTCCGTCGGTCCCCTCACGGACGACGACCGCCGAGGCATCGTGCGCCACGGACGCAGCCCACCCGCGTTGACTCAGCTGGCTGGTCCACCGTGCGTTGGTCGGGAGATCCCGGACGTGGGCCGTGTCCACGGTCGCCGCCGTGGTCACGTACGCGAGGAGATGGCCGTCACCGGACGCCCCACCGAAGGCGCAGGCCGCCGTTCCGCAGTCGACGACGGGTGCCACGGCGCCGGTCGTGGGCGTCCAGGAGTACACGTATCCACCGATCGCGTTCGAGAAGTCTGGTCCGGTGGCCGTGCCCGGACTCGCGAAGAGCAGATTCCCGTTGTCCAGGAGCGCGTAGCCGGACGCTGCGTGGACCGTGTCGGGTGCTGCCGTGAGCCTGCCACTCTGCAGATCGCGGACGTACGGCCGCGAAGCGGCGCAGGTGAACGCGACGAAGCGACCGTCGGGAGTCAGCGAGCTCGGTCCGACCCCGGTGCACATCGTGTCGAGGGGTGCACCGGTCGGGTCGAGGTCGACCTGCTCGGTCACGCCCGTCGAGAGGTTCCGGACGAACACGTGCGACGTTGTGGAGTAACCGATGTGCTCGTGGACGCTGTACGCCACGGTCTGCCCGTCCGGGGTGATCCCGATGGCATGGCTTCCCGGTGCGCCCGGGACCAGCATGGTGTAGGTGTGGGATCGCGTGTCCAGGAGCGCTGCCTGGAAGACGCCGTTGACGACGAGATCGACCGTCATCACTCCGGTGCTGCCGGCGCCCTGCACCGGCACGACGGTCGTGAAACCGGGCGGCGGCGCGAATCTATCGGTCGAGACGACGCGGGCGGAGGTTGTTGCCGACGCAGACGAGACGATGGCGAGAACGCCGACCGCGCTGATCAGGAGAAGCGCCGAGATCGCCGAGGTTGCACGTTGCATGTCGAGCCCCCATCCACGGCCGGTCGACCGGCTGCTGTTCGGCCCCCCGCTCGTGTCAACGAACCCGTGCCTCACGGGTCACGGCGGCGTCGCCTGGGCTCAGAGGACGGGCATGTCGTAGTAGCGGCAGATGCCGCCGAACTCCTCTGCCTGGAGGCTCGCCCCACCAACGAGCGCGCCGTCGACGTCGGGCTGCTGCATGATGCCAGCGATGTTCGCGGCCTTCACCGAGCCGCCGTACAGCACGCGTACGCCGGCAGCCGCCTCAGCTCCGTGGACGTCAGCGATGCCCTGCCGGACCGCTGCGCACACCTCCTGGGCGTCCGCAGGTGTCGCCACCTCGCCCGTGCCGATCGCCCACACCGGCTCGTAGGCGATCACGAGCCCGGCGACCTGTTCTGCTGTGAAGCCCGCCAGGGACCCGTGCACCTGGTCGACGCAGTGGCTGACGTGGCGCCCCTCCTTGCGGATGTCGAGGGCCTCGCCGACGCACACGATCGGCGTCATCCCGGCAGCGAGCGCCTTGTGGGCCTTCGCGCTCACGAGCGCGTCGTCCTCCTGGTGGTACTCGCGACGCTCCGAGTGGCCGACCACCACGTAGCTGCAGCCGAGCTTGGTCAGCATCGAGGCCGAGATCTCCCCGGTGTAGGCACCGTCGTCGTGGACGGAGACGTCCTGGGCGCCGTACCGCAGCTGCAGCCGGTCACCGTCGACAAGCGTCTGCACCGAGCGCAGGTCGGTGAACGGCGGCACGACGACCACCTCCACGCGGCTGTAGTCGTGCTTCTTGTCGGCCAGCGTGAGAGCCAGCTTCTGCACGAGGTGCACGGCCTCGAGGTGGTTGAGGTTCATCTTCCAGTTGCCTGCCATCAAGGGCAGGCGAGAGCTCTTCGCCATGGCTTCGCTTTCAGAGTTCAGAGGTTTCGAGACGGTCGCTGCGCGACCTCCTCAACCACCGTTGAGTACGTCGATCCCCGGGAGCGTCTTGCCCTCGAGGTACTCCAGGCTGGCGCCGCCGCCCGTGGAGATGTGGCCGAACGCGTCGTCGGCGAAGCCGAGCTGCCGGACCGCGGCCGCCGAGTCGCCCCCGCCGACGACCGACAGGCCGTCGACTTCGGTCAGCGCCTCGGCGACGGCACGGGTGCCGGCCGCGAAGGCGGGGAACTCGAAGACGCCCATCGGACCGTTCCAGAACACGGTGCGCGCACCACGGATCGCCTCGGCGAACGCGGCACCCGAGTCGGGACCGATGTCGAGCCCGATCCGGTCGTCGGGGATCTCGTCGGCCGCCACCACGAGCGGCTCGGCGTCGGCGCTGAACTCAGCCGCCACCACGATGTCAGTGGGCAGCAGGATCTCGACTCCGGAGTCGGTCGCGCGGCGGAGGTACTCACGGCAGGTCTCGACCTGGTCGTCCTCGAGGAGGCTCTTGCCGACCGGATGGCCCTGGGCCTTGAGGAAGGTGAACACCATCCCGCCGCCGATCAGCAGCCGGTCGGCCTTGCCGAGGAGGTTGTCGATCACGGCGAGCTTGTCGGAGACCTTGGACCCGCCGAGCACCACGACGTACGGCCGCTCGGGTGACTCCGTGAGCCGGCGCAACACGTCGATCTCCGCCGCGACGAGGCCGCCCATGGCGTGTGGCAGGCGCTGGGCGACGTCGTACACGGAGGCCTGCTTGCGGTGCACGACACCGAAGCCGTCGCTCACGAACGCGTCGCCTAGCGCGGCAAGCTGGTCGGCGAACGCCCCGCGCTCGGCCTCGTCCTTGCTGGTCTCGCCGGCATTGAAGCGGACGTTCTCGAGCAGGGCGACCTGTCCGTCGGCGAGCCCGTCGACCGCGGCGCGGGCGGACGAGCCGACCGTGTCGGTCGCGAACGTGACCGTGGTGCCCAGGAGCTCACCGAGGCGCACCGCCACCGGCGCGAGTGAGTACGCCGGGTCCGGCGACCCCTTCGGCCGGCCCAGGTGAGCCATCACGACCACCCGGGCGCCGGCGTCCGCCAGCTGGCGGATCGTCGGCACGCTGGCCCGGATCCGGCCGTCGTCGGAGATGCTGGAACCGTCGAGCGGGACGTTGAGGTCCGAGCGGACCAGCACCCGCTTTCCCTGAACGTCACCCAGGGTCGAGTACTCCCCCACGCCGCTCAGAGGGTCTTGCCGACGTGCACGATGAGGTCGGCGAGGCGGTTGGAGAAGCCCCACTCGTTGTCGTACCAGCCGAGGACCTTGACCTGGTCGCCGATCACCTTGGTGAACGGTGCGTCGAAGATGCACGACGCCGGGTCGGTGACGATGTCGGTCGAGACGAGCGGGTCGGTGGAGTAGCGCAGGTAGTGGCCGTCGGCGGCCTTCTCCATGGCGGCGTTGACCTCCTCGACCGTGGTCTCGCGCGAGGCCTGGAACGTCAGGTCGGTCGCTGAGCCGGTGGGCACCGGGACGCGCATGGCAAAGCCGTCGAGCTTGCCCTTCAGCTCCGGCAGGACCAGCCCGATCGCCTTGGCCGCGCCGGTGGAGGTCGGCACGATGTTGAGCGCCGCGGCCCGGGCACGACGCGGGTCCTTGTGGATGTTGTCGTGGAGGTTCTGGTCGGCCGTGTAGGCGTGGATCGTCGTCATCAGGCCCTTGACGATGCCGAACTCGTCGTTGAGGGCCTTGGCCATCGGCGCGAGGCAGTTGGTCGTGCACGACGCGTTGGAGATGACGTCGTGCTGGGCCGGGTCGTAGAGGTCGTGGTTGACGCCCATCACGACGGTGATGTCCTCGTTGGTCGCGGGCGCCGAGATGATGACCTTCTTGGCGCCGGCGTCGATGTGCGCGTGCGCCTTGGTGGCGTCGGTGAAGAAGCCGGTCGACTCCACGACCACGTCGACGCCGAGGTCGGCCCACTTGAGGCTGGCCGGGTCGCGCTCGGCGGAGACGGCGATCTCCTGGTCACCGACGCGCAGCGACGTGTCGGTGGCGGTCACGTCGACGTCGAGCCGCCCGAGGATCGAGTCGAACTTCAGAAGGTTCGCCAGCGCCTTCGGGTCGGTGAGGTCATTGACGCCGACGATCTCGATGTCGGCACCGGAGGCACGCACTGCCCGGAAGAAGTTCCGGCCGATGCGGCCGAAGCCGTTGATTCCCACGCGCACAGTCACAGCGATCCACTCCTGAATTTGATCGTTAACAAAAGTCCGTCACCCGACCTTATCGCGGTCCACGACCACGACGAACGCGTTGTCCGGCGTACGTGCCGGTAACCGCGGACGTAGAGATGGTCGGTCGGGGTCAGGCCTCTTCGGCAAGCATCTCCGGGGTCAGCGAGGACTCCGTGTCGGGGATGCCGAGCTCCTCGGCGCGCTTGTCGGCCATGGCCAGCAACCGGCGGATCCGGCCCGCGATCGCGTCCTTCGTGAGCACCGGGTCGTGGAGCTGGCCGAGCTCCTCGAGCGACGCCTGCTTGTGCTCGAGACGGAGCCGGCCGGCCAGCTGGAGGTGGTCGGGGATCTCCGCGCCGAGGATCTCCAGGGCGCGCTCGACACGGGCGCCGGCAGCGACCGCCGCGCGGGCCGAGCGACGCAGGTTGGCGTCGTCGAAGTTCGCGAGCCGGTTGGCCGTGGCGCGCACCTCGCGGCGCATCCGGCGCTCCTCCCACGCCAGCAGCGACTCGTGGGCACCGAGGCGGGTGAGCAGCTGGCCGATCGCGTCGCCGTCGCGGATGACGACGCGGTCGACGCCGCGCACCTCGCGCGCCTTGGCCGAGATGCCGAGTCGACGCGCCGACCCGACGAGTGCGAGCGCCGCCTCGGGCCCCGGGCACGTGACCTCGAGGGAGCTCGAGCGCCCGGGCTCCGTGAGCGAGCCGTGCGCCAGGAACGCGCCGCGCCAGGCAGCGACCGCGTCGCAGCCCGACCCCGACACGACCTGCGGCGGGAGACCTCGAACGGGTCGGTTGCGCTGGTCGATCAGACCGGTCTGCCGGGCCAGCGACTCCCCGTCGCGGGCGACGCGGACGATGTAGTGGGTGCCCCGACGCAGGCCGTTGCCCTTGAGCAGCACGACCTCGGAGTCGTGGCCGTAGACCTCGGCGATGTCCTTGCGGAGACGGCGTGCAGCGGCTCCTGTGTCGAGCTCGGCCTCGACGACGATCCCGCCGTTGACGAGGTGCAGCGAGTCGGCGAAGCGCAGCATCGAGGAGACCTCTGACTTCCGGCAACATGTCTTCGTCACTGCCGTGCTGGCCAGCTCCGCCTTCACCTGTGCCGTCATCGCCATGCGCGCCACCTTAGTTCGCTCCCGTGACGCGTGCATACGCTCGGGCAAGTTTCTCGGGATCGTGCTGTCCGGGAGCACCCTGACGAGCCACGTCGGCGAGCACCAGGCGCGCACCGATGTCCTCCGTCATCGCTTCCAGGGCCGCGGCGTCGTGCACCGATCCGGGATCGGCGAGCACTGTGTGCACCCGCAGGTCAGGTGCCGTGCGATGGAGTACGGCGAGGTGGTCCTCCGGCGTCCAGCCCTCTGTCTCGCCGGGCTGGGCCTCGAGGTTGAGGGTGACCACGACGTTGCCGGGCGTCGTCGCGAGTGCGTCGCGCAGACCGGGGACGAGCAGGTGCGGGATCACCGACGAGTACCACGAACCCGGTCCGAGGACGACCCAGTCCGCCTCGCCGAGCGCGCGCGTCGCCTCGGGACAGGCCTTAGGGTCAGCCGGCTCCAGGCTCACCTCGACCACCTCACCCGGTGTCGTCGCGACGGCGACCTGCCCGCGAACAGTGCTGATCTCGTCGGGCTTCGCCGGGTCCGCACCTCGCACCCGGGCCATGATGTCGATCGGCGTGATCGCCATCGGCAGCACCCGGCCGCGCGCGCCCAGCAGGCTGCCCACCCAGTCGAGGCCGGAGACATGGTCGCCGAGGAGCTGCCAGAGCGCGACGATCAGCAGGTTGCCGACGGAGTGCCCGTCCATCTCTCCGTCGGACTCGAACCGATGCTGCAGGACCCGCGCCCAGGTCTGCCCCCAGCGGTCGTCGCCGCAGAGCGCAGCGAGTGCCATCCGCAGGTCGCCGGGCGGGAGAACACCGAACTCCTCCCTGAGCCGACCGGACGAGCCGCCGTTGTCCGCGACCGTGACGACCGCCGTGAGATCGGAGGTCAGCCGCCGAAGCGCCGCCAGCGATGCCGCCAGACCGTGACCGCCACCCAGGGCGACGACCGCAGGCTCGGACGACCAGGCCACGCCCGAGCTCACTCGCGGCCCAGGTCGCGGTGCGTGGCGGAGGCCTCCATGCCCAGGGCGCGCAATCGCGTCGCGATCTCCTCGGCCATGGCGACGCTGCGGTGCTTGCCGCCGGTGCAGCCGATCGCGACCGTCATGAACCGCTTGCCCTCGCGGAGGTAGCCCTCGCCGACGGTCTCGATCACCGGGATGTAGCGCTCGAGGAACGTCTTGGCGTCCGCCCGGCCGGTGACGTACTCGATCACGCCGGCGTCCTTGCCGGTGAAGTCACGCAGCTCGGCGACCCAGTACGGGTTGGGCAGAAAGCGCATGTCGGCCAAGAGGTCGGCGTCGACCGGGACGCCGTACTTGAAGCCGAAGCTGACGACCGTGACCCTCAGGGCGGTCGTGCCGGGGGCGCCGAACGCCTGCGCCACCTTGTCCTTGAGCTGGTGGAGGTTGAGCTGGGTCGTGTCGATGACGACGTCGGCGTCTCCGCGCAGCTGCGTCATGACGCTGCGCTCGCGGTCGATGCCCTCGAGCAGCCGGCCGCCGGCCTGGAGCGGGTGCGGGCGGCGCGCGGCCTCCTGACGACGGACCAGGATGTCGTCGTCGGCCTCGAGGAACAGCAACGAGGTACGCCGGGTCGGCAGGTGCTGCGCCAGCTGCTCGCGCAGCGTGTGGAACGACGTGCCACCGCGTACGTCGACGAGCACGGCGATCGGCTGGTCGCGGCCCTTCTGCTCGTCGACCAGCCGGACCACCTCGGTGACGAGCTCCGGCGGAAGGTTGTCGACGACGAAGTAGCCGAGGTCCTCGAGCTCCTTGGCCGCGGTGCTGCGTCCGGCGCCGGTCATGCCGGTCACCACGACGAGCTCGCCGAGCTCGGGCGATGCGCCGACCGCCGGCATCTCGCCGGTGTCGTCGCTGGACCTCGGCTCTGCGGTCATCTCAGCCTTCCTGGATCTCGCCGGTCGCGGTGTTCACGCTGACAGTCTTGCGGGCGACCCCGTCGGGCGCGACCGCTTCGGCGATGGCGGCAGCGGTCGACGGACCGATTCCCGGGACCTGAGCGATCTCCTCGGTGCTCGCGGCACGGAGCTTCTTCAGCGAGCCGAAGTGCTTGATCAGCGTCTTGCGCCGGACCTCGCCGAGGCCGGGCACGTCGTCGAGCAGGCTCTCCACCATCGACTTCGACCGCCGCGACCGGTGGTGGGTGATCGCGAACCGATGGGCCTCGTCACGGATCCGCTGGAGGAGGTAGAGGCCCTCGCTGGTCCGCGGAAGGATCACCGGGTCGGGCTCCCCGGGCAGCCAGACCTCCTCGAGCCGCTTGGCCAGTCCGCAGACCGGGATGTCGTCGATGCCGAGCTCGTCGAGGGCCCGCTGGGCGGCCGCCACCTGGGGCGGACCACCGTCGACCACGACCAGGCCGGGCGTGTAGGCGAACTTGCGGGGCTTGCCGGTCTCGGGGTCGATCAGCATCGGTCCACTGTCATCGGCGTCGACCTCACCCCCGGCCACCTCCGGGCGCTCGATCCGCTCGTCGAGCAGACGGCGGAAGCGCCGGGTGATCACCTCGTGCATGGAGGCGACGTCGTTCTGTCCCTCGACGCTCCTGATCACGAAGCGGCGGTACTCGCTCTTGCGGGCGAGCCCGTCCTCGAACACCACCATCGACGCGACCACCTCGGTGCCCTGGAGGTTCGAGATGTCGTAGCACTCGATCCGCAGCGGCGCAGCCGGCAGGTCGAGGGCACGCTGGATCTCCTCGAGCGCCTGGTTGCGGGCGGTCAGGTCGCTCGCGCGCCGGGTCTTGTGGAGGGCGAGCGACTGGCCGGCGTTCTGGGCGACCGTCTTCTGCAGCGCCTTCTTGTCGCCGCGCTTCGGCACCCGGACCTGCACCTTGCTCCCGCGAGCCTCGGAGAGCAGCTGCTCGAAGGTGTCGGCGTCCTCGGGCATCGCCGGCACCAGGATCTCGCGCGGGATCGAGTCGCCCTCCTCCCCGGCGTACAGCTGGAGGAGGAACTCGCTGACCAGTCCGGCGGTGTCGAGGTCCTCGACGCGGTCGGCGACCCAGCCGCGCTGGCCGCGGATCCGGCCGGAGCGCACGTGGAAGATCTGCACCGCGACCTCGAGGGGGTCCTCGGCGAGCGCGATCACGTCGGCGTCGGTGCCGTCGCCGAAGACGACGGCCTGCTTCTCCAGCGCCTTGTTGAGCGCACCCAGGTCGTCGCGCAGCCGGGCGGCGCGTTCGTACTCCTGCGCTTTCGACGCGGCGTACATCTCCTGCTCGACACGGCGCACGAAGGCGTCGGTGCGACCGCCCATGAAGTCGCAGAAGTCCTCGGCGATGCGCCGGTGCTCCTCGGCGTCGATCCGGCCGACGCAGGGCGCGGCGCACTTGTCGATGTAACCGAGGAGGCACGGCCGGCCGATCTGCGACGACCTCTTGAAGACGCCGTTGCTGCACGACCGCATCGGGAAGACCCGCAGCAGCAGGTCGACGGTCTCCCGGATCGCCCAGGCGTGGGAGTACGGCCCGAAGTACTTCACGCCCTTCTTCTTCGCGCCACGGCCGACCATGACGCGCGGGTAGTCCTCGTTGAGCGTCACCGCCAGCCACGGGTAGGACTTGTCGTCGCGGTACTTCACGTTGAACCGCGGGTCGAACTCCTTGATCCAGGAGTACTCCAGCTGCAGGGCCTCGACCTCGGTGGCGACGACCGTCCACTCCACGCTCGCGGCCGTCGTCACCATCGTCGCGGTGCGCGGGTGCAGGTTGACGACGTCCTGGAAGTACGACGACAGCCGGGCCCGGAGGTTCTTCGCCTTGCCGACGTAGACGACCCGCCCGTCCTTGTCACGGAAGCGGTAGACGCCCGGCCGGGTCGGGATCGACCCCTGCTTCGGCCGGTACGTCGACGGATCTGCCACATGCCAACCCTACGGGCGGGTGGGGACAGCCCCGGGAACGGTCAGCTGACCGTGAGGGTGTCCCCGGCCGGAGACAGGGTGACGGTCTTCTCCGGCAGCGGCTTCGGCGCCGGGCCGTCCTCGACCGAGCCGTCCTTGATGGAGTACTTGCTGCCATGGCACGTGCAGTCGATCGTGCCGCCCTCGATCTTGGTGACCGGGCAACCCTGATGGGTGCAGATGGACGAGAAGGCCTTGAACTGGCCTGCCGTCGGCTGGGTCACCACGATCTGCTGCGAGGAGAAGATCCTGCCGCCGCCGACCGGGATCTCCGAGGTCTTGATGCCACCGCCCGAGGAGCCGCCGGACGAGCCGCCGGTCGAACCACCCGTGGCGCCACTCGACGTGCTGGGGTCGCCGGCGGTGGTGCCGGTGCTGTCGCCCGAGCCGCTGCTGCTGCCGCACGCGGCGAGCACCGGGAGCGCCACGCCCGCGGCGGCGAGGCCACCGAGCAGGTTCCTGCGGCTGGTTTCGTGGTCGGACACGGAGACACCCTTCGTCGGAGACATCGGCACGGCGGCGAGGTGGGCGAGCGTAGTGGTTGAAACTTAGATTTTCCTTTGAGCTCGCTGCTCAGCCGAGCAGCGGCTTGAGGAACTCTCCCGTGAAGCTCTCCGGCACGTTCGCGACGTCCTCCGGCGTGCCGCTGGCCACCACGGTGCCACCGCGGTTGCCCCCGGCCGGCCCCATGTCGACGATCCAGTCGGCCGTCTTGATCACGTCGAGGTTGTGCTCGATCACCAGCACCGTGTTGCCCTGGTCGACAAGACGGCCGAGCACGAGCAGCAGCTTGCGGATGTCCTCGAAGTGCAGGCCGGTGGTCGGCTCGTCGAGCACGTAGACGGTGCGGCCGGTGGAGCGCTTCTGGAGCTCCGAGGCGAGCTTGACCCGCTGCGCCTCGCCACCGGACAGCGTCGTGGCCGGCTGGCCCAGACGTACGTAGCCCAGCCCGACCTCGACCAGTGTCTTCAGGTGGCGCGAGATGGCGGGGATGGCGGCGAAGAACTCGACCGCCTCCTCGATCGGCATGTCCAGCACGTCGGCGATTGTCTTGCCCTTGTAGTGCACCTCGAGGGTCTCGCGGTTGTAGCGGGCACCGTGGCAGACCTCGCACGGCACGTAGACGTCGGGCAGGAAGTTCATCTCGATCTTGATCGTGCCGTCGCCGGCGCACGCCTCGCAGCGCCCGCCCTTCACGTTGAAGGAGAACCGGCCCTGCAGGTAGCCGCGCATCTTTGCCTCGGGGGTCGAGGCGAACAGCTTGCGGACGTGGTCGAAGACGCCGGTGTAGGTCGCCGGGTTGCTCCGCGGTGTCCGGCCGATCGGGGACTGGTCGACGTGGATCACCTTGTCGACGTGCTCCGTGCCGGTGATGCGGGTGTGCCGACCCGGCACGGTGCGCGAGTTGTAGATCTGCTTGGCCAGCGCGGCATACAGGATGTCGTTGACCAGGGTCGACTTGCCCGAGCCGGAGACGCCGGTCACCGCGACGAACAGCCCGAGCGGGAACGCGACGTCGATGTCCTTGAGGTTGTTCTCCTTGGCGCCCTTGACGACCAGCTCGCGACCCTTGGTGCGCGGACGGCGTACGTCGGGCAGCGGGATCGACTTGCGACCGGAGAGGTACATGCCGGTCTCGGAGTCGCGGTGCTTCAGCAGCTGCTTGACCGTGCCGGAGTGGACCACCTGGCCGCCGTGCTCGCCGGCACCCGGCCCGATGTCGACCACCCAGTCGGCGGTGCGGATGGTGTCCTCGTCGTGCTCGACGACGATCAGGGTGTTGCCGAGGTCCTTGAGCCGGACCAGCGTCTCGATCAGCCGGTGGTTGTCGCGCTGGTGCAGGCCGATGCTCGGCTCGTCGAGCACGTAGAGCACGCCGACCAGTCCGGCACCGATCTGGGTGGCCAGCCGGATCCGCTGGGCCTCGCCGCCCGAGAGCGTCGCCGACGGACGGTCGAGCGACAGGTAGTCGAGACCGACGTCGAGCAGGAACCGGAGCCGCTCCTGGATCTCCTTGAGCACCCGCTCGGCGATCTGGCGCTCACGGGCCGACAGCTCGAGGTCGGAGAGGAACTCCGCGGCCTCGTTGATCGGCAGCGCGCAGACCTCGGCGATGTTCCGGCCGCCCATCGTGACCGCCATCGAGACCGGCTTGAGCCGGCTGCCCTGGCAGGCGGGGCACGGGACCTCGCGCATGAAGCCCTCGAACCGCTCGCGGCTCGTGTCGGACTCCGCCTCGCGGTGACGGCGCTCGATGTAGGGCCGGACGCCCTCGAAGTTGGTGTAGTACGACCGCTGGCGGCCGTAGCGGTTGGTGTGCCGGACGTGCACCTTGGTCGCGTGGCCGTCGAGGATCGCGGTCTGGGCCTTCTTCGACAGCTTGGACCAGGGTGTGTCGAGGTCGAAGCCGAGCTCGTCACCGAGCGCGCCGAGCAGCCTGATGAAGTAGTCGGCGACGTGCGCGCCCGACCACGGGGCGATGACACCCTCACCGAGCGTGGCCTCCGGATCGGAGACGACGAGGTCCGGGTCGACCTCCATGCGGGTCCCGAGCCCGTGGCAGTCGGGGCAGGCACCGAACGGCGAGTTGAACGAGAACGACCGCGGCTCGAGCTCGTCGGTCTCGATGTCGTGCTCGTTGGGGCAGGCCATCCGCTCGGAGAACTTCATCTCGCGGTGAGGATCCTTCGGATCCGCGTCGACGAGGTCGAAGATCACGAGGCCCGACGCGAGGCTCAGGGCCGTCTCGACGGAGTCGGTGAGCCGGCGCTTCGACGTCGGCTTGGCGGAGAGCCGGTCGACGACGACCTCGATCGTGTGCTTCTTCTGCTTGTCGAGCTTGGGCGGCTCGGCGAGCTGGTAGGTCTCGCCGTTGACGCGAGCGCGGCTGAAGCCCTGGGACTGCAGGCTGCGGAACAGCTCGACGTACTCACCCTTGCGCCCACGGATCACCGGGGCGAGCACCTGGAACCGGGTGCCCTCAGGCAGCTGGAGCACGCGGTCGACGATCTGCTGCGGGGTCTGGCGCTCGATCGGCGAGCCGCAGACGGGGCAGTGCGGCCGGCCGGCGCGCGCGTAGAGGAGCCGGAGGTAGTCGTAGACCTCGGTGATGGTGCCGACGGTCGAGCGCGGGTTCTTGGAGGTCGACTTCTGGTCGATCGAGACCGCCGGGCTGAGCCCCTCGATGAAGTCGACGTCGGGCTTGTCCATCTGACCGAGGAACTGCCGGGCGTACGCCGAGAGCGACTCGACGTAGCGCCGCTGACCCTCGGCGAAGATCGTGTCGAAGGCGAGCGACGACTTGCCGGAGCCCGACAGCCCGGTGAACACGATCAGGGCGTCGCGCGGCAGGTCGAGCGAGACGTCCTTGAGGTTGTGCTCCCGCGCGCCGCGGATGATGAGCTGTTCGGTCACTGCTTCCCCTGCTGTCCGGGCTCCCGGACCGTCGCCGTTGGCTGTCGTCGTGGTCTCTGCCTGCTCCTGGTGGTCGAACACATGTTCGCACATGGCCGGTCACGGAGCGTGGAGGCACACACCGTCGTCACGATCTCACGCCGCACCGACAAGGACGGGTGCCGCCCGGTCGCCCGGTCGCGGCAGACTGGGCACCATGACCTCTCCGAGCCCGGACCCCAGCAACGAGACCAGTCCCATGGAGGCCGTCGAGGCCCTTCACCAGTCCGAACAACGTCTTCTGCGCACCGTCGATTCCCTGCGCCCCGACGCGTACGCCGAGCCGTCCGTCCTCCCCGGCTGGACCCGCGGCCACGTGGTCGCCCACCTTGCCCTGAACGCGGAAGGGCTGGCCGGTGCGGTCGACGGTCTGGCCCACGAGCGCGACGTACCCATCTACGAGTCCGACGACCGCCGCAACAGCGACATCGAGGAGCTCTCCGGCGCTGACCCGTCGGAGATCCGCGAGCGTCTGTTCGCTGCCGGCCAGGCGCTGCGCGACGCGCTGACCTCGCTCGACGAGGAGCAGTGGGCCGGCTCCGTCCACCGCCTGCCCGGAGGTCCGGTGCTGGCCATGGCGACCATCCCGGAGACGCGGCGCCGGGAGGTGGAGATCCACCACGCGGACATGGACGCCGGCTACGGCCACAAGGACTGGCCCGAGGACTTCCGGATCGCGCTCCTCGACCTGGTCACCGGCGACCGTGCGGCCGACCCGGGCTCCCCCGTCTTCACCGTCCGCGCCACCGACACCGTCCGCACCTGGAGCGTCGGCGCCGAGCAGCCCGTCGTCGACGGCACCGCCGCCGACCTCGCCTGGTGGCTGGTCGGCCGCGGCACCGGCGGGGGCCTGACCTGCGACAGCGCCGAACTCCCTAGGCTGGGCCCATGGCGACGTACGCAGGCCCGTACTCAGGCGAGGTGACGCCCGGCGGCACACCGGACGTGCGCGAGCTCAGCAAGCTGATCATCACCAAGGTCGCCGTGGACCCGCAGATGTCGAACAACTGCTACGTCCTCCGCTGCCGGGCGACGGACGAGCAGGTGCTCATCGACGCCGCCGACGACGCTCCGCTCCTCGTCGAGGTGCTCGGTGTCTCCGGAGCGTCCAAGGTGATCACCACCCACCAGCACTGGGACCACCACCGTGCCCTGAAGGCCGTGACCGAGCGCACCGGCGCCGTCACCGTCGCGGGCCGGGCCGACTCCGCCGCGATCACCGAGCAGACCGGCGTCGCGATCGACGATCAGGTGGAGGACGGCGACACCGTCGAGTTCGGCGACGCCCGGCTCCAGGTGATCCACCTCGTTGGCCACACGCCCGGCTCGATCGCGCTCCTGTACGACGACCCCGACGGCACGCCGCACCTCTTCACCGGCGATTCACTGTTCCCCGGTGGCGTCGGCAACACGTTCGGCGACGAGGGCGCGTTCCGCTCGCTCATCGCCGACGCCAGGTCGCGGACGATCGACCCTGCCGGACGGATGTCCTGGATCCGCGACACGGTCTCGCCGGCATAGAGCGGAGCGGTCTCGAGGACCCGGTCCGGCACGTCGCCGACCGCCGGCACCGGCGCGAAGAACGGGATCGCAACTGCCTGGTGCCCGAGCAGCCAGCCCTGCACGGACTCCGGTCCCCGCGCCATGACAGGTCGAGCCAGCCGGTTCGCCAGCCGGACGACCCGCGGTCCCCTCGGATCACGCCCCAGCCATCTCCGCGTGGCGGCGTTCGGCAGCACGCGATGGGCGCCGGGCCAGCCGACGCCGAAGAGCTCGGTGAGCACGGTCTCCGAGCCTTCGACCAGACGCCGCTTGTAGCCGGGTGCAGCACCGCTCTCCTCCGACATCAGGAAGCGAGTCCCGCAGACGGCGGCGACGGCACCGGCGTCCAGGACGCGTACGACGTCGTCAGGGCCGGCGATCCCGCCTGCCACGAGCAGCGGACATGGGTCGGGCAGCGCGGCGCGGGCCGCCGCCAGCAGCTCCAGCGCAGGCATGGCGCCGCGTACGTGCCCGCCGGCCTCGACGCCCTGCAGGATCACGGCATCGGCACCGGCAGCACGCGCGGCGAGTGCCTCTTCGACCGATCCGGCCTGATGGATCCACGGCTTGGCGGACCAGCGCCGGGGCCGGCCCCAGAACGTGACCACGACGTCCGCCTCGGCGGCCGGACCGGCGTGACCCGGGCGCGCGAAGGGGAGGAGCAGGTTGATTGCGATCGGCCGCTGCGTGCGTCGGCGCGCCGCAACGAGCTGGGCGCTCATCCGCGACGGGCTCGCCATCCCGATCGTGCCGAGCCCGCCGGCCTCGGACACCGCCGCCGCCAGGTCGGGCCCCGAGATTCCGCCGCCCATCCCCGCCTGGACGATCGGCAGCTCGACACCAAGCTCGTTCAGGAAATCGTGCACGGGCGGCCTCCGGGCGCGTGGTCGAGGAGGAGGCGGATCACCTCATCATCCCAGTGCGTGACGACAACGAACCGGAGCGCGTGATCTCGGCCTCAACCACAGCCTGAGACGAGGCTCACGGGAGCGGCCAGCCGATACCGTGAGCCGCATGCCTACGACCATCGACCGCGAGGCGTGGTCCGCCGCCGCGGTCGGTGCCGTCCCCGCGGTCCTGGCGGGCTTCCTGGGGCGGAAGCGGGCCGCGACGATCCTGCTCGGACTGCCCGTCGGCATCGTCGCCTTCTTCCGCGACCCCGACCGGCGCGTGGACGCCACCGCGGTCGACGAGGACACCGTGCTCGCGCCGGCCGACGGCAAGGTGATGCACGCGGGACCCGGTCAGCCCGGTGTGGCTCCCCCACCGACCGACCAGGGCGACTGGCAGCAGGTGAGCATCTTCCTGTCCGTCTTCGACGTCCACATCAACAGAGCGCCGTACGGCGGCCGGATCCGGTCCGTGACTCATCGGCCGGGGCGGTGGCTCGCGGCGTACAAGTTCGAGAGCGCGACCGAGAACGAACGCTCCGACATCGTCGTCGAGCGCGAGGTCGGCGGCCGCACGCGCACGATCGTGTTCCGCCAGATCGTCGGTGCCGTTGCCCGCCGCGTCGTCACTCGCGTGCAGGCCGGCGACGACGTCGCGACAGGTGAGCGCATCGGGCTGATGAAGTTCGGCTCCCGCATGGACGTGTTCGTGCCGCCCGACGTGGAGCTCACCGTGGCGAAGGGTGACCGCACGGTGGCCGGCGAGACGGTGATCGGTCGATGGACCCGCTGAGCGAGGGCACGCCGCACCGTCGCCGCCGCCGGCTGCTGCGCCGGCGTCGCTTCCGGATCGCCTCGCACTCCGGTGCAGAGGTCGTCTCGCTGCGGCAGCTGCCGACGAAGGAGAAGCTGCGGGTCACCGCGCCCAGCATGTTCACCGCGGCCAACATGGCCTGCGGGTTCTCCGCGGTCCCGCTCGCGTTCAACGACCACACCCACTGGGCCGCTGCGCTGATGATCCTCGCGATCGTGATGGACATCGCCGACGGCGCGGTCGCTCGCCTCGTCGGCGCGACCTCGCCGTTCGGCGTGCAGCTCGACTCGCTCGCCGACCTGATCTCGTTCGGGCTGGCACCGGCCGTCCTCGTCTACACCTGGGTGCTGCCCGAGTGGCCGGTGATTGCCTGGTTCGCGGCGTACCTGTGGCTCGCGTGCGCAGCGTTCAGGCTCGCGCGGTTCAACTTCACGATCGACCCGACCGCGGACAAGCGGTACTTCGTCGGCATGCCGAGCCCCGGCGCCGCGGCGGTCGTGATCGCCACGGTCATCGCACTGGACACCCCGGAGCTCAAGGTGGGGCCCGGGATCCTGCTGCCGGCCGTGGTCAGCGTCGTGCCGGCCCTGCTCATGGTCAGCACGGTGCGCTTCCGCTCCTTCCGCGACCTGGTCACGCCGCGGACGCGCGAGGCCCGGATCACCACCGCCCTGGTGGCGGTCGGCTTCGTCGCCGGGCTGGCGATCGCGCCAGCCGTGACCTTGCTGGTCATCGCGTACTGCTACGTCCTGACCGCACCCCTGGGCGCGCTCACCGGACCGCTCCGCGCGCGGGTGTTCGGACAGGGATCGGTAGCGCCGCCGCGGCAGCGGCAGCAGTCGGTGTTCCTGCCGATCACCGGCGAGGACACCGAAGAGGACTGAGGCGGACCGTGGTTCCGTCCCTGGCCACCTCACCGGGTCTCGACTGATCGCTCGCAAGCTCGCTGCTCGACCACCCGGTGGCTGAGCCTGTCGAAACCCCCGGGTGGTTCCGACCCTGGCTACGTCACCGGGTCTCGACTGATCGCTCGCAAGCTCGCTGCTCGACCACCCGGTGGTTGAGCCTGTCGAAACCCCCGGGTGGTTCCGACCCTGGCTACGAGCCTGTCGAAACCCGATCAGCCGTTGTAGCTGATCCGGAGCTTCTCCGAGACCGGCTTGGCCTGGCAGACCAGCCGGATCCCCTCGCCGAGGTCGTCCTCGTCGAGCACCTCGTTGTGCAGCAACCGGACCTCACCCTCGAGCACCAAGCAGGCGCAGGCGCTGCACTGCCCCTCGCGGCAGCTGAAGGGTGCGTCGACGCCCTTGGACTCGAGGAACTCGAGCAGCACCTCCTCGCCCCGCCAGTCGTCGAAGGAGTACTGCTGGCCGTCGAGCTCGACCTCGACGGCGACCGGTCCCGCGAACGCCGGCTCGGCGGGCTGGGTGTCCTGCTCGTCGTCGGCGTCGTCGGCGTCCGCGAGCTCCTTCTGGGCGGCGAGCACCTCCTCGACGTCGCCGAACGGGTTGCCGCCCAGCGAGACGAACTTCTCCTGGTGCCGGCGCTCACGCGGGAAGCCGAGCTCCTTGAGCGCGTTGGTCACCGCCTTCATGTACGGCGCCGGGCCGCACACGAACGCCGTGTAGGAGGTGAAGTACGACGCGAACAGGCCGAGCTGCTTCTCCGAGGGCAGCCCCTGCAGCGACACGAGCCAGTGCACGACGGTGAAGCGGTCGGCGTACTCCTCGACGAGCTCGGCCAGCTGCCGCCCGAAGATCACCGCGGACTCGTGCTCGTTGGCGTAGAAGAGCACGACCTTGCCGGTGCCCTTCTCCAGTGCCGTGCGGGCTATCGACATCACCGGGGTGATGCCGGACCCGCCCGCGAAGAGCAGGAAGTCGGCGTCGACGTCCTTCGGCGTGAAGATGCCGCTCGGTGGCAGCACCCGCAGGGTGTCGCCGGCCTTGAGGTTGTCGCAGATCCAGTTCGATGCGTAGCCGTCGACGGTGCGCTTGACCGTGATCTGGTGCCGACCGCTGTGGGGGGCGCTCGACAGCGAGTAGCACCGCGCCGCAAGGCCGGTCTGCTCGCTCGGCACGGCGACGGTCAGGAACTGCCCGGGCGTGTAGGCGAACGTCTGCTGCAGCTCGGACGGGACCTCGAACACGACCGATCGCGCGTCGGCGGTCTCCTCGATGACCTCCGCGACGTTCAGGACGAACGACTCAGTAGCCATGCTCAGTAACCATCTTGGGCCCCGACCTCCAGCTCTCCCTCGGCGACGGCCCGATCGATCGACGCCATGAGGCGCGAACAGGTCTCGTAGACCGGTCGACCGCCCGGTTGTCCGGAGAGTCTGGCGAACTCCTGGCAGTGCCCCAGCGCGACGTCCGTCCACTGGACGGCGGTGTGATGCTCGCTGTTCTTCTTGACCTTCACCTTCGCCAGGCAGTCGAGGCAGGCGATCTCGCGGAGCCGCCCGTCGAGGTAGAGGCGCTGGTCCTCGACGGTCTCCTGGCGAGTCGGGGCGAAGAGCCCCATCAGGCCTCCACCGACGTGGCCGCGTCCTCGTCCGCCCGCCGGCGGAGGTTCTCGGCGACCTCGGCGTGCCAGTACTCGTTGGCCTTGGTCGTGTCGACCTCGAACTCGAACCGGTCGACCATCTCCGGCTTGATCTCGGCCTGGTCGACGTAGAACTGCTCGTACCAGCGGCGGAGCTGGTAGACGGGGCCGTCCTCCTCGCAGAGGAGAGGGTTCTGCACGGGCGCCTTGTTCTCCCAGATCGCCACGTCCTGCAGGAAGCCGGTGCCGAAGGACTCGGTGTAGCGCTCGGCGATGTACTGCACGGTCTTCTCGTCGAGGCCCTCGGGCTTCTTGACCGAGATGCCGTACTGCAGGGTGAACGAGCTCGGGCTCGTGGGCAGGTGGCAGTTGATCAGGATGACCTCGGTGACGAAGCCCTTGTAGTCGACCTCGAGCCAGTTGATCATGTACGCCGGCCCGAAGTAGGTGGCCACCGACTTGAGCGTGGAGTTCTCGTCGCCGTAGCCGCCCTGGCCCATGTCCGGGCGGCCCTTGGACGACATGTACTGCGTCGCGGTGTGCCCCTCGAACACGTTGCGGAAGTCCGTCGGGAACGCGAAGTGCACGTAGTAGAAGTGCGCCATGTCCGCGACGTTGTCGATCAGCTCGCGGCAGTGGGAGCCGTTGATCTCCTTGGTGTGCCACGACCAGTCGGTGTAGGCGTCGGTGAGCACGTCGGGGAGCTCCGGCGGCAGGATGTCCAGGTCGGCGGCCGAGCCCTCGGGGTCGTGCCAGATGAACAGCTGGCCGTTGCGCTCGGCGGTCTCGAACCGCTGCGTCCGGGCCCGCATCGGCACCCGGCGGGCGTAGGGGATCTCCTTGCACTTGCCGTCGCCGCCCCAGCGCCAGTCGTGGAACGGGCAGGCGATGTTGTCACCCTTGATCTCGCCCTGGGTCAGGTCGCCGCCCATGTGGCGGCAGTAGCCGTCGAGCACGTTGAGCTTGTCGTCGGCGCCGGCCCAGACGACCAGCTTGCGCTCGAAGGCGTTGATCCGGTGCGGCTTGCCGTCACGGAAGGTGTCTGCCAGGCCGAGGCAGTGCCAGCCGCGGGCGTACCGCGCCGGCGCGACCCCAGGGTCGAGAGCGCGGGCTTCGGTGGTGGCGGTGCTCATCGTGCCTCCCAGGGCTGTCTGTCAAAACAAGAACAGGTTATAGTTTTGGGGCGGAGAAATCCAGCACCATCCCTAGTCCCGGCGCCTGTCCTGGCTCCAACTCTTGCGTGAGGATGACCCCATGAGGATCGCACTGACCGACGGGCAGGAACAGCTTCGCAGCGAGCTCCGCGCCTACTTCGCCGAGCTGGTCACGCCCGAGGTTCGCGCCGGCCTCGCCGCTGCGACTGGCGAGTTCGGCGAGTTCGGCGAGGCGAGCGTCTACAAGGACGTGATCCGCCAGGTCGGGCGGGACGGCTGGCTCGGCATCGGCTGGCCCGAGGAGTACGGCGGCCAGGCCCGCTCCATGATGGAGCAGCTGATCTTCACCGACGAGGCCGCGATCGCCGGCGTACCGATCCCCTACCTGACGCTCAACACCGTCGGCCCGACGATCATGCGCTACGGCACGGATGCCCAGAAGCAGGAGATCCTGCCGAAGATCCTCCAGGGGGAGATGCACTTCTCGATCGGCTACTCCGAGCCGGGCTCGGGGACCGACCTCGCCAGCCTGCAGACCAGGGCGGTGCTCGAGGGCGACGAGTGGGTGATCAACGGCCAGAAGATGTGGACGTCACTCATCCAGTACGCCGACTACGTCTGGCTCGCCTGCCGGACCGATCCCGACCTCCCCCGCCACAAGGGCCTCTCGATGATCCTGGTGCCGACCAGCGCCGAGGGCTTCTCCTACACGCCCGTGCACACGGTGGCCGGTGTCAGCACCAGCGCGACGTACTACGACAACGTGCGGGTGCCGCGGGACAACCTCGTCGGCGAGCTCAACGGCGGCTGGGCGCTGATGACCAACCAGCTCAACCACGAGCGCGTCGCGCTGACCTCGGCCGCGCCCACCGAGCAGTCGATCCG
>JAEKKP010000265.1 GCA_019510315.1 Propionibacteriales bacterium
GGCCTCTGAGCGGCGCCTGACGCGTCACAAGGTTCCTCCTAGTTCCGTCGCGCACGCTGGTGGCGATGAGGTGCGAGGAGGGTCATGAGCGTCATCAGCCCGCGCGTGAGTGTCGCGATGACCGCTGCGGCATGCCTGCTCCTGGTCGCCGGTTGCGGTTCGCGGCCCCCGGTGGTCCAGCAGCCGGGTGCGGCGGCAAGGAGCGCGCCGTCTTCTCGGCCGATCACGGCCGACGTCAAGGCCTGCGCGGGCGCGCAAGCAGTCCTCGGTCACGTTGCGGCGGACACGGTGCGGTGGTCGTCGACGTTGCACCCCTTCGACAAGGCGATCGCGAAGCGACTCGTGGAACGAGCCAGTGAGCTGGCCGCGCAAGGCCCGTTCGCGACGTCTCCCGGTATCCAGACCGCCGTCCACTCGACGGCCGCTTCGTTCGCCAGTCTGGGCACCGCGATGAGGTCGAAGAAGCGGGTGGAGGTCGTCCGGGCGATCGGCCGGTCCCAGGTGGCCTACAAGGAACTGAAGACCGCCTGCTCGTTGGGCCAGTGACCTGGCGTCGGGCTGGCGACTCGGGCGGCAGGGCCTGACCTCACTCCGTGGGCGTGAGGTACCGGCACCCGTGGTGCACCGAGAGTCCGAGCGACTCGTAGAGCGCGATCGCGGGGGCGTTGTCGGTCTCGACGTGCAGCCAGAGCGTCGTGGCGCCCTGCTCGGCGCCCCACTCCAGCAGAGCTGCCAGTACCGCGCGCGCCAGCCCGCGGCGACGCACCTCCGGTTCGACGTACAGGTCGTGCACGCCCAGCCAGTCGCCGTCGATGGACGCCTTCGCGAACGCCTGGTCCGGGATGGCGGCGTGGGCTCGCGGCCCGTCCGCGTGCAGTGTCGCGTCGCCCGGCGAGACGAGCCGCTGAGCCCGGCTGACCGAGCCCAGCAGGAAGAGGGAGTCGCCTCCCGGCACGATCTCCCAGCCGGCGCCGGAGAACCATCGATCCTCGTCCGAGCCGACCTCGACCTGGACCATCGGCGTGCGTTCCCGAGCCCGGTAGAAGTCCAGCACGACGCCGGCCGCATCGCCGAGAGGCACCCCGGCATCGCCCATCGCCAGGCACGAGTTGGCGCGCTTGCGCACCCGGCCCTTCGGCGACGGCTCGGTGCGCAGCTCCCACTCGCCGAGCGGTTCCCGGACGACTCCGGGCCAGTGCGGTGCGGCGTGCGACTCGGCCTCCCGCGCCGACACCCGGTGCCGGACGCTGGGCCGCGGCGGCACGGGCTTGCCGGAGACGATGTCGGCGGTCCGGATCTCCACGGTGCTGCCGTCCTCGCGGCGGATGACGGCGACGCCCTCGGCCCACGACTCGCAGATGCCGAGCACGTCCGTCATCGCCGGTCCGCCGCTCGGACCGGTCTCGCCGGGGAGCACGCGGCGTACGACGACTCGCTGCCCGACCACGTGGGGGCCCAGGTTCGAGGACTGGATGGGCCCCGCTGCATCGCTCACTCCGGGGATACTAGGCTTGCCGCAGTCCGCACCGGACTCGTACCCCAGGAGGATCCAGGTGACCTACGTCATCGCCCAGCCCTGCGTGGACCTCAAGGACCGCGCTTGTGTCGATGAGTGCCCTGTCGACTGCATCTACGAAGGCAAGCGGATGCTCTACATCCACCCGGATGAGTGCGTCGACTGCGGTGCGTGCGAGCCGGTCTGCCCGGTCGAGGCCATCTACTACGAGGACGACACCCCGGCCGAGTGGAAGGAGTACTACGACGCGAACGTGCACTTCTTCGACGACCTGGGCTCCCCGGGCGGCGCGGCGAAGATGGGCGTCATCGAGAAGGACCACCCGCTGATCGAGGCGCTGCCGCCGCAAGAGCACGACGAGTGACCTCAGGTCCCATCGGTGGTTGAGGAGGCGCGCCAGCGCCGTCTCGAAACCTCTGTCTCCGCTCGACTCCCGGACTTCCCCTGGGACCAGATCACGTCGTACGGCGACACGGCCCGGGCGCATCCCGACGGCATCGTCGACCTCTCGGTCGGCACGCCCGTCGACCCGACGCCGGAGGTCGTGCAGCTCGCCGGGCTACCCGCTGACCATCGGGCTGCCGGAGACGCGGCAGGCGTGCATCGACTGGCTGTCACGGCGCTTCGGCGTCACCGGACTCGCGCTCGACGCGGTGCTCCCCGTGATCGGCTCCAAGGAGCTGATCGCCTCGCTGCCGACCCACCTCGGCGTGGGTCCGGGTGACCTGGTCGTCCAGCCGCTGCTGGCCTACCCGACGTACGAGGTCGGAGCGGTGCTCGCGGGCGCCCGTGTGCTGGCCAGCGACTCGCTGACCGCGATCGGTCCGGAGCGGCCGCGGATCCTCTGGATCAACTCGCCCTCCAACCCGACCGGCAAGGTGCTGCCCCCCGACCACCTGCGCAAGGTCGTCGACTGGTGTCGCGAGCGCG
>JAEKKP010000250.1 GCA_019510315.1 Propionibacteriales bacterium
GGCATCCACCGCTACACCGAGACCCAGTCCGTGGCCTCGCAGGCGGTGCTGCGGCTGGCACCGCAGTACGGGCTGAGCGACGAGCAGTACGCGCGGACCATGACCCTCAGCCTGCGGGTTCTCAAGAAGCTGGGCCGGGCATGAGCACCGAGAGTGGCTTCGACTTCGATGTCATCGTCATCGGGTCCGGCTTCGGGGGATCGGTCAGCGCCCTCCGGCTGACCGAGAAGGGCTACAAGGTCGCGGTCCTCGAGGCCGGCGCGCGGTTCGAGGACAAGGACTTCCCCGACACCTCGTGGGACGTGAAGAAGTACCTCTTCCGGCCGGAGGTCGGCTGCTACGGCATCCAGCGGATCGATGCGCTCCGCGACTGCATGATCGTCTCCGGGGCCGGCGTCGGCGGCGGGTCACTGGTCTACGCCAACACCCTCTACGAGCCGCTGGACGCGTTCTACCGCGACCCGTCGTGGGCCCACATCACCGACTGGAAGGCCGAGCTGGCGCCGTACTACGACCAGGCGAAGCGGATGCTCGGCGTCGTCGAGAACCCGCTCCGGACCCCGTCCGACGAGGTCATGCAGCAGGTCGCCGACAGCATGGGCGTCGGCGACACCTACCACCCGACGCCGGTCGGCGTGTTCTTCGGCGGGCCGGGCGAGACCCACCACGACACGATCAAGGACCCGTACTTCGGCGGCGCCGGCCCCGACCGGGTCCCGTGCAAGGCGTGCGGCGAGTGCATGACCGGCTGCCGTCACAACTCCAAGAACACCCTGGTCAAGAACTACCTCTACCTGGCCGAGTCCAAGGGCGCGCGGGTGATGCCGCTGACGACCGTCACCCGGATCCGGCCGCTGCCGGACGGCGGCTACGAGATCAGCGCGCGGTACACCAAGGCGAAGAGGTCCACGCCCCGCTCGACCCGCACCCTCACCGCCGAGCAGGTGATCGTCGCCGCGGCCTCCCTCGGCACGCAGCGTCTGCTGCACAAGATGAAGGACGAGGGCCACCTGCCGGGCCTCTCCGACCGGCTCGGGCACCTGTCCCGCACCAACTCCGAGTCCATCCTGGGCGCGATCGCGCCCGTCGGCAGCAAGATCGACTACTCGCGGGGTGTCGCGATCACGTCGTCCTTCCACCCCGACGAGCACACCCACATCGAGCCGGTCCGCTACGGCCGCGGCAGCAACTTCATGTCGATGATGCAGACAGTGCTGACCGATGGCGACGGTCCGGAGCCGCGCTGGCGTGCCTGGCTGCAGGAGATGTGGAAGGAGCGTCGCAACGTCGTGGACCTCTACGACTTCCAGCACTGGTCCGAGCGCACGGTCATCGCCCTGGTCATGCAGACCCTGGACAACTCGATCACGACCTTCACCAAGAAGGTGCCCGGCACCAACATCCGCTACATGACCTCACGCCAGGGCCACGGCGAGCCGAACCCCACCTGGATCCCGGTCGCCAATGCGGCCGCCCGCAAGATGGCCGAGATCGTCGGAGGTACGGCGGGCGGCAACATAGGCGAGCCGTTCAACCGGCCGCTGACCGCCCACTTCATCGGCGGCTGCACCATCGGCGACGCTCCGGAGACCGGCGTGATCGATCCCTACCAGCGGGTCTACGGCCACCCCGGCCTGCACGTCGCGGACGGCTCGGCCATCTCCGCGAACCTCGGCGTGAACCCGTCGCTCACGATCACGGCCCAGGCCGAGCGGGCGATGGCGTTCTGGCCCAACAAGGGCGAGGAGGACCGGCGCCCGGCCCTCGGGTCGGCGTACCAGGCGCTGGCGCCGGTCGAGCCGCGGGACCCGGCGGTCCCGGCGGGCGCCCCGGGGGCCCTGCACCTGCCGATCGTGGCCGTCAACTGACCGTCCGGCGCCCAATTTTGCCGAGAAATTTCCTGTAACCGGCCATAACCCGCTGCCGGACGCCTCGTTGACCAGTGCAGATCGGGTGCATCGCTCCCTCCCAGGCCCGATCTCGACACGGTTCACACCACGTGGACACTCAGGGCCCGACCTCCCTCCCTCCCCGGTCGGGCCCTGAGGTACGTCTGGG
>JAEKKP010000204.1 GCA_019510315.1 Propionibacteriales bacterium
TTCCTTCGCCACCGCGTCCATCGTCAGCTTGTCGTAGCCGAGCTCCATGAGGAGCTTGACCGTGGCGTCGAGGATCTCGTCCTCACGCTCGCCCTCGACCCGGGGTCGGTGCGCCTGCTGCGCGATCTTGGTCGTCATCGAGTCTGGCACCGCCCTTCGTGATCGGATGAAACGAAACGGTTTCGTTCCATCAACAGAGTAGGGCCGGAGTGCATTCCCGCCAAATCAATATTTCTCGGAGAGCTTCCGAGTCCCTGCCCGGTCGCTGCTCGGCCCCCGACGAACATCGCCCGGCTTGGTTACGGGTGGGGCTGCAGTGGTCTAAAAGTGGTCCACCCGAACGGTCAGACTTTCGGTAACCGGCGCTCCCCGTTTCTCCGGCAATGTCCGGTTCGGGACCTGGCATCGATCACCCATTCGGGGACGAGCGGGCCCAACTCGGGCATATGCCGAAGTTCGTCAATCCGCTGTTCGGCGGCCGCGGGCAGGCGCTAGAACACCGGTCGCACCCGCACGACACGGCAGCGATCTCGGGAGAAACTCACCAAGGGGTACGGCACATGCGCATGCTCGGTTCTGGGACGACGCCTCGACACGTGGTGGAGCGGAAGGGCCGGCGGCACCCCGGGCCACCGCGACGCCTGACCCTCGCCACGGTGCTCGCGCAAGGGCGGCTCGGTCAGCGGCACCCGCTACGTGCGCCGCTCGGACCTCGCGCTCCTGCAGGAGCGGCAGATCCAGCACATCACCGGCTGCGCCGGGCCGTTCTGCGCGATCGGTGTGACCGCCGACGTCGACCTCACCCTCGACCCGACTCCTACCTGGCACCAGCACGACTTCCCCCTCAACGCGGGGGACTCCTGGCAACTCGACCAGGTGATCAACTACTCAGGCTCCTTCAGCTACGACGCCGGCTCGATCGGGGGCAGCGGCAGCGACACCCTCGAAGGCACCATCCCGATGACGGCACCGGTCAACGTGAGCAGCCAGACGATCAGCGCCGCCGGAGGCTCCGTGAGCACCCTGCTGGCCGACGCCACCGCAGGCGACACGATCAGCCGGCTGTGGTGGTCGCCGACCTACCGCAACGACGCTCGGGACTACATGAAGCTCCCGCTGGACGACGCCACGCTCGAGATGGACCGCGTCCTCAGTTCCGCATCGACCCCGGCGCCGGCGAACTCGATCACCGAGACGGTGACCCCCTCGCTCAGCTGCGCCGGCGGCACCGTGACCGTGTCCGGGGCACTGAGCACGGCGGCCAGCGGCGTACCGGTCAGCGTCAGCCTCGATCAGTCGCAGATCAGTGCCGGACAGTCGGTCTCCGCATCGACGACCACCGGGGCGAACGGCACGTACTCCGCGACCCTCACCGTCCCCGCGCAGAGCGACGGGCTCCACAAGAACGGCTCGCGGGCGAACTGGGGCGTCCTGGTGTCCGCACCGTCGGCCAGCGCGGCCAACGTCGCCACGCTGGTGGTCACCCCGAAGGACTGCAGCGCGCTCGTCTACACCGGTCCCACGGGTGGCGCGCAGTTCGGCACGACGACGGTGAGCGCCACGCTCACGGACAAGGGCAACGCCGCCGGCGCCGCCGGTCGCAACGTGACCTTCAGCCTCACCGGCGGCACCTCGGTCAGTGCGACCACCAACGCCTCCGGTGTCGCGACGGCGAGCCTGCCGATCGCAGGCCCGCCGCGCTCCGCGACCATCACCGCGTCGTACGCCGGCGCGGCCGACCTCGAGCCGGCCAGCACCTCCGCGCCGTTCACCGTCACGAAGGCGGCCACCACGACCACGGTGACGCCGTCATCGCCGACCGTCACGATCGGCGACCCTGTGACGTTCACGGCGCACGTCGAGGGCCCCGCGGGCATCACCACGGCACCTGGGGGCCTGGTGCAGTTCGTCGTCGATGGTGCGAACTTCGGCGCGCCAGTCGCCCTGTCCGGCGGCAACGCGACCAGCCCCGCGCTCGCGTCCGGCACCATCGGCCTCGGCGACCACCACGTCCAGGCGGTGTACGCCGGAGACGGCAACTTCGCGACCAGCGCCTCGCCGGAGGTGCTCTTCCGGGTGCGCAACCCGCTGCTGCCGACGAGCACGACGCAGGTCGTCACGCCGAGCGCTGCGGTGTCCGGGCAGGGCGTCACCCTGTCCGCGGACGTCACCGGCTCCGGCACGCCGGCCGTGACGGGCTCCGTCACGTTCTCGGTCGACGGCAACGCGATCGGGTCGGCCGGTCTCGACGGCTCGGGCCACGCCGCTCTGCCGATCAGTCCGCAGGCGGTGGGCACGCACAGCGTCGTGGCCACGTACTCCGGTGACGACGTGTACAACGGGAGCAGCTCGGCGCCGGCGACGCTGACCATCGCCAAGGCCGACGTCGAGATGGCCCTGTCGACCGCCGACGACCACTCGGTCACCGGCCAGGCGGTCGACTTCACCGCGTCCGTCGCGGCCGAGGCGCCCGGCGCCGGCACACCGGACGGCACCGTGCAGCTCGTCGTCGACGGCACGCCGGTCGGGCAGCCGGTCCCGCTCGACCAGGGCCTGGCCACCTTCGATCCGCTCACCTCGCTCGGGGCCGGCAACCACACGGTCGCCGCGACGTACTCCGGTGACAGCCGGTTCAAGGCCGGCTCCGCGTCGGCGACGCAGCACGTCACCCGCGCGGACACGACGACGTCCCTGACGGCGACTCCGTCCCCGTCGGCCCAGGACCAGGCGGTGACGATCCGGGCGACGGTCGCGGCTGTCGCGCCGGGCTCCGGGGCTCCGACGGGCACGGTGGTGTTCACCGCCGACGGCGACGTCGTCGGTGCCGCCCCGCTGAGCCCGTCAGGTGGCGCCGGACAGGCGACTCTCGTGGTCTCGACGTTGCCACCGGGAGCGCACACCCTGCGCGCGTCGTACGCCGGTGACGATGACTACACCGGCAGCGACGCGGCTCCGATCAGCCACACGGTGATCGAGGGCGCTGCGATCGTGGCCACCACCACGCACGTGCGGTCCTCCGACAACCCGTCGACGTACGGCGAGCTGATCTCCTTCACTGCCACGGTCGCCGCGGCCGACGACTCGACGCCGACTGGCACCGTGCAGTTCTCCGTCGACGGCGCCGACTTCGGTGATCCGGTCGACGTCGACTCCCACGGCGTCGCGGAGAGCGCGAGCCTCGCCTCGCCCGACCCCGGCGACCACACGGTGATCGCGGCGTACCTGCCCACCGCCGGGTACGCCGGCAGCGGCGACGTCCTGACCCAGACCGTCGAGGACGCCGGCGTCGAGGTCGCCCTCACCTCGTCCGACCCAGCCAGCGACGTCGGCCAGGCCGTGCGGTTCACTGCCGACGTGTCCTCGACCCAGGTGGGCACCGGCACGCCGACCGGCTTCGTGCAGTTCCGGGTCGACGGCAACGCGGTGGGCTCCGCGGTTGAGCTCGACGGCGGATCGGCCACCAGCCCGCCCGTGTCGGACCTCGAGCCGGGCAGCCACACGGTGACCGCGCTCTACTCCGGCGACGTCCACTTCCTGCCGGAGTCCGCATCGCTCACGCAAGGGGTCGCCAAGGTCACGACCGCCACCACCCTGGCGGTGTCCTCCACGTCACCGACCTACGGCGACCCGGTCACCCTGACCGCGACCGTCACCCCGGGCACGACCGCGCTCGGCACCCCGACCGGCACGGTCACCTTCCGTGACGGGACCACGACGCTCGCCACGATCGCCGTGACGGCGGCCGGCAGCAACGGCACGGCGGCGACCACGGTGTCGGGTCTCGGGGGCGGCAGCCACACGATCACGGCGGCGTACTCGGGGTCGCCGAGGTTCGAGGCGAGCACGTCGGCGGCGCGGACCGTCACGGTGGCCAAGAAGCCGACGACGCTCCACGCCGACGCGGTCCTGCTGCGGATCAACCCTCTGCTGGGCATCAACGTCGGTGTCCTTCGGGCGACGTTGACCACCGCCGACGGCCCGCTCGCGGGCCAGCCGGTGGTCTTCACGAAGGGCGCCGTCACGGTGTGCACGGCGACCACCAACGCGAGCGGCCTGGCCACTTGCACCCCGCCACTTGTGCAGTGGCTGGCGCTGGCCCTCGGTGGCGGCTTCGACGCCACCTACGCGGGCACGGCCAACTACGCAGGCTCGTCCGACCACGGCGCGCTGATCCAGTGACCCGGCCCACCCAGAGAGAAGGAACGACCGTGCGCAGAACCATCGCCGCTCTCACGGCACTGCTCGTCGCCGTCGGCCTGACCGTCGCAGTGGCCGGTCCCGCCGCGGCCGACATCACGGCACCGGCGAACGGTGCCGTCCTCCGGGACGACGCGACGTTGAGCTCGAGCGGGGGCTACGACGACTCGACCCTCGACCACTGCAGCTGGTTCGGCGGCAGCGGCGGTGACACCCGGATCGAGCTGATCAACTCGGGCGGCACGTCGGTGGTCAACCAGTTCTGGAACACCGGCGGGGCGCGCAGTGTCGACATCGACACCCGGAACTACGCCAACGGCAACTACACGGTCAAGGACACGATCACGATCCGCAAGAACAGCGGTTTCCTGGGCACCGGCTGCAAGAACGAGTCCCACAGCACCACCCGCTCGGTCTCGATCGACAACTTCGTGACGGTGTCGTACTCGGGCGCGACCACCGCGCCGCGGAACACCAGCATCCCCGTGAGCGCGACCGTCGTCGACGGCGCCGGCGGCGCACCGGTGTCCGGCATCTCCGTCACGTTCTCGCTGACCGGTGGCGGCAGCGTGAGCGCCTCGACCAACGGCAGTGGCGTCGCGAGCGCCACCCTGCCCGTGCAGGGCTCGGCACGCACCGCGACGCTGACCATCGCGGCGTCGAGCACGACGTTCTGGCGCGGAGGGTCGATCACCCGGTCCTTCGACGTGACCAAGAACGCGACCGCGACCACGCTGGCGCCGACGAGCGCCGTCGTGCACGGCCAGCCGGTGAGCTTCAGCGCGAGCGTCACAGCCACCAACGGCACCGGTACGCCGACCGGCACGGTGCAGTTCACGATCGACGGCGACCCTCTCGACAGCCCCGTGGCGCTGGTCGGCGGCAACGCAGCGACCCCGCCGACCACGAGCCTCAGCACCGGCACACACACCGTCGGCGCGTCGTACAGCGGTGACTCGGGCTTCCTCGCGAGCTCGGCACCCGCCCGCACCCAGGTGGTGGACAAGGCCGAGACGACAACGACGCTGACCGGCGCCCCCTCTCCGACCGTCAGCGGTCAGGCCGTCACGTTCACCGCGACGGTCGACGTGGTCGCACCCGGTGCCGGCGCCCCGACGGGCGGCGTGCAGTTCTTCGTCGACGGCGACCCGTTCGGTACGGCGCGACCACTGTCCGGCCACTCGGCGACGCTCACGATCTCGAACCTGGGCACCGGCAATCACGCCATCAAGGCGACGTACAACGGCGACGACGACTTCGCCACGAGCACGTCGGCGACGTTCACGCACGGCGTCAACCGCGCGGACTCGACGGTCGCGCTGAGCAGCTCCGATCCCGGTGCCGTGGCCGGCGAGCCGCTGACCTTCACCGCCGCGGTCACCGCGGTCGGGCCGGGCGCCGGCACCCCCACGGGTGAGGTCCAGTTCTACGTCGACAATGACCCGCTCGGCGGCCCCGTGACGCTGGACGGCGGCACGGCCACCTCGCCGGTCACGCACCTGCCCGCCGGGAGCCATGTCGTGGCCGTCGACTACGAGGGCGACGTCAACTTCGGCGGTGCGAGCACGACGCTCGCGCAGATCGTCGACCCGGCGCAGACCCGCACCGTGGTCAGCAGCTCGCCGAGCCCGTCGGTGTTCGGCCAGGCCGTCACGCTGCACGCCGAGGTGTCGCCGGTCGCACCGGCGACCGGAGAGGCCACCGGTGTCGTCGAGTTCGTGGTCGTGGTCGCTCCGGGTGCGGGCAACCCGTCGGGCGCCATCACGTTCAAGGACGGGACGACAGTGCTCGGCACGGTGCCCGTCGACTCCGCCACGGGCGAGCAGGCATCGCTCACCACCTCTGCTCTTGCCGTCGGGCAGCACGCGATCGTCGCGACCTACAGCGGTGACGACAGCTTCCTGAGCAGCACGGACTCGGCCACCCAGAAGGTCGAGCGTGCCCAGACGTCGGCACTTGTGACGTCGTCGGCCAACCCGGCGAAGACCGGGCAGGGCGTGCGGTTCACCGCGGTCGTGACCCCGGTCGCACCCGGCGCGGGCCACCCGACGGGCACGGTCGTCTTCACCGTCAACGGCGCTCCGCTCGGCTCGCCGGTGGCCGTGGTCGACGGCACTGCGACGAGCTCCGCCTTCGCCTCGCTGTCGCCGGGCACCTATGCGATCAAGGCCACCTACAGCGGAGACGGCAACTTCCTCGGCAGCGCGGGCCTGCTCGACCAGGGCACCGGCCAGGCTGTGACCAAGGGTGCGACGACGACCGACCTCACGTCCGGTCCGGACCCGGCGTCTCCCGGCGAGCCGGTGACCTTCACCGCCACGGTCAGCGCGGTCGCACCGGCGACCGGCCGCCCGTCGGGCGTCGTGCGGTTCTGGGAGGGCTCGGTCCTCCTCGGTGCGAGCAGCCTCGCCCCGGCCGGCGCGAGCACCAGCGCCCAGGCGACGTTCGTGTCGTCGACGCTGGCGGTCGGCCCGCACAGCATCCGGGCGGAGTACCTCGGGAACTTCAACTTCGACGGCTCGACCGCCACCACCGACCAGTCGGTCGACCAGAGCGGCACCGTGACGGGGGTCGAGTCCTCGGCGAACCCGTCGAGCTTCGGCCAGACGGTGACCCTGACCGCGGTGGTGGCGGCGACGCCTGCAGCGGCCGGTGACCCGACCGGCACCGTGACGTTCTCCGAGGGCTCGACGGTGCTCGGCACCGCCACCCTCGCGACAGTGGGCGGACGCCAGCAGGCCAGCGTTGCCGTGCCGGGCCTGCCCACGGGCGCGCACACCATCAGGGCGGCGTACTCGGGCAGCACGACGTTCGCGGCGAGCACGTCGGCCGCCTACGTGCAGCAGGTCGGCCGCGCCGCGAGCACGATCGTGGCGGGGGAGCCGCACGTCCGCGGTGACGTCACCGCGACGCTCACCGGGGTCGGCGGCGCGCCGCTGGCGGGGCAGACGGTGTCGTTCTACTCGCACCCGTCCGACAATGCCGGCCAGCACCTGTGCGACGCGGTGACCGGTGCCGACGGCGTGGCGTCGTGCGACGAGACCGTGATCAACCTCGTGGTCGGCGGATCGTTCGACGGCGGCTACGACGCGAGGTTCGCCGGCAACGGCGACTACCTGCCGGCCGAGGACTACGGCCAGCAGTTCTGAGCAGGAGGCCGGGCCGGTCCTGAACGGGAACTCGGGCAGGCCCGGCCTCCATCAGCCAGTGGGACCGGTCGTCGGGTCCCCGGTCGGCGTGCTCGTGGGGTCGGCGGTCGGGTCGCTCGTCGGGTCGCTCGACGGGTCCGGTGTGGTGGCCGGGGTGGTGGCCGGAGCGGTCGGCTCCGCGCTCGGTGACCCTGACGGCGTCGCTGCGGGCGTCGACGGTGTGGTCGTCCCGGTCCCGGTGTCGGAGCGCAGGGTCCGCCCACCTGACCGGGCACCGCCGACCGAGCCGAGGGTCGTGCCCGTGCTGTCGGAGCCGCCGACGACGCTCGCGAGCGGCCGGCCGAGGAGTCCCTCGACGCCGGTGAGAGCACCCAGGGTGACGGCGAGGACCGCGGCCGCCGCCACATAGACCTTCGCCCAGGGCACCGGACGGCGCGGCTCGGGCGCGCCCGGGTCGACCACCGGCGCGGTCGCGGCGGTGCGGGTCCACTGGGTGACGGTCGTCTGCACCGCGTCCCGAGTGCGCTGCAGCGACGAGGAGTACATCGCGCCGGCGACCGTGGCGATCACGCTCGCGACCGCGGCGCCGATGATGGTGCCGGCAACGCCGAGGTACGACGCGCCGAACGCGGCCGAGGCGGCGGCGAGCGCGCTCGCGACCAGCTGGCTGAAGCTCAGGCCGAGCCGTGGCTCGGACGACCGGGACGTCGGGTCGTGGGGTGGCATGGGGTACTTCCGCATCGGGGACTGTCCTTGATGGAACGCACCCCGGCCACCACCGGTTTCACTTCGGCGACGTGATGCCGGACACCCTGTCGAGGAGGCCGATCGCCTCGGTGGCGGCGGTCGCGTTCCAGCGGCGTACGCCGGTGAGCATGTAGTGGCCCAGTCCGCCCATGTCGACGAAGCGCGCGGACTGCGCCACCGCGGCCGCTCGGCGCACGTAGCGCTCGGTCGCGCGCGCGTTGGTGATCCGGTCACGGTGCCCGTGCGCGGCGACGAGCTGCTTGCCGGCGAGCTGGGCGACCGGGTCGTCGGGCGGCAGCCAGGGAGCGAGCCCCACGACGCCGACCACCGACGGGTCGTCGGCGACCCACACCGCGGTGCGCGCGCCCATCGAGTGCCCGAGGAGTACGACGGGAAGGTCGGCGTGCTCACCACGCAGCCGGTCGAGGGCCGCTCGTGCGTCGCGCACGGGCGAGGGAGCGCCTGCCCCCGACTCCCAGCCCTTCACCGTGAACCGGAGCAGCGCGACCCCGACCCCGGAGGCGGCCAGTCGCCCCGAGATCGCGTCGCGCATCCACCGGGTCCGCCGGTAGGCGAGGCTGCGGCCGTCGATCTCCTGCGGTCCCTGCTCGGCTCCGCCGTGCAGCATCAGCACCAGGCCACGCGCGTTCGCCGGCAGCTGCGACACGATCAGCTGGTTCTCGGCGAGTGGCATGCCGGCATCCTCTCGCGCGCCGCGAAATCAGCTGACCCCGCCTGTCGGTGCGACAGGGCAGGATATGGCCTGTGAGTGCACCCGACCTTGTGGCCGCCCGCAACGAGCACCAGGAGCTGAGCGAGCAGATCGAGGAGGCGCGCTTCCGCTACTACGTGCTCGACGACCCGACGCTCTCCGATGCCGACTTCGACCGGCGGATGCGCCGCCTCGAGGAGCTCGAGGACCTGTTCCCGCAGCTGCGCACGCCCGACTCCCCGACGCAGAAGGTCGGCGGCGCGGTGTCGACCGAGTTCACGGCGGTCGACCACATCGAGCCGATGCAGAGCCTGGACAACGCTTTCTCCTTCGAGGAGCTGGAGACCTGGCAGGCCCGGCTGGCCCGCGACGGCGTCGACAACCCGGCGCTGCTCTGCGAGCTCAAGGTCGACGGCCTGGCCATCAACCTGCTCTACGAGCGCGGCCGGCTGGTGCGTGCCCTCACCCGCGGCGACGGCCGCACCGGCGAGGACGTCACCCCCAATGTCAAGACGATCGACTCCATCCCGCACGTGCTGACCGGGAGCAAGGAGTTCCCGGTGCCCGGCCTGCTCGAGGTGCGCGGCGAGGTGTTCCTCCCGGTCGAGGCCTTCGAGAAGCTCAACGCCTCCTTGGCCGACGCGGGCAAGCAGATGTTCGCCAACCCGCGCAACTCGGCCGCCGGTTCGCTACGGCAGAAGAACCCGCGCGTGACCGCCTCGCGCGCCCTCGGCATGGTCTGTCACGGCATCGGCGCCCGCGAGGGCTTCGAGCCGAAGGCCCAGTCGCACGCGTACGACGCTCTGGCGGCCTGGGGTCTGCCGATCTCCGAGCAGGTCCGCGTCGTGCCGTCGCTCGACGACGTGAAGCAGTACATCGCCAACGCCGGGGAGCACCGGCACACGATCGTTCCCTACGAGATCGACGGCGTCGTCATCAAGGTCGACGACGTCGCGTTGCAGCGCCGGCTGGGATCGACCTCGCGCGCGCCCCGCTGGGCGATCGCCTTCAAGTACCCGCCGGAGGAGGTGAACACCAAGCTCCTCGAGATCAGGGTGAACACCGGGCGCACCGGCCGGGTGACGCCGTACGGCGTGATGGAGCCGGTCAAGGTGGCCGGCTCGACCGTCGAGAACGCCACTCTGCACAATGCCTACGAGGTCAGGCGCAAGGATGTCCGGCCCGGCGACACCGTGATCCTGCGCAAGGCCGGCGACGTGATCCCGGAGATCCTCGGCCCGGTGCTCGCGCTGCGGCCGGAGGGGCTGCCCGAGTGGTCGATGCCCGACCGCTGCGAGGCGTGCGGCACCACGCTGGTCGAGCAGAAGGAGGGCGACCGCGACCTGCGCTGTCCCAACCACCGCTACTGCCCGGCCCAGGTCCGCGAGCGGGTCTTCCACGTTGCGGGTCGTGGGGCGTTCGACATCGAGGGCCTGGGCTACGAGGCCGCGGTGGCGCTGCTCGACGCCGAGGTGATCGCCAACGAGGGCGATGTCTTCGACCTCCGCGAGGAGCGCCTGCGCACCGTGCCGGCGTTCACCCGGGCACCGAAGAAGGGCGAGGAGGGGCCGCAGCTCAGCGCCAACGGCCGCAAGCTGCTGGACAACCTCGACAGGGCGAAGGCGCAGCCGCTCTGGCGCGTGCTCGTCGCGCTCTCGGTCCGCCACGTCGGGCCGACGGCTGCCCGGGCGCTCGCCGCGGAGTTCGGCTCGATGACCGCGATCCGGGAGGCGTCCGAGCCGGCCCTCGCCGCCGCCGAGGGCGTCGGGCCCACGATCGCGGAGTCGGTCCGGCAGTGGTTCGACGGACCCGACGGCGACTGGCACGGCGAGATCGTCGACAAATGGGCAGCGGCCGGTGTCCGGATGCAGGACGAGCGCGACGAGTCGACCCCACGCACCCTGGAGGGCCTCACGCTCGTGGTCACCGGCTCCCTGGTCGACTTCAGCCGCGACGGCGCCAAGGAGGCGATCGTGTCCCGCGGCGGCAAGGCGTCCTCGAGCGTGTCGAAGAAGACCGACTACGTCGTCGTCGGCGACAGCCCGGGCTCCAAGGCCGACAAGGCAGAGCAGCTGGGCGTGACCGTCCTGGACGAGGACGCCTTCAAGCACCTGCTCGAGCACGGTCCCACGGAGCCGTGATGGCGAGCCCGATCAGGCGCTGAGCATCCGCGGCTCGCGCGGGTGCAGCCGCTCGGCCGGGACCGGCATGCCCAGGTAGTAGCCCTGGGCGTACTCGCAACCCAGGCGCCGCACCAGGTCCAGCTGGTCCTGGTGCTCCACGCCTTCGGCCACGACCCGTACGCCGAACGCCTGGGCCGCCTTGACCATCAGCTCGAGAAGGCTGCGGGTCGCCGGTGAGCCGGTGTCGACGTACTGGCGGTCGATCTTGAGGAGGTCGACGGGCAGGCGCAGCAGCTGGGTGCTCGACTGGTAGCCGGTGCCGAAGTCGTCGAGGCTGACGACGACGCCGGTGCCGCGCAGCACCTCGAGGTTGTCCGCCGCGGCGCTGCCGTCCATCAGGGCGGTCTCGGTCACCTCGATCACGAGCTGGCCCGGGTCGATGCCGGTGACGCCGAGCGCCGCTGCAACGTCGTGGCGGATCCGCTGACGGCTGATGTGCCGGCCGGAGATGTTGACGGCCATCTGCAGCTCGCGGTCTCCGCGTTCCTCGTTCCACGCAGCGAGCTGTGTCACGGCGGTCTGCAGGACCCAGGCGTCCAGGTCGCAGATCAGGTCCGAGGACTCCGCGATCGGCAGGAACTGTGCTGGGTGCAGCAGGCCGATGCCCGGACGGTCCCATCGGACGAGGGCCTCGAAGCCGTCGACCTCTGAGGTGTGCAGGTTGACGATCGGCTGGTAGTGCAGGACGAGCTCGTTGCGTGCGATCGCCTCGACGATTGCCAGCTCCGTGTCGTGGTGGCGCTTCAGTGCGGCACGGGCGTCACCGCCGAAGAGCAGTGCGCAGCCGCGGCCGGCCGCCTTGGCGCGGTAGACCGCGAGGTCCGCCTCGTTCAGCAGCGTCTCGACGCTGGTCTCGCCACCTCGCCCGAGGGCGATGCCGACGCTCGCGCCCACCCGGACGTTGAGCGTCTCGTCGACGACGATCTCCTTCGAGATCGCCGCGATGAGGCGGTCCGCCAGCGCGATCGCGTCCGCCTCGTCGGTGACGTCCTCGATGCCGACCACGAACTCGTCGCCGCCGAGGCGGCCGACGAAGTCACCCTCGCGGATCTCCTCGCCCATGCGCAGCGCGACCTGGCGCAGCACGGCGTCCCCGCTGCGGTGGCCGTGGCTGTCGTTGACGTCCTTGAAGCCGTCGAGGTCGATGAACAGCACGCCGGTCGTGGTGCCGCTGCGACGGCTGCGCCCGAGGGAGCCGGCGAGCAACCGCATCGACTGCGTGCGGTTCGCCAGTCCGGTCAGCGGGTCATGGGTCGCCTGCACGGCGAGCTCGTCCTGGAGCTTCTCGAGCGCCTCGTGGGCGGCGGCGATCTGCTCGATGGCCAGGCTCATCCGCATCACGACCAGTAGGAACATCACGACCGACCCGATGATGACCGCCCAGACGTCGACGGTGACGCCGGTGACCTCGTGCACCGCCAGGATCGCGGGTGAGATCAGGGTCGCCAGGACGACGGCGAGAAGACGAAGGCCGCGGAAGTGCAGCTCGGGGCTCGAGACGGGATCGGAGAGCTCGGTCATCGAAGGGTGCATCGCGGCGGAGCCCCAGGCGACGTACGAGAGCAGCCAGAGATACTCCACGACGCTGACGGTGTTGGTCGCGAACAGGTCGAACGCGACCGACAGCGTGTCTGCCGTGATCAGGAGCGCCAGCGCAGCGAGAAGCATCCGGAAGGCGGGTGAGCGTCCGCCGGGGGAGCTGACCAGGCGGATGAGCGCGCCGACGAGCAGGATGTCCATCGCCGGGTACGCCGCTGCCACGGCCGCCGCGCCGGGGGACTGGTGCAGGCTCTCGATCGTGGGTCGGGCCAGCAGGATCCAGGAGAGCAGGCAGAGGCCCGCGGTCACCGTGGCGGTGTCGAGGAAGGGACCGAGATCGCGCCGGGCGCGCATCCGGTCCTTGACGAGAAGGGCGATGCCGGCGGCGAGCACTGGGTAGCCGAGCAGGTAGAACCCGTCCGAGATCGTCGGGAACGTCTCCACGTGGAGCACGTCCTGCCCCCAGTTGAAGGTCGTGTCGGCGATCACCCAGAGGCCCTGTCCGATGGCCATCAGGTACCACGCGACTCGCGCCCGCGGCTGGTGCAGGCGGGTGCCGACCACGATGGCGACGACGACCGAGAGGCTGACGAGGTCGTAGACCGTGTCCTGGACGGCACGCGGCACCGGCAGCATCTCCGAGGCGATGACGAGGAGGCCGAAGCCGACGAGGTAGCCGCGGGACAGCCGGGTCCCGATTCGCTGGGAGATGGCCTGGTCACGCATGACGCACCGCCGGGAACCGGACCTGCGCTGCGGCGGCCCGGCTCTGCCGGACCGACAGGCTGGGCGCGGGCTCTGTCGAGGCGGCAGCGGGGATTCCGTCCGGGAGGCCGGCAACGGCCCCGGCCGGGGTGTGGAACAGCCAGAGCGAGAGCGTCCTCATCGCCGCCCAGTCACGCGGCAGGGCTCGCAATGAGACCAGCTGGCCGCCGTGGTGCGTCGAGGTGTCCTCCCGGTGCAGGGCGAGCTTGACCGGCTCGGCTCCCGGCAACGCGAGCTGGACCATGCCGGCGCCCGGTGTCTCGGACGGCGAAGCGGTGTGCGTTGCGCCGCGACGATGCGAACTCGGCGGCCCTGATCCGGCGCATGCCGAGGCCGACGGTCGTGGCGGCGACGACGAGCCACGCACCCGAGGCGATGGTGGCGCCAGGGGTCGCGCGCCACGGGACGGCGCCGGCGAGACCCGCCGCGGCGTACCCGAGGACCGCCGTGAGCGCGGCCATCAGCACGACCAGGACGCGCGGCACGTGGCCCAGGACGCGCTCGGCGGAGCCGCTCTTCGGTGTCACCTGGAACTCCAGCGTGCGTCGGGTCAGCAGCCACCAGGCGCACGACAGCCCCACCGGGATCCGCAGGATCCGGAGCGCGAGCGCGTTGGTCCAGCTCAGCTGGTGGCGGTAGAGCCGCTTGGCTCCCCACAGCCGGACGACGAAGCTGCCCGCGAACACCGCGGTGAACGCGGCCGGTCCGGCAGTGGAGGTCTGGGCACCGCTGAGCAGCAGCGCCACCGGGATCATGAGGGTGAGCACGGTCGCAGCACCCTCCAGCCACCACAGCGTGCCGGTCAGGTACTCGTAGTAGTTGCGCCACGACATCCAGTGCTTGGCCTTCCAGAGCCGCTCCTTGGCCAGCACCTGCATCGCGCCGAGACCCCAGCGGCGTCGCTGCAGGAGGTACTGGTCGGCGGTGGCGGGAGCGAGCCCGACCGCCAGCGTCTGGTGGTGGTACGCCGTGCGCCACCCGGCGCGGATCAGCCCGAGCGTGGTGTGCATGTCCTCGACGATCGTGTCCGTCGCGACCCCACCGATCTCGCGGAGGGCGCGGGTGCGGACCAAGGCCGTCGAGCCGCACCAGAACGGGCCGGCCTCGGCGTGGTTGCGGGCGGCCATGAGCACGTTGAAGAACAGTCCCTGCTCGCCGTTGACCCCGTCGTCGTCGAAGGCGCCGGCGTTGTAGAAGCTCTGCGGCCCCTGGACCAGTGCGATCCCCGGGTCCGCGAACCAGCCCAGCGTCGCGGTGAGGAACGTCTCGAGCGGGACGTGGTCGCAGTCGAGGACGGCGATCACGTCGATGTCCGGCGATCCGGCAGCGGCCTCCCGCTCCATCACGGCGAGGGCGTGGTTGAGGTTGCCGGCCTTGGCGTGGTCGTGCACGTCGCGGCGGACGTAGCGCGCGCCGTACGCCTGGCAGATCTCCTCGACCCAGGGTCGGTCACCGTCGTCGAGGACCCACGTCTGGTGCGCGGGCTGGAGCGCGCACGCGGCGGCGATCGTCGGGACGATGACCTCGGCGGGTTCGTCGTAGGTGGGCACCAGGACTGCGACCGTCAGCCCGTCCGGAGCGGTGCGCACCGGCGGCGGGGCGTAGGAGTCGATGTTCCACAGGGTGACCATGCGGACGAGCATCCCGACGAGCGGGATGGCCTCGAAGGCGATCAGGACGCCGGCGGCGGCCGCGTTCGCGCCGGTGTTCGGCACGGTGAACGCGATGCGCCAGGTCAGGTAGCCGACCAGCGCGGTGATCGCCGCGAACCCGCCGAGGTGGGCCATGTCGCGCGACCGGGTGGACTCGGGGCTGGGGGCACCGAGAAGGTCCGCCCATCCGGCAGTGGACACCGTGCTCGCACGTTCGACGGCGCGCCGCGGCGTGCGGACACGTGGTCCCGCCTGCGCCCCCGTTCGGTGAGCCGGTCTCGCCAGCCTGACCATGGAACCCGCGTTGCTGCTCATTGGACCCTCCCCAGTCCTCGTGTCCTCTCAGGATCCTGGGTGATCCGTCACCTATAGACGGATATGGGGTGTTTCAGGACTTTAGTCCCGGCAAGTCAGTCCGAACGGCCTGCACTCCCACGGCGCGCCGCCATCCGGCGGATCGCCGTGCTCACCGCCTCGGCGACCTCCTCGCGGGTCGCGTCGGCGGCCGGCTCGGCGTACAGCCCGAGGAGGTAGGCGAGGTCGCGCGCCTCGCCCTCGGTCGCCGGCTGCCAGTCGTGGAGCATCGGCACCAGGGACAGCTGCTCGGCCAACCGGTCGTCGGCCTCGGTGTTCTCCCAGTGTCGGCGGTGGTGGTCGAGGACGCCGTGCGCGGTGGAGATGCTGCGCCACATCGCCGCGAGCTCGGTGAACGTGGCGGGCTCGGTGCTGGGCACGTCCGTCTGGTCGTGCGCCCGTCGCCGGCCCTGGGGTCGTTGCTGGCTCACGCTCTCTTTTCCCGAAGATGGTCTGCCTGGCGTGGTGCTCTGCCGGCACGTCTGCCGGTGACACCCGCATTGTGGAACCGATGAGTACCTGAGTTTCCACGGCCGCCCCGGAGCAGTCAATCGGCCGACCGGGCGGGCGCGGCCGGTGGTCTATACCATCGGCGCCGCGAGGATCTGCTCGCGCAGGATGTCGGCGTGCCCGGCGTGCCGCGCGATCTCCTCGATCATGTGCAGGTAGAGCCAGCGCAACGTCAAGGGGCCGCGCCGGTTGTGCAGCACGAGGTCGTCCAGCGAGTACGCCGACGCGATCTCGCGCGCCTCCGCGCACACCCGGCGGTACTCCGCGACCACCGAGGAGATCGTGTCGTCGTCGGTGACCTCCCAGCTGGGGTCGTTCTCGTGCGGGATGCCGAGCTCCTCGCGAGTACGACCGGCGAGGCCGACGTGGAACCAGACCTGCTCGGCCCAGGTGACGTGCTTGAGCAGGCCGAGCGGCGTGGTCAGCGACGGCACGAGGCGCCGACGCGCCTGGTCCTCGGTCAGGCCGTCGAGGGTCTCGACGAGGTCGTCGCGGTTGGCGTCGAGGAACGCCTCGACCTGGGTGCGTTCGTCGGCGATGAGGATCGGCTCCATGCGCGGAGCCTACGAAGCAGCCGGGCGGGCAGCGCGGCCGGTGTCGGTGCGGAGGCGCCGCGGGCGGCGGGTCGTCGTACTCCTAGGATTGGCGCATGCCCGAGATTTCCCGCGACGAGGTCGCACACCTGGCGGACCTCGCCCGGATCGAGCTGAGCGATGCCGAGCTCGACCACCTGGCGCCGCAGCTGTCGGTCATCCTGGAGAGCGTCGCGTCGATCGCCGAGGTCGCGGCCGGTGACATCCCACCGACGTCGCACGCGGTGCCGCTGACCAACGTGTTCCGGGCCGACGAGCCGGAGCCCTGCCTGACCGCCGAGCAGGCGCTCTCCGGCGCGCCGGCCTCGGAGCAGCAGCGGTTCGCCGTGCCCAGGATCCTCGGGGACGAGCAGTGAGCGCCGGCTCCGACCTCGTCCGCCGCAGTGCCGCCGACCTCGCCGACGCGCTCGCGTCCGGCGAGACCACCAGCGTCGAGCTCACCCGCGCCTGCCTCGACCGGATCGCGCAGGTCGACGGCGCGGTGCACGCATTCCTGCACGTCGACGCCGAGGGGGCGCTGGCACAGGCCGCAGCCTCCGACGCGCGCCGGGCGGCTGGTCGGCCGGCGTCCGCGCTCGACGGCGTGCCGATCGCGGTCAAGGACGTGCTCGCCACCGAGGGGCTGCCGACGACGTGCGGCTCCCGGATCCTCGAGGGCTGGGTGCCGCCGTACGACGCGACGGTGGTCGCCCGACTGAGGGCGGCCGGCCTGCCGATCCTCGGCAAGACCAACATGGACGAGTTCGCGATGGGCTCCTCGACCGAGCACTCGGCGTACGGGCCGACGCACAACCCGTGGGACCTCGACCGGATCCCCGGCGGCTCCGGGGGTGGGTCGTCCGCCGCCGTGGCGGCCTTCGAGGCGCCGCTGGCGATCGGCACCGACACCGGTGGCTCCATCCGCCAGCCGGGCGCGGTCACCGGCACCGTCGGCGTGAAGCCGACCTACGGCGGCGTCTCGCGCTACGGCCTCGTCGCCCTGGCGAACTCCCTCGACCAGGCCGGCCCGGTCACCCGCACGGTGCTCGACGCCGCCCTCCTCCACGAGGTCATCGGCGGGCACGACCCGAAGGACTCCACCAGCATCGACGCGCCGTTGCCGGCCCTGGTCGAGGCGGCCCGCCAGGGCGCGGCCGCCGACCTGAGCGGTGTGCGGGTCGGCGTCGTCCGCGAGCTCGGCGGCGAGGGCTACCAGGCCGGTGTGCAGCAGCGCTTCGACGAGGCGGTCCAGCTCCTCGTCGGTGCCGGCGCCGAGGTGGTCGAGGTGTCCTGCCCGAGCTTCGTGCACGCGCTCGCGGCCTACTACCTGATCATGCCGAGCGAGGCGTCCTCGAACCTCGCCCGCTTCGACGCGATGCGCTACGGCCTGCGGGTGCTTCCGGAGACGATCGACAACCCGAGCGCCGAGGAGGTGATGCGCGCGACGCGCGACGCCGGATTCGGCGACGAGGCGAAGCGGCGGATCATCCTCGGCACCTACGCACTCTCGAGCGGCTACTACGAGGCCTACTACGGGCAGGCGCAGAAGGTGCGCACCCTCATCAGTCGCGACTTCGAGGCGGCATTCGGCCAGGCCGACGTGCTGGTCTCGCCGACGGCGCCGACGACGGCCTTCCCGATCGGGGAGAAGCTCGACGACCCGCTGGCGATGTACCTCAACGACATCGCCACGATCCCCGCCAACCTGGCCGGCGTACCTGGTGTGTCCGTGCCTGCCGGGCTCGCTCCCGAGGACGGGCTCCCGGTCGGCTTCCAGGTGCTCGCGCCGGCGCTCGCCGACGACCGGCTCTACCGGGTGGGTGCGGCGCTGGAGGCTTTGCTGGAGAAGGAGTGGGGCCGGCCGCTGCTGGGTCTCGACAAGCTCGACCACCGGATCCCCGAGGTGACCCGATGACCGCTGTATCCGATTCTGGCGGGCTGGTCGACTTCGACGAGGCGCTCGAGCGCTTCGACCCCGCGATGGGGCTCGAGGTGCACGTCGAGCTCAACACCGTCACGAAGATGTTCTGCGGGTGCCGCACCGAGTTCGGCGCCGAGCCCAACACGCAGACCTGCCCGACCTGTCTCGGGCTGCCCGGGTCCCTCCCGGTCGTCAACGGCAAGGCCGTCGAGTCGGCGATCCGGATCGGGCTGGCGCTGAACTGCGAGATCGCCGAGTGGTGCCGGTTCGCCCGGAAGAACTACTTCTACCCGGACATGCCGAAGAACTTCCAGACCTCCCAGTACGACGAGCCGATCGCGTTCGACGGCTGGACCGAGGTGGAAATCAATGACGGCGAGGGCGGTGTCGAACGGTTCCGCATCGAGATCGAGCGCGCCCACATGGAGGAGGACACCGGGAAGTCGCTGCACGTCGGCGGCGCCACCGGCCGGATCCACGGGGCGGACTACTCGCTGGTCGACTACAACCGCGCCGGCATCCCGCTGATCGAGATCGTCACCAAGCCGATCACCGGCACGCGCGAGAAGGCGCCGGCAGTGGCCCGTGCGTATGTCGCCGCGCTGCGCGACATCCTGCTCGGGCTCGGTGTCTCCGACGTCCGCATGGAGCAGGGCTCGCTGCGGTGTGACGTGAACCTCTCGCTCGCCCTCGCCGGCTCGGACAAGCTCGGCACCCGCACCGAGACCAAGAACGTCAACTCCCTGCGGTCGGTCGAGCGGGCGGCCCGCTACGAGATCTCGCGCCAGGCCGCGATCCTGGACGCGGGGGAGTCGGTGCTGCAGGAGACGCGGCACTGGCACGAGGACACCGGCATCACGACCTCGGGGCGCGAGAAGTCCGACGCCGAGGACTACCGCTACTTCCCCGAGCCCGACCTGGTCCCGGTCGCTCCGTCGCGGCCGTGGGTCGAGGAGCTGCGGGGCACGCTGCCCGAGCCGCCGCGGGAGCGGCGAGCCCGGCTGCAGGCGGTGTGGGGCTTCGCCGACCTGGAGATGCGCGACGTCGTCGCGGCCGGGGCGATCCCCGTCATCGAGGCGACCGTCGCGGCCGGTACGACGCCTCAGGCAGCGCGCAAGTGGTGGCTCTCCGACCTCGCCCGCAGGGCCAACGAGCAGGGTGTCGAGCTGGCCGACCTGCCGATCAGCCCTGAGCAGGTCGCTCGCGTGCAGACCCTCGTCGACGAGGGTGCCCTCAACGACAAGCTGGCCCGTCAGGTCATCGACGGCGTCGTCGCCGGCGAGGGCGACCCGGACGCCGTCGTGAAGGCACGCGGCCTGGCGATCGTCTCCGACGAAGGCGCCCTGTCCGAGGCCGTCGACCGGGCCATCGCCGCCAATCCCGACGTCGCGGACAAGATCCGCGACGGCAAGGCCGCAGCGGCCGGAGCGCTGATCGGAGCGGTCATGAAGGACATGCGCGGACAGGCCGACGCGGGTCGCGTCCGGGAGCTGATCCTGGAGAAGCTGGCCTGATCTCCCGGTGTTAGGGTCAGGCGTTTCCTCCGCCGGAGGACGCCACAACTCCATCACGTCCGTAGCTGGGGGAAGCCGGTCGAAGTCCGGCGCTGACCCGCAACCGTAGGCCGTCCACGCTCCTCGAGCGCCGACGGCGAGCCGGAGCACCCGTTGCCGACGTCTCCACCACACGCTGTCGCGGATCAACAGCGGGTCGCATGCCGTGCCTCCCGCTGAAGCAGCGGGAAGGAATCTCATGTCGCACCTCAGACGGCTGTGCGCCCTCGTCGCAGTCGCCACACGCCGGACCCGCGGCCGCTCTCCATCGGCGCCACGTGGCTCGAAGGTCAGCTGACCAACGGTCTTCTGCACTACCCCGACACCGGCTTCGGTGCCTATGACGACTACGGACTGTCCATCGACGTCGGCCTGTCGCTCGCGGCCATCGGCGGTCACGACACCGCGGTGACTGCCGTCCGGAACGCGATCGCGACAGCCGTCGGTGGCGGCCACTACATCGCGGGCGACGAATTCGGCGACGCAGGAAGCACGTACGCAGGCGCGGTCGCCAAGTCGGCGGTCTTCGCCAAGGTCTCGGGCGGAAATCCTGCGTCCTTCGGCGGCGTCAACCTCATCACACGTCTCGAAGCGCAGGTCTCGTCGACGGCACCGAACGCGGGCCGGATCTCCGACACCAGCTCGTTCGGTGACTTCGCCAACACGATCGGCGAGGCATTCGCGGCGCGGGCGCTGACCGACGCGGGTTCCGCGAAGGCGCCCAGCGTGACGACGTTCCTCCTCGACCAGCAGTGCGCGGCTGGCTTCTTCCGACTCTCGTTCTCCGCGACCGCTGCAGCGGATCAGAGCTGTGACGCCGCGGGCGGCGCGCCCGACACCGACGTGACGGCCCTGGCCTCGCTCCAGCTCGCCGCGATCGCCAGCCCGACCCAAGCAGTCACGGATGCGCTGGCCGCTGCCAAGAGCTGGCTCCACGGTGCACAGCACGCCGACGGCTCGTTCGGCGGTGGTGCCTCGACCGAGGCGCCCAACACCGACAGCACCGGCCTCGCCGGCTGGGCGCTCGGTGAGCTCGGCGACACGGCCGCGGCTGCCAAGGCCGCGACCTGGGTGCGCGCGCACCAGGCCGATGAGCCGACCGCATGCCCGAGCCAGCTCTCGGGGCCGCCGACCGGCGCTCTCGGGTACGACGACGCCGCTGTCGCCGCCGGCCGCACGGACGGCATCACCACCGCGGTGTTGGACCAGTGGCGTCGGGCCACGGCGCCGGCCCTGCCGGTGCTCCAGTGGGCGCCGCCCGCGACCACGCAGTTCGACGTGAGCGGGCCGACCGACTTCGTCCAGGCAGGCGCGGCGGTGCCCTTCCAGGTGACCGGCGCAGCTCCCGGGTCGACCGTCTGCGTGAGCGGCGTCGGTGCCCCGCGCAGCCTGGTCGCTCCGGCGTCGGGTGCGTTCCCGGTTGTCGTCACGATGCCCGACGGCACCGCGAACCGCACGATCGTTGCGTCCGTCGGCAAGGGCGACTCGGCCGGCTTCGTCGCGCGCGTGCTCGGTGCGACCACCCTGAGCGTGACGCCGGCAAGGACCAAGGTGCACCGCGGCAAGCGGGTCCGCGTGGTCGTGACCGGGCTCGTCCCGGCCGAGCACGTCACGATCCGGCTCCGCGGCGTCGTCGTGCGGTCCGGCATCGCCGACCCCGACGGGCGGCTCGTGAAGCGGCTTCGTGAAGGGCTGCGACGCGAGCGGCACCCGCAACGCGGCGCAGGCCTTCGAGGACACCGGACACCACCTGAACTACGCCCAGCGCCAGCCCGGGTTCGTCTGCCGGGTGGACGGCATGCCGGCCAGCGACCCGTGCGTGAACACGTCGCCGGCCGACGCCTACTGGGGGCTGTACTGGTCCGACGGCACGTCGGGGTGGAAGTACTCCAGCGTTGCCGTCGGCTCGCTCACGGTGCCGGCGGGTGCGACCGTCGCGTTCTCCTGGCAGAACGGCGGCGACGCCGACCCGCCGGGCACGGCGCCCGCGCCGCCTCCGGCGGCGGCACAGCCCTCGGCGACCGCGTCGACCCCGCGCCCGACCCGGACCCCGACCACCTCCGGCCCGACACCGACGAAGCACGCCTCTGTCGTTGCCCCGGGCTC
>JAEKKP010000205.1 GCA_019510315.1 Propionibacteriales bacterium
TGTCGGCCAAGATCATCGCGGTGCTCGCGTGTGCGACCTCCCTTCTGGGCACCTGGCCCGGGGCGGTCCAGCGCGGCGCCGCCGACGAAGGGGCCCCGCTCATGGATCGCCGGAGAGTTCTGCTGGTCGTCGCCGCCATCATCGCTGCACTCGGGACGCTGCTGGTGTTCCTCTACGTGCGTGGTGCGGACGACCGGGCGAACGAGAAGTACCACGCCGTGCAGGTCCTCAAGGCGGTGAAGCAGATCGAGCCGGGTGAGACGGTCGCGGCCGCGCAGACAGCCGGCAAGATCCAGATGAGCAGCATCGGGGAGGGCGAGAAGCTGCCCGACGCGCTCACCGACCTCGGCGCGCTCAACGGTCAGCTCGCGAAGACCACGATCTACCCGGGCGAGCAGATCATCGCCAGCAAGTTCGGTACGACGCCTGCGACGTCGAACGCCCTGACCGTCCCGGACGGGAAGATCGTGGTCTTGGCGAGCTGGCCGTTGAGCGGAGCCAGATCGGTCAGCGCGTCCGGCAGCTTGTCGCCCACACCGATGCTGCCGAGCTGGATCTTGCCGGCGGTCTGTGCGGCCGCGACCGTCTCACCCGGGTCGATCTGCTTCACCGCCTTGAGGACCTGCACGGCGTGGTACTTCTCGTTCGCGCGGTCGTCCGCACCACGCACGTAGAGGAACACCAGCAGGGTCCCAAGTGCAGCGATGATGGCGGCGACGACCAGCAGAACTCTCCGGCGATCCATGAGCGGGGCCCCTTCGTCGGCGGCGCCGCGCTGGACCGCCCCGGGCCTGGTGCCCAGAAGGGAGGTCGCACACGCGAGCACCGCGATGATCTTGGCCGACACCCCCTCCGGTGTCGGTGCACGGGAAACTCTGCCCGATCACCGGGGTCGCTGCACTCGGGTCGGCCGTACATGACCCATCCGGAAGGCCGGGATAGCCCGAATTGACTACTCCGGGCCCTTGGTCCCTACCAATTTCGGGCTTTTCGGGCCGGATCGTCGTCTCAGCGGGAGTACAACGCCTCGACCTCGTCGACGTAGTCGCGCATCACGACGTTGCGGCGGAGCTTGAGGCTCGGCGTCAGCTGGCCGCCCTCCTCGGTCCACTCGTCGGGCAGGATCCGGAACTTGCGGATGGACTCCGCCTTCGAGACGGCCTTGTTGGCCTCCTCGACGGCAGCCTCGATCTCGGCCTGCAGGTCGGGATCGTCGAGGAGCTTCTCGACGTCGGTGGGCTTGCCGCGCTGCTCGGCCCATCCAGGCAGTGTCTCCGGATCCAGAGTCACCAGTACGCCGATGAACGGGCGACCGTCGCCGACCACGACGCACTGGTCGACGAGAAGGTGTGCGCGCAGCCGGTCCTCGAGCACCGCCGGAGCGACGTTCTTGCCGCCCGCCGTCACGATGATCTCCTTCTTGCGCCCGGTGATCCGGACGAAGCCCTCGTCGTCCACCTCGCCGACATCGCCCGTGTGGAACCACCCGTCCGCGTCGATCGCGTCGTGAGTTGCCTGCTCGTTGTGCCAGTAGCCGGTGAACACCTGGCCGCCCTTGAACAGCAGCTCGCCGTCGTCGGCGATCCGGACAGCCGTGCCCTGGAGTGGACGTCCGACGGTGCCGACCTTCTGCGCGTCCGGCAGGTTGGCCGTGAGGGCCGCGGTCGTCTCGGTGAGTCCGTAGCCCTCGAGCACGTTGACGCCGATGCCGCGGTAGAAGTGTCCGAGCCTGTCGCCGAGCGGAGCGCCGCCGGAGACGGCGTACTCGCACCGCCCGCCGAGGGCCTCGCGGAGGCGGGCGTAGACCAGGCGGTCGAACAGCGCGTGCTGTGCCTTCACCAGCACGCTCGTCTTCCCGGTCTCCTGGCCGCGCGACCATGCGATCGCGGTGTCGGCCGCACGGTTGAAGATGCGGCCCTTGCCGTCGGCCACTGCGCGCTGCGAGGCGGTGTTGAACACCTTCTCGAAGACCCGCGGCACGGCGAGGATGAAGGTCGGCTTGAAGGCGCCGAGGTCGTCGAGGAGGTGCTTGATGTCGGCGGAGTGGCCGAGTCGGACCTGTGCCTTGATGCACCCGATCTGGATGATCCGGGCGAAGACGTGCGCCAGCGGCAGGAAGAGCAGCGTGGCCGGCGCCGGGCCGCCGTCCTCCGGCTGGGTGAAGAGGCGGTCGAGCTCGTCGACGGCCACCGTGAGCTCGAACATGAAGTTCCCATGGGTGAGCATGCAGCCCTTGGGCCGTCCGGTCGTCCCGGACGTGTAGATCAGCGTTGCGAGCGCATCGGGTCCCGCCGCCGTACGCCGCTCCTCGAGTGCCTCGTCGGTGATCTCGTGGCCCAGGGTCGTCAGCACCGAGACCGCGTTGTCCTCGATGGACCAGACGTGGTGCAGGCCGCTGACCCGGTCGCGGATCTCCTTCAGGCGCCCGGTGTGCTCGGGCGTCTCCGCGACGACGGCACGCGCACCGGAGTCCTCCAGGATCCACTCGATCTGCTCCGCGCTGGAGGTCTCGTAGATCGGCACCGTGACGGCGCCGGCGAACCAGATCGCGTAGTCGAACAGGGTCCACTCGTAGCGCGTCCGCGACAGCAGCGCGACCCGGTCGCCCGCCTCGATGCCGGCCGCGACCAGGCCCTTCGCGACGGAGCGCACCTCGCCGAGGAAGTCGCGCGCTGTGACGTCGCGCCAGCCGTCCGTCGTCCGCCGCGAGAACGCCACACGGTCGGGGCCCGTGGTCCCGTTGCGGACCACGTCGTCGGTGAGGTTGCCGGTCGTGGGCACCTCGACCTGCAAGGCGGTGGAGTACTCGCGCACGCTGCTCCTTGTCCGGGGAGGTCGGGCTGGATGTTGCGGGCGTGTCGACGCGTGTGACGCGCGCGTCATTTGCCACCTGCACGTTACTAGTGGCCCGTTTGGATCGGATAGCCTCGTCGCCATGCCCGAACAGACGACCTCGAGCATCGACATCGACGCCACCCCCGAGCAGGTGATGGCGGTGATCGTCGACTTCGAGGACTACCCCGCATGGGTGCAGGGCATGAAGAAGGTCGAGGTCGTCGAGAGATCGGCCGACGGCCGCGCCGAGCAGGTGCACTTCGAGCTCGATGCCGGCGTCAAGGATGCCTACACCCTCGCCTACGACTACGCCGACCCGCACACCCTCCACTGGCACCTCGTGGACGGCAAGCTGATGCGCGCGATGGACGGCACCTACGAGCTCGCCGAGGCCGGCTCGCGGACCCACGTCACCTACCGGCTGGCGGTCGACCTGGCGATCCCGATGATCGGGATGCTCCGCCGGAAGGCGGAGAAGGTGATCATCGACACCGCGCTGAAAGGGCTGAAGAAGCGCGTCGAGTCCCAGCGGTGAGTCGCCGATGAGCTCGCCCCGGATCATCCTGTTCACGGGCAAGGGCGGGGTCGGCAAGACCACCTCGGCGGCCGGTACGGCGGCGCTCGCGGCCGCCCGCGGAGAGCGGACGCTGGTGCTGTCGACGGACGCCGCGCACTCGTTGGCCGATGCCTTCGGCGTCCCGATCGGCGCCGAGCCGACCCCGGTCGCCGAGAACCTGTCGGTCCACCAGGTCGACGCGCAGCGCCGCTTCGAGCGCTCGTGGGGCGACATCCAGGGCTACCTGATGTCCGTGCTCGACGCAGCAGGCGTCGACCCGATCACGGCGGAAGAGCTCACCGTGATCCCGGGCGCGGAGGAGGTGCTCGCCCTCCTCGAGCTGCGCACGCACGCGCTCTCGGGCTCGTGGGACGTGATCATCGTCGACTGCGCGCCGACCGCCGAGACCCTGAGGCTGCTCGCGCTGCCCGAGGCCCTGAACTGGTACATGACCCGCGTCTTCGGTGTCCAGCGCCGCGTCGTCAAGGCCCTGCGTCCGGTGCTGAGCCGGGCGACCGGCGTACCGATGCCGGAGGACTCCGTCTTCGAGGCGGTCGAGCGGCTGCACCGCGACCTCGAGGAGGTGCAGAGCATCCTCACCGAGAAGGAGGCGAGCGTGCGCCTCGTGCTGACGCCCGAGGCGGTCGTGGTCGCGGAGGCACGCCGGTCGCTGACGACGCTCTCGCTCTACGGCTACCGCGTCGACGGCGTGATCGCCAACCGCGTCTTCCCGTCCGGCGGTGCCGACGAGTGGCGCGACAGCTGGGTGTCGGCCCAGCGCTCCGTGCTGGCAGAGGTGCGGCAGTCGTTCGTCGACCTGCCGATCTGGCTGTCGTCCTACCAGCCCGGTGAGCCGGTCGGGGTGGAGGCGCTCGCAGCGTTCGCCGAGGCGGCGTACGCCGGCGCGGACCCGCTCGCGACGCCGGCGGCCGAGGGTCCGATGACGATCAGCCGCACCGACGAGGGCGCCGTCCTGAAGATCGCGCTGCCGTTCGCGGAGAAGAAGGACGTCGACCTCGCCCGCCACGGTGACGAGCTCGTCGTCACCGTCGGGTCCTACCGTCGCCTGCTCGCGCTGCCGACCGCGCTGGCCCGGCACACGGTGACCGGCGCGCGCGTCGGCTCCGGGTCGCTGCAGGTGAAGTTCCGCATCGACACAGACGCCGCGCCGGGAGCTCCGGCCGCGGACCGAGAGGAGCGCTCGTGAGCGACACCGGTGGGGACCGCCCCGACGAGCCGATCGGGAGTGTGGGCGAGGAGGCGGCGAAGCTGTTCGCGGCGCTGTCCGGCTGGGCGCGCGACCAGGGCGTCGACTACGCCGGCTCCGCTGCAGGCGCGGCGGCGGCGATGTCCGAGACGGCGCACGCGATCAACGAGCACATCGCGACCGGGTCCGAGGACTGCCGGTACTGCCCGGTGTGCCAGGTGATCCACGCGGTGCGCACGACCAGCCCGGAGGTGAAGGCGCACCTCGCCGTCGCCGCCAGCTCGCTGATGCACGCCGCCGCCGGAGTCCTCGCGACCCAGGTGCCGCAGGACAAGCGCTCGCCGGTGGAGAAGATCGACCTCGACGACAGCGACTGGGACGAGTCCTGAGGTCTCAGCGGCGCCGGTAGTCGGGCACCAGCTCGACCGCGAGCTGTTCGAGGAAGAGCCCGACGTCGGTGACGATGCCGCGCGCCTGCGATGACCCCCGGTCGGCCAGCTTGGTGACGGTGGCGGGGTTGATGTCGACGCAGACCAGCGGGACCGACGCCGGGAGGATGTTTCCGGTCGCCACGGAGTGCAGCATCGTCGCCACCATCAGGCAGAAGCCCACCCCGCCGAGCTCGGCACGCATGGCGCGCTGGCCGTCGATCACGTCCGTGTGGACGTCCGGCAGCGGACCGTCGTCGCGGACCGAGCCGACGAGCACGAACCGCTTGCCCTCGGTGACCAGCGCGTGCATCACGCCACCGGTCAGGACGCCTTGGTCGACGGCGGCCTTGATCGAGCCGGCCTTGCGGATCGTGTTGATCGCGCGGATGTGGTGCTCGTGGCCGTGCTCGACGCCCTGGCCCATGGCGAGGTCGATGCCGAGCGAGGTGCCGTAGAGCGCCGCCTCGATGTCGTGGGTGGCGAGCGCGTTGCCGGCGAACAGCACGTCGACGTACCCGGCCTTCACCAGCTCGACCATGGCGGGAGCCGCCCCGGTGTGGATGACTCCGGGGCCGCCGACCCACAGGACCTTCTGACCGGCCTCCTTGGCCTGGCGCATGCCGTCGGCCACCTGTCGGACGAGCACGGCCTGCGGCTTCTCGCTGGAGACCGCGGACTCCATGAAGCCGAAGCCGCCCTCCTCACGTGTCGAGATCGGCACCTTGACCTTGATGCCGGACGCGCCGCAGATGACCTTCATGCCGGCCCTGACGTCGGCCATCGGCAGCGTGCGCACGCGCACTCCGTCGCCGCCGTCCTCGACGATCAGGCCGCAGTCCATCTCGGGGTTGTCGACCTCGATCCAGGTGCCGGAGAGGCGCACGTCGGTGTCCAGGTTGGTGCTCGAGTAGAAGCCGTCCGGGAAGACGCCGTCCTGCTCCGCGACGGAGACCTCGGCCTCGCCCGGGTCGACCTGGTTGACGCCGCGGGTCTGCAGCCGCATCAGCAGCCGTTGGAGGGCTTCGTCGTCCTCCGCCGACACGGTGATCTGGGCGTGCGAGATGTCGCCCGCGTCGTGGCCGACGTCGAACCGGTCGATGACGTAGTCGCCGTCGTACTCACGGATGTCGTCGAGCACCCGGGACAGGATCCCGGTGTCCATGAGATGTCCGGTGATCTCCGGTGTCCATGAGATGTCCGGTGATCTCGACCGTCTCGCTGCGCACGGCTGCTCCTCCTGCTCGGTTGGTTGCCGGTGTGCCGGATCACACCACGGCGCCGTCGTCCCACCCGCCACCGGGGTCCTTGGGGCCGTTCATGGTCGCCACGAGGTAGCCGAACCCACCGACGAACCAGATCAGCGCGAGGAATCCGAGGGGCGACGGGAGGGACACGTGCAGCACGATGCACACCAGTACGACGGCCGGCACACCGAACAGTCCCAGCCACGCCGCCAACCGCAGGCCGTGGGGCCGGGGGACCGGGGGCGCGGGCGGCGGCACGAACCGGTCGTCCTCGTCCTGCAGCCTGCGCGGACCCAGGGCGGCCGGCATCTCGAAGATGGCTGGGTCCACGACCGGCTCCGGATCCGCAGCCGGCGGCGCGGCCTCGGGCTGGTCGCCGTAGTTCTCGACGATCGACTGCCACTCGGCGTCCTCGCGCGCCCGGCGAGCGCCCTCGTCGTCGTGACCGGTCAAGGCGAAGTGACCCGGTGGATGAACGCGGCGGACTCCTCGAAGATCTGCGGAGCGTCGTTGTCGAGCGTCGCGACGTGGTAGCTGTTCTCGAGGACGCGCTCGGTCACGTCGCGCGACGACACGGAGCCGAGGATGATCGGCCCGGACGTCGGGTCGACCACGTGGTCCTCGGCCGAGCGGAACATCAGCAGAGGTGCGGTGACCTTCGGCAGGTCGGCGCGGATCTGCGGCCAGGTGCGCACCATCGAGTGCAACGGCTTCAAAGGGGTCTTCGCGTACGCATACTCGCTGACGCCGGGCATCTTGATGTCGTCGCCGATGGCCGGCACGGCCTTGGTCAGGTGCTTGAGGACCGGCAGGGCGAGCAGCTGCCGGTTGACGCTCTTCACGATCGGGTTCACGAGCACGAGGCCGGCCAGGTCCGCGGGGCGTCGCTCCGCCAGCCACAGTGCGAGGCAGCCACCCATCGAGAGGCCGCCGACCACGATCGTGTCGGCCCGTGCCTGGAGCTTCTCGAACTCCTGCTCCAGGGCCTCGGCGTAGTCCGCGAACGTGGTCGTGCACATCTCCTGCCAGGTCGTCCCGTGGCCGGGAAGCAGCGGCACCGACACGGCGTACCCCTGCTCGGCGAGGTACTGGCCCCACGGCACGATCGACGCGGGCGAGCCGGTGAAGCCGTGGCTCAGCAGCACGCCGACGCGGCGGCCCGACGCGTCCGGCGTCCCGTCGCTGGTGAACGGGTCGGCATGGGGTGCCAGTGCCACGGGAGCCTCGCTTCGCGGGTGGACCGACGGACGTCCGTCGGGGTGGTCGCCCAAGGGCTGGGCAGGACGACTTCATCGTTTCACGGGCACCCCAGAGGGGCTAGGGTGCGAGGGACGGAGGAGGTGTCGGTTGTTCTACTGGTTCCTGAAGTGGATCGCCATCGGACCGCTGCTGCGGCTGGTGTTCAGGCCACAGGTCGAAGGGGCGGACAACGTCCCGTCGGAGGGTCCGGCGATCCTCGCCAGCAACCACCTCTCGTACGCCGACTGGTTGTTCATGCCGTTGACGCTGCCGCGGCGCGTGACCTTCGTCGCGAAGGCCGAGTACTTCAACACCCCGGGCATCAAGGGCTGGTTCCAGAGGATGTTCTTCTCCGGCTCGGGGCAGGTGCCGATCGACCGCTCCGGCGCTTCCGCGGCCGAAGGCGCACTGACCGCAGCGCAGCGGGTGCTCGATGAGGGAGACCTCTTCGGGATCTACCCCGAGGGCACCCGCTCGCACGACGGCCGGCTCTACCGCGGCAAGACCGGCGTGGCCCGCCTCGCCCTGGAGACCGGCGTCCCCGTGATCCCCGTCGCCGTCGTCGGGACCGACGTCGTGGCGCCTCCGGGCAAGAAGTTCGGATCGTTCACCCGGCCCGTCGTCCGGTTCGGCAAGCCGCTCGACTTCGAGCGTTACGAAGGCCTCGCGAACGACCGCTACATCCTCCGCTCGGTGACCGACGAGATCATGTACGAGATCATGCGGCTCTCCGGCCAGGAGTACGTCGACATGTACGCGACGCGGGCCAAGGACGAGTCCAAGAAGGCGGAGGCCGCGGCTCGCGCTGCCCAGCGGGCCGCTGCGGCACCGGAGAGCACCGACGAGGAGCCTGCAGAGGCGCCGACCGACGATGCCACCACCGACGAGGCCTCCCCGGCGGGGCCGGCCTCGAAGGCCTCGTGACCGCGCTTCCCGCGGCCCGTGCATGACCATCCACTCGACGAACCCGTTCGCCGCCGATCCTGACCCGGTACGCCGGTTCCGCGGTCGCCTCGGCGGGGCCGTGTCGCTCTGGACCGCGGGTGCGGAGGACGACCGCGCCGGGCTCACCGTCTCGTCGCTGATGGTCGCGAACGGAGAGCCTGCCCGCGTCCTCGGCCTCCTCGATCCGGACTCGGCCTTCGCCGAGCGACTGGCCGCGACGGGGCTGGCCGTCGTTCACCTCCTCGAGTGGGAGGACCACGGCCTGGCCGACGTGTTCGGGGGCGTCGCTCCCGCGCCGGGCGGCGCGTTCCGGCTCGGCCAGTGGACGCAGGCCGTCCACGGCCCGGTGCTCGCCGACCGCACTCACGCGCTGGTCCGCCTGGAGACCCTCACCGACATCGGCTGGTCGGCGCTCGCCACCACGACGGTGGAGGAGATCGTCATGGTCGCCGACCGGCAACCGCTCGAGCACCGCCGGGGCCGCTACCAGCGCCACGATGGTTGAGGAGGTCGCGCGAAGCGGCCTCGGGCGTGCTTACGCGGCGGACGCCACGACCTCGCCACGGGTCGGAACCCGCTCGACCACGGCTTCGGCCGCGATCCGCTGCTCCTCGACGGCGACGGTGTCGCTGACCTCGCGGAGCACGCTCGACAGTGGCACCTCGAGGGCCTCGCGCTCCTCGACGGCGACGGTGTCGCTGACCTCGCGGAGCACGCTCGACAGTGGCACCTCGAGGGCCTCGCAGAGCGATGACAGCAGCTCCGAGGACGCTTCCTTCTGGCCGCGCTCGATCTCGGAGATGTAGCCCAGGCTGATCCGGGCCTCGGAGGAGAGCTCACGCAACGTCATGCCGCGACGCATCCGCTCACCACGGAGCACGTCGCCGAGCTGGCGGCGAAACAGCACCATCTGCGTTCTCCCTTCCGTCTGCTAGCCCAACGCTACCTGCACCCCGGTTCTTCCCGGGGCGAAGTCCGAGATGACGAGACCGTGGCCCTCGATCGGCTCAGGCGACGCCCGCGGCGTTCTCCAGCAGGTCGAGCTCCTCGTCGAGGTAGGTCAGCAACCGCTGGAGGTGGGGCACCGACCGGCGGCAGCCGGTGAGGCCGAAGTCGAGGTCGTCGGCGTAGCTGTTGCAGGTGATGTTCAGGGCCATGCCCTGCATCGGGACCGACACCGGATAGGTGCCCGTCAGCCGGGCGCCGTTGAGGTACTGGGTGGAGCGCGGGCCGGGCACGTTGGAGATGATCAGGTTGAACGGCGGTCGCACGATCCCGTTGAGCCGCAGCAGCGGGATCATGATCGACGGCGCCATGCCGAGCGCGCTCATCGCGACGATCTGGTTCGGCGTCATCGACCCGAGGGCCTCCTTGCCGGCCTTCATCGACCTGTGCACCGACGCGAGCCGGTCGGCCGGGTCGGCGAGGTCGGTGCCCAGCCGCACCATCACGGAGCCGACCGCGTTGCCGCCGCCCCCGGCCATCGAGTCCGCGCCCCGCGACTTCAGCCCGACCGGGACCATCGACACGAGTGAGGCGTCCGGCAGCTTGCCGAGCTCCTGCAGGTAGGCGCGTACGGCGCCCGAGCACATCGCCAGCACGACGTCGTTGAGCGTCGTACCGCTGGCCTTGGAGATCGCGCGGATGCGCTCGAGCGGCCACCCCTGGGCCGCGAACCGCCGCGAGCCGGTGATGTTGACGTTGAACATCGTCTTCGGGGCGTGCAGGGACAGGGCCGACGTCTCGTTGCGGATGCCCTTGGTCAGCGTCTTGATGAAGGCGGCCGGCATTCCGGCGGCCTCGGCGGTGAGCCCCACCGCCGTGCGCAGCGCGGTCACCGGGACCGCGGCGAGGTTGTGCTCGGCCTCCTGACGGGCCTTCGCCGTGCGGGCGACTGCCCGGGCGTCGAAGGGGAGCGGCATGTTGCGCTTGTCCTCGTCGGTGGTGAGCACGCTCTGCATCAGCCTCATCGCCGAGATCCCGTCGACGAGGGCGTGGTGCATCTTCGTGTACATGGCCACCCGCCCGTCGGCCAGCCCCTCGACGATGTGGCACTCCCACAGTGGCCGCTCGCGGGCCAGCATCGTGCCGTGCAGCCGGCTCACCAGCTCGAGCAGCTCGCGCACCCGACCCGGCTGTGGCAGTGCGTTGTGGCGCACGTGGTGCTCGACGTCGAAGTCCTTGTCGTCGGTCCAGACCCACTGTCCGAGCGTGCCGAGCGAGACGAAGGGCCGCTTCCGGAAGAGAGGGGAGATCTCCTCGACAGCGAGTGCGGACTCGAAGAGCTGACGGGCGTAGTCGTCGCCTGCGTCGGCCGGCTTCTCGAACAGCTGCAGCCCCGCGACGTGCATCGGCTGGTTGCGGTTCTCCGCGAGCAGGAAGCCCAGTGAGGTCGGGTCGATGGGAGTCGGCACGGTCCCGATCCTCGCGGCTCGGCCGAGGTTTGGGAAGCCGAGGCGAGACGACCGCCGCCACGGCGTACGGCGGAGTAGGTTGCCCGTGTGAGCGACGCGACGTACGACTACGTGGTGGTGGGTTCCGGCAGCGCCGGGGCCGTGCTCGCGGCGAGGCTGAGCGAGGACCCGCGCACGACGGTGCTGCTGCTCGAGGCGGGTGGCGAGTCCGACGTCGACGAGGTCAACATCCCGGCCGCGTTCGCCTCGCTGTTCAAGACGAAGTGGGACTGGAACTACTCGACGACCGGGCAGAAGCAGCTCCACGGCCGCCGTGCCTTCTGGCCGCGCATGAAGGCGCTCGGCGGCTGCTCGGCGATGAACGCGATGATCTACATCCGCGGCAACCGTGCCGACTACGACGCCTGGCGCGACCAGTACGGCGCGACCGGCTGGGGCTACGACGACGTCCTGCCCTACTTCGTCAAGGCCGAGCGCAACACCCGCTTCGGCGGTCCCCTGCACGGGCAGGGCGGTCCGCTGTGGGTGGAGGACCGCCGCTGGACGCACGAGCTCACCACGGCCTACGTCGAGAGCGCGGTCAGCCAGGGGCTCAAGCGCAACGACGACTTCAACGGCGTCGAGCAGGACGGCGCCGGGCTCTACCAGGTCACCTGCCACAAGGGTCGGCGCTGGTCGACGTACGAGGGCTACCTGCGGCCCGCGGCCGGCCGCGACAACCTGACGATCACGACCCACGCGCTCGCGCACCGGGTCGTGCTCGACGGCGAACGCGCGACCGGCGTGGTCTTCCGGCAGGGCGGCTCCGAGCACACGGTGTCGGCGCGCCGCGAGGTGCTCGTCTGCGGCGGGGCGATCAACAGCCCCCACCTGCTGATGCTCTCCGGCATCGGCCCGGCGGCGCACCTGCGCGAGCACGGGATCGACGTGCGGGTCGACGTCCCCGGTGTCGGGGCCAACCTGCAGGACCATCCGGTGGTCCCGTTGCTGTGGCACACGACCGGCACCACCGACCTCGCCGACTACAACAACGTGCGTGGCCTGCTGCGCTGGAAGGCCCGGGGGACCGGTCCACTGACCTCCAACGTCGGCGAGGGTGGCGCGTTCCTCGCCTCTCGTGAGGGACTGTCGGCGCCCGACCTGCAGGTGCACGTGGCGCCGTCGGGGTTCTACGACAACGGCTTCCACGAGCCGACCTCGCGCATGTTCACTGCCGGCGCGACGCTCGTGTCCGTCGCCAGCCGCGGCACGTTGCGGCTGCGCGCGGCGGACCCGTCGATCCACCCGGCCATCGACCCGGCGTACTTCGAGGACCAGGTCGACCTGGACGCGATGCTCGCCGGGATGCGCCTGACCTGGGAGACCTGCCGACAGGGGCCGCTCGCCTGGTTCCTGGACCGTCCGTGGGAGCTGCCGGAGGACCCCACGGACGACGACCTGCTCGAGCACGTACGCCGCAATGCTCAGACGCTGTTCCACCCGGTGGCGACCTGCGCGATGGGCACGGGCGAGGACGCGGTCGTCGATCCGTCGCTGCGCGTGCGCGGCGTCGAAGGGCTGCGGGTCGTCGACGCGTCCGTCATGCCGGCCGTCCCGCGGGGCAACACCAACGCACCAACCATCATGATCGCCGAGAAGGCGGCCGAGGAGATCAGGAAGAGCTCATGACCCTCACCGAGAATGACCTGCAGACGGCCGATGCCCGGCCGGCGACGTTCGACTCCCTCAACCCCCGCAACGGCGACGTGGTCGAGACCTATCCGGTGCACGGCGAGGCCGACGTACGGGCCGCTGTCGAGCGGGCGCGCGAGGCGGCCGCGTGGTGGGGCGCACTCTCGTACGACGAGCGCAAGGAGCGCCTCAACACCTGGAAGGGCGTGATCACCCGGCGGATCGCCCAGCTCGCCGAGGTGATCCACCAGGAGACCGGGAAGCCGCACGGCGACGCGCTGCTGGAGAGCTCCCTGGCGATCGACCACCTGGCCTGGGCCGCGAGCCACGCCGAGAAGGTGCTCAAGCGTCGCAAGGTGCCCAGCGGCCTCGTGATGGCGAACCAGCGGGCGACCGTCGAGTACCGCCCGCTCGGTGTGGTCGGCGTGATCGGCCCGTGGAACTACCCCGTCTTCACGCCGATGGGCTCGATCGCCTACGCCCTCGCGGCCGGCAACGCGGTGGTCTTCAAGCCCAGTGAGTACACCCCCGGCGTCGGCGCCTGGCTGGCGAGCACGTTCCGGGAGGTCATCGACCGGCCGGTGCTGCAGGTCGTCACGGGCCTGGGCGACACCGGCGCCGCGCTCTGCCGCGCCGGAGTCGACAAGCTCGCCTTCACGGGGTCCACGGCGACCGGCAAGAAGGTGATGGCGGCCTGCTCCGAGACGCTCACCCCGGTGCTGATCGAGGCGGGCGGCAAGGACGCCCTCATCGTCGACGAGGACGCCGACCTCGACGCCGCCGCCGACGGCGCCGTGTGGGGTGCGTGCGCCAACGCCGGCCAGACGTGCGCCGGCGTGGAGCGGATCTACGTGCACGAACGCGTGTACGACGAGTTCCTGACCAAGCTCGTCGCGAAGGCCAGCGACATCCACGGCACCGTCGACACGCAGGCGGCGATCGGCCCGATCACGATGCCGTCGCAGGTCGACGTCATCCGGCGGCACGTCGACGACGCGATCGCGCGAGGTGGCCGGGCGGTGCTCGGTGGGCCCGACGCGGTCGGCGAGCGGTTCGTCCAGCCGACCATCCTGGTCGACGTACCCGAGGACTCCTCGGCCGTGACCGAGGAGACGTTCGGGCCGACGATGACGGTCGCGAAGGTGCGCGACATGGACGAGGCCGTCGCACGGACCAACGACTCGCGCTACGCCCTCGGCTCCACCGTGTACTCCAAGGCCCACGGCATGCAGATCGCCGAGCGGCTGCGGGTCGGGATGACGGCGATCAACGGTGTGATCACGTTCGCCGGGGTGCCCTCGCTGCCGTTCGGCGGCATCGGGGACTCAGGGTTCGGCCGGATCCACGGGCCCGAGGGCCTCAAGGAGTTCAGCTACGCCCACGCGATCACCCGCCAGCGGATGAAGCCGTTGCTTGCCCTGACCACGTTCGCTCGGACCGAGAAGGACGAGCAGCGGATGGCCAAGCTGATCACGATGTTGCACGGACGTGGATCGACACTTCCGAAGCCCTAGCCCCGCGTTCGACCTCGCCGTCGCCCGCGGCCGGACCTCGGTGCGAGCGCGGGTCGCTCGGCTGCGCTCGAAGTCGTGGCAGGTCGGCCAGTGTGCGATCGCGGCCGGGCTCGCGTGGCTGGTCGCGTCGGACGTCTTCGGGCACCAGACGCCGTTCTTCGCGCCGATCGCCGCGGTCGTCGGCCTCGGCACCAGCTACGGCCAGCGGCTGCGGCGCGTCGCCGAGGTGACCCTCGGCGTCGCGATCGGCGTCTTCCTCGGCGACCTGCTGACCCACTGGGTCGGCTCCGGGGCGTGGCAGGTCGCACTGGTTGTTGCCCTGGGGATGACGGCCGCCCTGCTGCTGGACGCGGGAGCGATCTTCGTGACCCAGGCGGCGGTGCAGGGGATCGTGGTCAGCACGCTGCTGCCCGACCCCGGACAGGCGTTCCTGCGCTGGAGCGACGCCCTGATCGGCGGCGCGGTGGCGCTGCTGGCCGCGACCGTCGTACCCGGCGCGCCGCTGCGTCGTCCGCGAGAGCAGGCGGCCCTCGTGGTCCGGAAGATCGGCGCTCTTCTGATGGCGTCGGCCGACAGCATCGAGGACGGCGACGTCGATCGTGCGCTCGCGACGCTGTCGGATGCTCGGACCACTGACGGCCTGGTGGCCGAGCTGCGGGCGGCGTCCGACGAGGGCATGTCGGTGCTCGCGTCCTCGCCGTTCCGCTGGCGGCACCGTGGCGGGATGCGCCGGCTCACCGACCTCGTCGAGCCGCTCGACTTCGCGCTGCGCAACACCCGCGTGCTGGCGCGGCGGGTTGCCGTCGCCAACTACCGCGGTGAGCCGATCCCCGTCGAGTACGCCGGCTTCCTGCGCGAGCTCGCCGAGCTGACCGACCGGATGGCCGACGAGCTCCGGGCCGACCGGATGGCGAGTGCGGTGCTCGCGCCGCTCGTCGAGCTCGGCCACCGGTCGTCGGAGCTGCCGCGCACGTCCGCGCTCTCTGCGGAGGTGGTCCTCGCGCAGACGCGCTCGCTGCTGGCGGACCTGCTCGCGGTCACCGGGCTCGACCCGCTCGCCGCCACCGACCAGATCCCACCGTTGGTCGGCTAGAGCTCCCGGACGACCGAGTCGACCACGGCGACCAGATCTCCGTCGCAGGCCTCGGCCACCCGGCGCTGGCGCTGGTACGACGCCCCGCGGACCGGGATCTCGCGGACGAGCGCGAGGTCGTCGACGCAGTGCAAGCGTTGCGCCACCGGCTGGAGCCGGTCGAGCAGGTCGTGGAGGTCGTCGAGGAGGAGGCGCTCGTTGGAGGCCGCATCGAGGATGATCCAGGCGTCCAGGCCGTAGCGCGCGGCGCGCCACTTGTTCTCCTGCACGTGCCACGGCGGCATCGTCGGCAGCGTCTCCCCACGGTCGAGCCGGTCGGCGAGGTCCACCACGAGGCAGTGCGTGAGCGCCACCAGCGCCCGCATCTCCCAGAGCGTCGAGACGCCGTCGCAGACGCGCACCTCGACGGTCCCGGTGCGCGGCGCGGGACGGACGTCCCAGCGGATCTCGTCGATGACCTCGATGACACCGGTGGTGAAGAGGTCGTTGGCGTAGCCCTCGAAGTCGTCCCACGTCTCGAACTGGAAGGGCAGCCCGGCGGTGGGCAGCTGCTGGAACATCATCGCCCGGTTGCTGGCGTAGCCGGTGTCGGTGCCGGCCCAGATCGGTGAAGAGGCCGAGAGAGCCTGCAGGTGCGGGTACCAGTTGAGCAGCGAGCTGACGATCGGGATCACCTGGTCGCGGCGTACGCCCACATGGACGTGCACGCCCCAGATCAGCATCTGCCGGCCCCACCACTGCGTCCGGGCGATCAGCTCCTCGTAGCGGTGGCCCTCCGTCAGCAGCTGGTGGGACCACGCGGCGAACGGGTGCGTGCCGGCGCTGTACAGGTCGACCCCGAGCTCGTCCGCGAGCGGCCTGACCTTGGTGATCATCTCCGCGAGCTCGGTCATCGCGCCGTCGACCGTCTCGCAGATGCCGGTCGTCAGCTCGACGGTGTTGCGCAGCAGCTCCTTGTGCAGTCGCGGCTCCGGGCCGTGGCGCGTCGCGACCAGGTCGAAGAGCTCCGAGGCTGCGTTCACCAGGTCGCGACTGCTCTTGTCGACGAGCGCGAACTCCCACTCGACGCCGAGGGTTGCGGTGGGCGAGTCGGCGAAGTCGATGGCCACGGTTCGATGCTTCCACACCCGGTAGCGTCGGAGCGTGGACGGACCGACGTGGCTGACGGCTTTCCTCGATCTCCCCGCCGGCGAGCACGACGCAGCCGTCGACTTCTGGCGCGCGGTCACCGGGTACGCCGTGTCGGCACCGCGCGGCGAGCACGACGAGTTCGCGACCCTGGTGCCACCCGCCGGTGACGCGTTCCTGCGCGTGCAGCGGGTCAGGTCGGGAGACCCGGGCGTCCACGTCGACGTCCACCGCGCGGACCAGATCTTCGAGCCACATCGGTCGCCGGGCGGCCTGCCCTACTGCCTCGTCGACGGGTCGGAGTCGGTCCGGCCCGCGGCGGCCACCTGGCCCGACGGCAACCGGTCGGTGGTCGACCAGGTCTGCGTCGACATCCCGCCGGAGGTCTGGGACCAGGAGTGCCGCTTCTGGGCCGACCTGACCGGTTGGGAGCTCGTCGACGTCGGCCGGTCCGAGTTCCGGCGGCTGCGCACGCCTGCGGACCAGGCGCTGCAGATCCTTCTGCAGCGCC
>JAEKKP010000206.1 GCA_019510315.1 Propionibacteriales bacterium
GCCTCCGGCGTGCACAGGAGTGCCGTGCCCACCTGTGCCGCGACGGCCCCGGCGTCGAGGACCGCCCGCACGTCGTCTGCGGACATGATGCCGCCGGCCGCGATCATCGGCAGGTCGAGCCGCCGGACCTCACGCAGAGCGGTCAGAAGAGGTGTGCTGTTCGGCTCCGACGGGTCGAGGACGGCCTGGTGGCCGCCGCCCTCGGTGCCCTGGACGACCAGCAGGGCGGCGCCCGCGGCGGCCGCGAGCTCGGCCTCCACTCCCGAGGTCACCGTGACGCCGGCGAGCACGCCGGCGCGCTGCAGCCGGGCGATCACCTCGGGGCGCGGCACGCCGAAGGTGAACGTCACCAGGTGCACGCCCGCCGAGATGAGGGCGTCGACCTTCGCGTCGAAGGAGTCGTCCTCCCAGCGCGGCGCTCCGAGCGCCACGCCGAACCGGTCGGCGAGCGGTGCGAGCTCCTCGGCGTACCGGGCGATCGCGTCGTCGTCGACGTGTTGCGACCCCGGCACGAAGAGGTTGACGCCGATCGGCGTGCTGGTGAGCGCCCGGGTGCGATCGAGTGCCGCGCGCAGCGCGTCCGGCGACAGATAGGCACCGGCGACGAAACCGAACCCGCCGGCCTCACCTACCGCACCGGCGAGCTCCGGCGTCGACGGTCCGCCGGCCATCGGTGCCTGCACCAGAGGCAGCGGACTGGGCACGATCTTCTGCGAAGGTGTGACCATGGCGCGAGAATCGCACATGCCTCACGTCCAGGGCAGCCATGCCTGAGGGCGACAACGTGTGGCAGACCGCCCAGAGGCTCCGTCCGCTGTCGGGCCACGAGCTGGTCCGCACGGACTTCCGGATCCCCTCGATCGCGACGGTCGACCTGAGCGGACGCCGGGTGCTCGAGACGGTCTCGCGCGGCAAGCACCTGCTGACCCGGATCGAGGGCGACGCGACCCTGCACAGCCACTTGCGGATGGAGGGTCGCTGGGACGTGCAGACGGTGGGCTCGCAGTGGCGACGCCCGGCGCACGAGGCGCGGGTGGTCCTCCGGACCGACACGCATGAGGCCATCGGGTTCTCCGTCGTCCTCGACCTGGTCGCGACCTCGGAGGAGGACACCGTCGTCGGCCACCTCGGGCCGGACCTGCTCGGACCCGACTGGGACGAGGACGAGGCGGTACGCCGGCTCGAGCAGTCGCCCGACGTACCGATCGGCGTCGCGCTGCTGGACCAGCGCAACCTCGCCGGCATCGGCAACATCTACCGCGCCGAGCTCTGCTTCCTCTCCGGCGTCGACCCGCACACGCCCGTCGACCAGGTGCCGGACCTCCGCCGCATGGTCGCGCGGGCGCACGCCCTCCTCGTCGCCAACCGCGACCGCCCCGTCCGGATCACCACGGGTGACCGTCGCCCCGGCCGCTCGCTGTGGGTCTACCGTCGCCGCGGCCCGTGCCTGCGCTGCGGGACACCGATCTCCTACGACGAGTTCGGCCCAGACGGGTCGGAGCGCACGGTGTGGTGGTGCCCGTCGTGCCAGCCCCCGCCCGGATAGGTTCGGCACTGTGGCCCACCGCTCCCGCTCCCTCGAGGTGCTCGTCTTCGCGGTGGGCGCGGGATCGCTCGGTGCCGAGATCGCCGCGGCCCGCCTGCTCGCCCCGTGGTTCGGCGCGAGCACGATCGTCTGGGCGAACACGATCGCCGTCGTGCTGGTCGCGCTCTCGATCGGCTACGCCCTCGGTGGCCGGTTCGCCGACCGGGACCCACGACCGGCCGGGCTGGCCCGGATCGTGCTGGTGGCGGCGGCGCTGCTCGCCGTCGTGCCCTTCGTCAGCGGACCCTTCCTGCACCAGGCGGTGCGGGCGGTCGACCAGCTCAGCGCCGCCACGTTCGTCGGGTCGCTGCTCGGCGTCGGCGCGCTGCTCGCCCTCCCCCTCATCCTGCTCGGCATGGTCTCGCCCTACGCGGTCCGGCTCGAGGTCGACCACGTCGCCGACGCGGGCCGCACGGCCGGGCGGCTGTACGCGATCTCGACGGTCGGCTCGCTGACCGGCACGTTCCTCTCGGCCCTGCTGCTGATCCCGGTGGTCGGCACGCGACGGACCTTCCTGATCCTCGCCGCCGCGATGGCGCTGTCGGCGCTGCCGCACCTGGCCGGCGCGCGCGTGCTCGCGGCCGTCGTACCGGCGGTGATCCTCGGCCTGATCGCGCTGCCGACCGGCACCGTGAAGGCGGCGGACGGGTCGTCGCGGGTGATCTGGGAGAAGGAGACGGAGTACCAGTACGCCCGGGTCCTGCAGGACTCCGACGGCGAGCGGACCCTCGAGCTCAACGAAGGTCACGCGGTGCACTCGCTCTACCGACCGGGCGAGTGGCTGACCGGCAACTACTGGGACGAGCTGCTCGTCCTCTCGCTCGCCGGAGGGCATGCACCGCCGCGGTCGGTGGCGATCCTCGGCAACGCAGCCGGCACCACCGCACGCGCGATCGGCCACTACTTTCCGCAGACCACCGTCGATGCCGTCGAGATCGACGGCGCCCTCACGAAGGTCGGCCGCGAGCTGTTCGACCTCGGCGGGCCGCGCCTGCACGTGCACACCGCCGACGCACGTCCGTGGCTGCGGAAGAGCACACAGCGGTACGACGTGATCATGGTCGACGCGTACCGGCAGCCGTACATCCCGTTCTACCTGGCGACCAAGGAGTTCTTCACGCTCGTCCGCGACCACCTCAACCCCGGCGGACTCGTCGTGATCAACGTCGGCCACCCCGAGCAGTCCGACCAGCTCGAGAAGGTGCTGTCCGCGACGATGCGGTCGGAGTTCGGCGCCGACAACGTCTGGCGCGACCCGGCCGAGCCGACCAACGTGATGCTGGTCGGCAGCACGGCGACCGATCCCGCGGGCCGGCTCGCCGCCGCCGCTGCCGGGCTTCCGCCGGACCTGGCGGAGGTCGCGCGAGCCACCTCCGTGCGGATCTCACCGTCGCTCCCGGGCGGCCGCGTGTACACCGACGACCTCGCTCCGGTGGAATGGCTGGTCGACACCTCGCTCGCGGAGGTCGCCGAGTAGTCCCCCAGCGGGCAGAATCACGGCATGGAAGCGGACGATCTCGCGTCCGCCGACGACCTCTGGTGGTCCTGGGCGGTCCTCGCCGACTGCGGGCGCCTGCCCGAGGGTGCGAGCACCGACCTCGACCCCGAGGACCACGTGCTGCACTACCGCATGGACGGGTCCTGGGCCTCGATGCAGCGCATCGGCGGCGGCCGCGCGGTGATCTGGGGACGCGTGGCCGGCGCGGCCAAGGACGCAGTCAGTGAGCGAGTGGACCCGCTCTCCGGCGCCCCCGACTGGGCGCGATCGGACGCGGTGTGGCGGGCCACGCGTGCCGAGCGGCCCGGCTTCCTGGCCTGGTACTCCCGCGACGGCTGGGACACGAGCACGACCGGGATGTTCGACGGTGTCGTGGACCTGCTCGGTCCGCTCCTCCGCGCGGACCCGCACTCCGTCGCCGCCGCAAAGTCGCTGACGACCGACTCCCCTCTGCTGCAGCAGGCGCACGGCGTCGCCCACGTCGCCGCGCAAGGAGCGATCCGCAACCGGCTCAAGACGCAGATCCATCGGCAGATGCACGACACGCCCGAACGTGACCGCGGCCTGCCGGAGCGACCCACCCTGCTCGCCCGCTGGGCCCGGATCACCGAGCCGCCGCCCTTCGAGCACGTCGTGCTGGTCGACGAGGGCGAGACGGTCGCCGCGCGACCCGACGTACGGCTCTCCGAGGCGACGCTGCGGAGCCTCACCAATGTGTTGCAGGAGCTGCACGGCGCCGAGGCCGAGGAGGAGTCCGGTGCCTGGATCGTCGCCCGGGTGCGGTACGACGGCCACCGGATCGCCCTCGACCGCGCCTTCGACAGCCTCCCGGACTGGTACGCCGGCCCCGGCCCGACCCTGCGCGCGTTGTCCTGGGAGATGCAGCAGCGCAGCCCTCGCTGGCGGCCCGCCTGGGCCTCCCTCCTCCCCGACTGATCTCGCCGCGGTCGAGCAGCGAGCTTGCGAGCGGTCCCAGCCACAAGGTGGTCGAGCAGCGAGCGTGCGAGCGATCAGTCGAGACCCGGCGACCCGCGCACCGACCCAGCCACGGGTGGGCGGACTTGCTTCAGAGAAGTCGGCGCTCGGAGGCCCAGCGGGTGAGCTCGTGGCGGGAGGAGAGCTGCAGCTTGCGGAGCACCGAGCCCATGTGGGTCTCGACGGTCTTGATGGAGATGAACAGCTCGGCGGCGACCTCCTTGTAGGAGTAGCCGCGCGCGATCAGGCGCATCACCTCGCGCTCCCGCTCGGTCAGCCGGTCGAGGTCCTCGTCGACGGCGGCCACCTCGATCGTGCCCGCGAAGGCGTCCAGCACGAAACCGGCGAGCCGCGGCGAGAACACCGCGTCCCCGGCAGCGACCCGGTCGATGGCGTCGACCAGCTCGGCACCCGTGATCGTCTTGGTGACGTAGCCACGAGCACCGGCGCGGATCGTGCCGATGACGTCCTCCGCGGCGTCGGAGACGCTCAGCGCGAGGAACTTGGTCTCCGGGGCCTTGCTCTGGGTACGCCGGATCACGTCGGCGCCGCCGCCTCCGGGCAGGTGCACGTCGAGCAGCACCACCTCGGGCCGCGTAGCGATCACCGCCGCGACCGCCTCGTCGACGTCGGCGGCCTCGGCGACGACCTCGACGGCGTCACCGAGCTCGGCGCGCACGCCGGCCCGGAACATCGCGTGGTCGTCGACGAGCACGACCGTGTGCTTGCTCATCGTCATCCGGTCTCCTCGAGTGGTTGGGTCAGCCGGATCTCGGTGCCTTCGCCAGGACGGCTCCGGACGTCGGCGGTCCCGCCGTGGCGCTGCATCCGGTCGACGATGCTGTCGCGCAGACCGTGCCGGTCCTCCGCGACCGTGTCGGGGTCGAAGCCGGTGCCGCGGTCGCGCACGAACACCTCGACGCGAGCGGGCCCAGCCTCGGCGTACACGTCGACCTTGTCGGCACCCGAGTGCCGGGCGGCGTTGGCCACGGCCTCGCGGGTCGCCAGCACGATCGGCCGCAGTCGCTCGGAGACCTGGGCGTCGCCGACGCAGACGACCTCCACCGGTACGCCGTACCGGTCGTCGATCTCGCCGGCGAGCGTGCGCAGCGCGGCCGCGAACGTCGTCGGATCACCGCCGGTGGAGTCGAAGAGCCACGAGCGCAGGTCGCGCTCCTGCGACCGGGCCAGCCGCGCGACCGTGGCGGGATCCTGCGCCGACTTCTGGATCAACGCGAGCGTCTGCAGCACGGAGTCGTGGAGGTGCGCGGCCACGTCGGCGCGCTCCTGCGAGCGGATCCGCTCGGCCCGCTCCTCGCTCAGGTCCGAGGACAGCCGGAACAGCCAGGGTCCGACGATGAACCCCAGGCCGACGAAGCAGAGGATCGCCGCCAGCCCGACGTTGCGCGCCGCGGCCCAGTCGCCGCTGACCAGAGAGAACAACGTGATCGCCGCGATCAGCAGCACGCCACCGAGCAGCAGTCGCAGGTACGACGCGAGCCCACCGAGCCCGACGACCGCGCGGACGACGCTGATCCGTCCGGAGGAGTCCAGCCACCGTTCGCGCTGGGCCTCGTCGGCCTGGCGCCACAGGATGGCGACGCCGGCGACGCCGAGAAGCACCGGCCAGAAGAGAGCGCCCTGACCGGTGGCGAGGGCGAGGAAGGCGGCGACGCCGAGTGCGATCGCGCCGGTGGCGACCAGCGGACCGAAGTCGGCCAGCCGCCGGATCCGGCCCGGGCGGCGCTTGCCCTGTCGCTCGGCCGCGGCGAGGCCTGGCGCCTGGTCGTCGAAGTGCCGTTGCGCCGGGAGGACCATCCACAGGCCGGCGTAGAACACCACGCCGAAGCCGCCCATGACCGCGAGCACGATGAACCCGACGCGCACCCAGAGCACCGGCAGGTGCAGGTGGTCGGCGAGGCCCGCGGCGACGCCACCGATGATCGCGTCATCGGTGTGCCGGTAGGCCTTCCGCGGGGCGGCGGGGCCGGCCGCGGAACCGGTCAGGGGGGTGCTCACCGTCCCATCGTGGCATCCGCGACACCTCAGGACATCGGGTGCGACCCCTGGTCCATCCCTGGCCGACCCCTGAGGCCCGGTCACCGGTGAGCCCTCAGGATCAGGGGCGTCCCCGATGGTGCGCGACCGGCCCGGCACCCACGATGGAGACATGAACGAGACTCTCAACGACCAGGGCACCGGTCCGAACCCGAGCCCCGGCCCGGCCGCGCCGCCGCCCCACCAGGACCTGGACCGGCTGCGACGCAGCACGTCGAACCGCTACATCGCCGGCGTCGCCGGCGGCCTCGGCCGGCACTTCAACATCGACCCGACGATCATCCGGGTGCTGCTGGTCGTCCTCGCCTTCTTCGGCGGCGCCGGTCTCATCGTGTACGCCGTCTGCTGGCTGCTCGTGCCCGAGGACAACGCCGCGCACGGCGCGATCCGGATCGGCAACGAGCCTCGCAAGATCCTGCTGATCGCCGCCGCCGGCATCGCGTTCCTGCTCGCTGCCGGCGACGCGTTCGGCGGCGGCTTCTCCCCCGGCTGGCCGATCGTCAGCATCGCCGTGGTCATCGCCGTGGTGATGATCATCCGCGACCGCACCCGCGGTGACGGCGCCCCTCCGCCCAGCCCGGGTCAGGCCACCACGAGCAGCCCGACCACCCAGGAGCTCGTCACCGAGGGACCCGTCTCCGACAGCTCGACCCCGACCCCCGCAGGGACCGCAACGCCCGCCTGGACGGCGTACGAGTCCCCAGGCGACACCCAGGTCCTTGCCGGTGCCGCACAGCCGCCGACGTGGCAGCCGCCCGTCGCCCGGCCGCCGGTCTTCCCGCCGCGGCCCAAGCGCACCGGGATCATCTGGTTCTGGCCGACGCTCGCGCTCATCGGCATCGCCCTCGGCGGGCTGGGCATCTACGACGACGGCCACCACGTGGTCGACGGCGCGTACCCCGCTCTGGCCCTCGGCATCACCGCCGTGATGCTCCTCGTCGGGTCCGTCGTTGGTCGTCCGGGCGGTCTGATCCTGATCGGCTTCGTCTCCTCGATCGCCCTCGCGGCGAGCGTCGCAGTCGGCGGATCGTTCGGCACGGACGCCCGCGAGATCCACGAGACCCCGACCTCCGCTGCGCTCGTGCACAGCAACTACGAGGCCACCGTGGGCGAGATCGTGCTCGACCTCACCCGGGTCTCCGACCCGGAGGCGCTCGCCGGCCGGGAGATCAACGTCGAGCTGCGCACCGGCAACATCAAGCTGATCGTGCCCCGCAGCCTCAACGTCGACATCGATGCCGACATGGACTTCGCCGGCGGCATCAGCGTGCCGGGCGACGACAGCGGCGGCATCAACCACGAGGTGCACAAGAGCCTGCCCGGCGTACCCGCCACCACCACCGCCCCCCTCGAGCTGAACCTCGACGCCAAGCTCGGCCAGATCACCGTGGAGCACCGATGAACACCAAGTCCGTTTCCATCGCCCATCTCGTCTTCGGCCTGATCTTCCTCGGCGTGACCGCGCTGTGGGTGGTCGGAGCGACCACCGACCTCGAAGCACCGGCGCTGGCCGTCTGGGGCCCGGTCGTGCTGATCGGGGCCGGCGTGGTCGGTCTGGCCGGGACCATCTTCAACTCCCGCAACGCACGCAACGCGGCCGGACC
>JAEKKP010000207.1 GCA_019510315.1 Propionibacteriales bacterium
TACGCCGAGAACCGCATCTCCGACCACCGCACGGGCTACAAGGCCTACAACCTCGACCAGGTCCTCGACGGCGCCCTCGACCCGGTGATCGAGTCGTGCGTCGCGGCCGACATGGCGTCGCGGCTCGAGGCGCTCGGTGCCTGAGTCGGGCATCGAGGTCGACGGGCTGCTCCGCGAGGCTGCGGCCTCGCTCGCCGCAGCCGGGGTGCCCTCACCCGAGCACGATGCCGCCGCACTGCTCGCCCACGTCACCGGGCGGAAGCGAGGGACGCTCGCCTTCGGCGGTGACGTGGGCTCCGATGAGGCGGCTGCGTTCGCCGAGCTGGTCGAGCGCCGGGCGGACCGCGTCCCGCTCCAGCACCTGGTCGGGTCCACCGGCTTCCGTCACCTCGACCTCCTGGTCGGCCCGGGTGTCTTCATCCCGCGACCGGAGACCGAGCTTCTCGCCGGATGGGCGGTCGACCAGGCTCGGAAGGTGCTCAGCGAGCGGCCGCCGGTGGTCGTCGACCTGTGCACGGGGTCCGGCGCGATCGCCGCGAGCGTCGTGACCGAGGTGCCCGAGGCGGTCGTGCACGCCGTGGAGCTCGACCCGGCCGCGTTCTCCTGGGCCGAGCGCAACCTGGCGCACCTGGGGGTCGACCTGCGCGAGGGCGACATGGCCGAGGCGTTCCGCGATCTCGACGGGACCGTCGACGTCGTGGTCTGCAACCCGCCCTACATCCCGCTCACGGAGTACGCCGGCGTCGACCGCGAGGCCCGGGAGCACGATCCGGTGATGGCACTGTTCTCCGGCGAGGACGGCCTCGAGGCGATCCGCGTGCTCGAGGGCGTCGCCGCCCGGCTGCTCCGGCCCGGGGGACAGGTCGGTGCGGAACACGCCGATCTCCAGGGCCACACGGCACCGCACGTGTTCGCCGCGAGCGGCCGCTGGGCCGACGTACGCGACCACGAAGACCTTGCCGGGCGTCCGCGCTACCTGACCGCTCGGCTGGCACGATAAGCCCGTGCCCACCCGCTACGACACGACCGACCCGGCCCAGCTGGAGTCCGGTCTCGCGGCCGCCACGACGGCGATCCGGGCGGGCGAGCTGGTGGTGCTGCCGACCGACACCGTCTACGGACTGGCCGCGGACGCCTTCGACCAGGCGGCCGTACGCCGCCTCCTCGATGCCAAGGGCCGCGGGCGCGACATGCCTCCTCCCGTGCTGGTCGGCTCGGTCGCGACGCTCGACGCCCTCGGCTCGGCCGTGCCGGCGTGGGCCCGCGTGCTGGTCGAGCACTACTGGCCCGGACCGCTGACGATCGTCGTGCGCGAGCAGAGCTCGCTGCAGTGGGACCTGGGCGAGACCCGCGGCACGGTCGCGGTCCGGATGCCGCACGACCCCGTCGCGCTCGAGCTGCTCGGGCGCACCGGACCGCTGGCCGTCAGCTCGGCCAACACGACGGGTCAGCCGGCTGCCACCGACGCGGACCGAGCCGCCGAGATGCTGGGCGAGTCGGTCGCCGTGGTCCTCGATGGTGGGCCGACGGTCGACGACCGGCCGTCCACGATCGTCGACTGCACCGCCGGGCGACCGCGCGTGCTCCGCGTCGGTGCCGTCCCGGTCGCCGAGCTGCGCAGCGTGCTGGCCGACCAGGTCTCCCTCGACGACCTCCTCGACGAGGGCGAGCAGCCGGGTGCGTGAGTACCTGCTCGTCTTCCTCGCGGCCGCGGTGGTCAGCTACCTGCTCTGCGTCGTCGCGCGTGAGCTGGCGATGCGGACGGGCGCGGTGGCCGAGGTCCGTGACCGTGACGTGCACGCCGTGCCGATCCCGTACTTCGGTGGAGTCGCGATGCTCGGCGGTCTGGGCGCCGGCTTCCTGGTCGCCCACCAGCTGCCCTTCCTGAGCCGCTCCCAGCCGCAGACGTTCCACGACGCAGGCGTGGTGCTGATCGGCGGCGCGATCATCTGCGCGGTCGGTGTGCTCGACGACCTGCTCGAGCTCGACGCGCTCACCAAGCTCGGCGGCCAGGTCGTGGCGGCCGGCTACCTGGTCCTGAACGGCGTCCAGCTGTACTCGCTCAACCTCCCCGGGGTCGGCCAGTTCACGCTGGACACCGGGCAGGCGATCCTGTTCTCGATCATCCTCGTGGTCGGCACGGTCAACGCGATCAACTTCGTCGACGGCCTGGACGGCCTCGCCGGCGGGATGGTCGCGATCGGCGCGGTCGCCTTCTTCGCATTCTCCTACCGGCTCGCGGATGCCAACGGCGAGACGCTGGCGATCACCGCCGCGTTGCTGTGCGCCTGCCTGGCCGGGGCGTGTGTCGGCTTCCTGCCGCACAACTTCTTCCCGGCCCGGATCTTCATGGGCGACTCGGGGTCGATGCTGCTGGGCCTGGCGCTGTCGGGCTCGGCGCTCACGCTGACCGGGCAGTTCGCGACCGTCCAGATCAAGCAGAGCAGCGACTTCAACGCCGGCAACGGGCTCGTCCTGCTGCTGCCCGTGCTGCTGCCGATCTCGATCCTGGTGATCCCGTTCCTCGACCTGGTGCTGGCCGTCGTACGACGCACACTGCGCGGGCAGATGTTCTACCACCCCGACAAGGAGCACCTGCACCACCGGCTGCTCGAGTTCGGCCACAGCCAGCGGGTCGCCGTCGTGATCATGTGGCTCTGGTCGGGCCTGGTCGCGTTCGGCGCCGTGCTGGTGACCCTCTACGCGAGCGTGCTGAGCGTGATCCTGACCGTCGTCTGGGCCGTCGTCACGCTGGCGCTCACCTTCGTGCTGCCGCGCCTGCAGCGGTCGTCGGTGGCGGTCGGTCCGGCACCCGGAACCGGGGCCTGAGGCGGTTCGACGGACCCCGGGTTTCGCCCGTTCCGGAGTTTGTGCTACTTTTCACAAGCACCCCGAACCGCCGTTGACGACCGACAAGAGGCCGCCATGACGACCACCGTGAACACACCCCCGAAGGGGCGTTCTCAGGCGGTTCTCAGGCGGCCGATCTGCTGTGGTAGCGTCGCCGGGTCGTCGCCCGCTGACGCCGTCTCGGACCCGCCCTTCGCGCTCGTGCAGGGCTCGCGACCGGGCGACCACACGCCCACCGCACGAACGGACCAGACTGGATGGCCGATGACCCGACCGAGAGCGGCCTGCGCGGCCGTGACCTCATCGGCCTCGGCGGGCTCCTGGTCGGTGGCGTCGTCGGTGGCATGCTCCTCGGCCTCCTCGCCGACCACCTCCTCGACTCCTCACCGGCCGGCGTCCTCGTCGGCGTGGCGCTCGGTGTCGTCCTCGGGTGTACCGGCTTCTTCCTCCGGGTACGACGCGCACTTCGGGGCTGACCCGCTGAGCGCGGCCGCAGGAGGTGCGCAGTGATGACCGACGAGACCACCGCCGTGACCACCTCCCTTCCCGACCACGCCAGCGTGGGTCGCGTCCTTCGTGACCAGCGCAAGACGATCTGGGTGGCCGCCGCCCTCATGGTGCTCGGCCTCTTCTTCGGCCAGTACGACGAGTGGACCCTCGCCTTCTGCATCGCCGGTGGCGTCCTGCTCGGCCTCGTCAACCACCTCGTCACCGAGTACTGGCTGCTGCGGATCATCACCGGCGGGGCCCAGCCCACGCGCGGCCAGCTGACCCGCACGACCATCGTCCGGCTGGCGGCCCTGTCCGTCGTCGCGATCGGTGCCGCCGTAGCCTTCTGGCCCGCCGGGATCGGGCTGCTGCTCGGCCTGGCGATCTTCCGCCTGATCTCGCTGGTGATGACTGCCCTCCCGCTGCTGAAGGAGCTGAAGAACACGTGACCGGATTCGCCCCGCTCGAGATCCACATCACCCCGGGTGAGCACCCGACGCGTGAGTGGTTCGGCCTGACCGTCAACATCGACACGGTCATCAGCACCGTGGTCGCGGGTGCGATCGTCCTCCTCCTCGGCTTCCTGGTCCGCCGCATGCTGACCCGTGAGACCGCCGACCACGTCCCGACCAAGCTCCAGATCATCTGGGAGAGCGTCGTCGGCGAGGTCAACAAGCAGGTCGAGGACAACCTGGGCAAGGTGCACCCGTTCGTCGCGCCGCTCGCGATCTCGCTGTTCTTCTTCATCCTGATCGCCAACTGGCTCGAGCTGGTGCCCTCGGAGTTCGGCCCGGGCCGGCTGCACGCACTGCCGGCTCCGACCTCCGACACGAATCTGACCTACGCGATGGCGATCTTCGCGGTCGTCAGCGTCTGGGTCTTCGGCATCCGCACCAAGGGCTTCAAGGGCTACTTCAGCCACTTCGTCCAGCCCTACCCGGTGCTGCTGCCGCTCAACGTGCTCGAGGAGCTGGTCAAGCCGGTCACGCTGGCCCTCCGACTCTTCGGCAACATCTTCGCCGGCGGCATCATGCTCGCCCTCATCGCGGCGATCCCGTGGTACGCCGGCATGCCGATCGCCAACGTGTTGTGGAAGCTCTTCGACATGGCGATCGGCGGCCTCCAGGCCTTCATCTTCGCCCTGCTGACCGTGCTCTACTTCGCCATGGCCGGCGCTGGGCACGACGACCACGAGGAGCACGAGACGCCTCCGGTCACGGACCCGACGGACCAGCAGCGCGAGGCGCACGAGAAGCAACCCGTACCTGCGGCCTGAGCACCCGCTCGACCGCACCCAGCTGTACAACCAAGGCGTCGAGGGATCGACGTGGAACTCAAGGAGAGACATGGCAGTCAAGAACACTGAGCAGGCCATCACGCTTGCCGGCGCCTTCGTCGGTGGCGGTCTTGCCCTCGCCGGCGGTGCCATCGGTGCCGGCATCGGTGACGGCCTCGCCGGTTCGTCGTACATCCAGGGCGTCGCCCGTCAGCCGGAGGCCCAGGGCCGCCTGCAGACGATCTTCTTCCTGACGGTCGGTCTGGTCGAGGCGATGTTCTTCATCAACCTCGCGTTCATGGCGCTGTTCGTCTTCGTCCTCGGCGGCAAGTGAACTCACTGTTCGTCACGCACCGACAGGATGTGAGTAGATGATCCCGCTCGAGAAGACCAACAACTTCCTGGTGCCCAACGGCACCTTCTGGGTGGAGCTGATCGCGTTCGCGATCATGTTCTACATCCTCGCGAAGTACATCGTTCCCCCGATCAACCGTGCGATGACCGCACGCCAGGACGCGATCCGCAAGCAGTTCACGGACCTCGACCAGGCGAAGGCGGACGCTCAGTCGGCCGAGGAGGAGTTCCGCGCGCAGATCGCGGACGCTCGTCACGAGGCCGCGCGGATCCGCGAGGAAGCCCGCGAGCAGGGGGCCGCGATCATCGCGGAGATGCGTGAGCAGGCCCAGGCGGAGGCGTCGCGGATCGTCGAGCACGCCCACAGCCAGCTCGAGGCCGACCGCCAGCAGGCGGTCACCTCGCTGCGGGCCGAGGTCGGCTCGCTCGCGACCGACCTCGCCGGCCGGATCGTGGGAGAGGCACTCGAGGACCAGGCTCGGCAGAGCCGGGTCGTGGACCGCTTCCTCGCCGACCTCGAGGCCCAGGAATCAGCACAGGAACCGGTGAAATGATGCACGGGTCGTCCGCTGACTCCCTCACCCGACTGACCGACCAGGTCGTCGGGGCGGTCGACGGCGGTGCCGACGGGGCCGAGATCGGCACCGGGCTGTTCGCCGCGTCCGGGGTGCTCGTCGACGAGCCGTCGCTGCGGCGCGCGCTGACCGACCCGTCCACCGAGGCGGCCGGTCGCACCGGGCTCGCCGAGGCGGTGTTCGGCAAGCACGTCTCCGACGCGGCCGCGTCGATCGTCGCCCAGGCAGCCGGCCTGCGCTGGGTGTCGAGCAGCGACCTGGGCCGGGCCCTGGAGCAGCTCGGCGTGATCGCGATCGTCCGTGCCGCCGACCGCGAGGGCGCGGGCGACCGTGTCGAGGCCGAGCTGTTCGGGTTCGGCCGCACCGTCACCGAGCACCACGACCTGCGCAGTGCACTGTCCGACCCGGCCCGGTCGGTGGCGGACAAGCAGGCGCTCGTGCACTCGCTCCTCGACGGCAAGGCACACCCCGGCACCGTGATGCTGGTCGAGCAGGCGGCCGGCGGCCGGCACCTCACCCTCACCAACGCGATCGACACGTTCGTCGAGCTCGCAGCCGGCTCGCGCGACCGCGTGGTCGCGACGGTCCGGGTCGCACAACCGCTCGGGGCCGACGAGGAGAAGCGCCTCGCGGCAGCCCTCTCGGCGCAGTACGACCGCACCGTCCACATCAACACCGTGGTCGACCCGTCCGTCCTCGGCGGCATCCACGTCACCGTCGGCGACGAGGTCGTCGACGGCACCGTCTCCAGCCGCCTCGCCGAGGCCGGCCGGCGGCTCGCCGGCTGACCCGGCTCACCCAGACAACGAAGAGTTCGTAGAACAGAGAGTAGGGAAGACATGACGGAGCTTTCGATCCGTCCGGAGGAGATCCGCGACGCGCTGGCGAAGTACGTCGCCGACTTCCAGCCGGCGGCAGCCAGCAAGGAAGAGGTCGGCACCGTCGCCTCGGCGGGTGACGGCATCGCGCGGGTGACCGGCCTGCCCTCGGCCATGGCCAACGAGCTCCTCGAGTTCGAGGACGGCACCCGTGGTCTGGCGCTGAACCTCGACGTCCGCGAGATCGGCGTCGTCATCCTGGGTGACTTCGCCGGCATCGAGGAGGGCCAGCCGGTCCGTCGTACCGGTGAGATCCTCTCGGTCCCCGTCGGCGACGGCTTCATGGGCCGCGTCATCGACCCGCTCGGCACCCCGATCGACGGCCTCGGCGAGATCGACGCGCAGGAGCGTCGCGCGCTCGAGCTGCAGGCGCCGACCGTGATGCACCGCAAGTCGGTTCACGAGCCGCTCGCGACCGGCATCAAGGCGATCGACGCCCTGACCCCGATCGGGCGCGGCCAGCGCCAGCTGATCATCGGTGACCGCGCGACCGGCAAGACCACGATCGCGATCGACACGATCATCAACCAGAAGCAGAACTGGGAGACCGGCGACCCGACCAAGCAGGTCCGCTGCATCTACGTCGCGATCGGCCAGAAGGGCTCGACGATCGCCTCCGTGCGCGGTGCCCTCGAGGCGGCCGGCGCGCTGGAGTACACCACGATCGTGGCGTCACCTGCCTCCGACAGCGCGGGCTTCAAGTACCTCGCGCCGTACACCGGCTCGGCCATCGGCCAGCACTGGATGTACGACGGCAAGCACGTGCTGATCATCTTCGACGACCTCACCAAGCAGGCCGAGGCCTACCGCGCGGTGTCACTGCTGCTGCGTCGCCCGCCGGGCCGCGAGGCCTACCCCGGTGACGTCTTCTACCTGCACAGCCGGCTGCTCGAGCGCTGCGCGAAGCTCTCCGACGACCTGGGTGCGGGCTCGATGACCGGCCTGCCGATCATCGAGACCAAGGCCAACGACGTCTCGGCGTACATTCCGACCAACGTCATCTCGATCACCGACGGGCAGATCTTCCAGCAGTCCGACCTGTTCGCGGCCAACCAGCGCCCGGCGATCGACGTCGGTGTGTCGGTGTCCCGCGTGGGTGGTGCGGCGATGACCAAGGCGATGAAGTCGGTCACCGGCTCGCTGAAGGTCGACCTGGCGCAGTTCCGCGCGATGGAGGCGTTCGCGATGTTCGCCTCCGACCTCGACGCGGCGTCGCGCCAGCAGC
>JAEKKP010000208.1 GCA_019510315.1 Propionibacteriales bacterium
GACGCATGGACATTCGTGATGGGAAGGCCGAAGTGCTGCAGCCGGTGTTGAAGGTCCTGGTGGAGCACGCTGGCCAGATGGTGGGTCGGCACCGACAAGATGATCTCGTCGATCGGCTCGTTGAACAGGGTCTCCTCGACCGCGTCCATCGGGTCGTTGCGGACGGAGACTGATCCGATCACTGGCCCGCCTGCAGTGGCCTCGAGCGTGGGAAGAGCACGCAGCAGAGTCTGCTCGGCCTCGCGTGCCTTGTCGTGACGCTCAGGGTGGAGGAGGTGGATCTCTGCGCGGGCCGGGTTCAGCACGATGACCCGGAACTGGACGTCTCCGGTCTCGGCACGATGCCGAATCGCGGCGAGGAGCTCCGGTGTGGGGTCCGCGTGGTCGGTCACGACCAGGGCTCGCTTCGTGCGGTCCATGGGGATCACGCCTTCCTCTTCCCGGGCTCGGCCGCTCCGAGCCCGTCGGTGACCGGGTGACTGAGCTCCGTACGGTCCTTGTCGGTCTTGGTCAGGTAGATGACGACCGCAAGGATCGTGCCGAGGAAGAGCACGCTGGTGCCGAAGGTTCCCAGGCCCAGGCCGCCGTCAGACTTCGGCGAAGCGAGGTAGTCGCCGATGTTCGCGCCGAGCGGGCGCGTGAGGATGTAGGCGAGCCAGAAGGACAGCACGGGTCCGGCACCGAGCCTCCACGAAGCGAGGACTGCGAGGATCAGGCCCAGGGGCAGGAGGACCGATACGCCCGCCGACCAACCCGTGAGGTCGAGGGTCCAGTCGCCGACGGCAGTGCCGAGCGCGAAGGTGACCAGCACCGTGAGCCAGTAGAAGCTCTCACGCGGGGTCGTGATGATCGTGTGGATCGACAGCGTGCGCTCCCTCGCGTACCAGATCCCGAAGACGGCGGCGAGGAGCACCGCGAAGACCGTCGAGCTGATCCACAACGGCACGTCGTGGCCGTCGGTGAGGTTGTCGGTGAGGAGCGTGCCCACCACGCTGATCAGGACCACGGCCAGCCAGTACACCCCTGGGACGTATCGGTCGACCCGGAACTGGACGACCAGAGTGGCCACCAGCGCCACCGAGAACACCAGTGTCGTGTTCGTCAGGCCGAAGCCCAGGGTCTCGTTGATGTAGTCCGCAAAGCTCTCCCCGACCGTCGTGCACAGGATCTTGATGATCCAGAAGTAGACCGTCACCTCCGGGACCTTGTTCAGCATCACTCGGGCTCGGCTGCGTGTGTTCTCAGTCGACATGCCGAGGACCGTAGGCGACGGAGTCTGACGCCAACCTGACAGCGCTCCACTGACCTTGCTCGACCCTGGCGATCCCGGCCGGCCTGCACGACCTCGCGGCCCGGGTGCGGATGGGCTGGCTCATAGGCCGGGTTCTGTTCGCCGTACCGCCTCACGACGCCACGGTTGGCGACCATCCATCTGGGAGTGCCGTTGCCGACACCCTCGTGCGACCTACCCGTGAGCTCGGGCGGGCCGCCCTCGAACGCTCACTGTCTGGTCTTGCTCCAGGTGGGGTTTACCGAGCCGCGACGGTCACCCTCGGGTGGCTGTTGGCCACCACCCTGCCCTGTGGAGCCCGGACCTTCCTCGAAGGAGTTGCCTCCCCCGCGGTCGCCCGGCCAGCCCATCCGCTCGCCAAGAGTAGCGGCTCGCAGTCGATCCGCGATCAGCGGAAACACGTGCGAAACGACCACTGCCTAGCCTGCCCACGTGAACGAGCTCTTCGAGGCGTACGACGCCCGCGGGCCGGCGTACGACGAGATGTTCGCCGGGACCGACCCGCGAGAGCACTACGCGCGCCTGCTCGACACGATGGGCTCCCTCTCCCACGCCGAGCTCGCGGGGCGGGTCGAGAGCCTGCAGAGCGGCTATCTCGACCAGGGCGTCACGTTCGACATCGGCGGCGAGGAGCGTGCCTTCCCGATCGACATCGTGCCGCGGGTCATCGGGCAGGAGCAGTGGGCCGTCATCGACCGGGGCGTGCAGCAGCGCGTGCAGGCGCTCGAGCGGTTCCTCGCCGACATCTACGGCGCCGGCGAGGCCTTCACCGACGGCGTGATCCCGCGCCGGGTGGTGACCACGTCGAGCCACTACTGCCGCGAGGCGTTCGGCATCGAACCGCCCAACGGCGTGCGTGTGCAGGTCTCCGGAACCGACCTGGTCCGCGACGGCGAGGGCCGGTTCCGGGTGCTCGAGGACAACGTGCGCGTCCCCTCGGGTGTCTCGTACGTGATGACCAACCGTCGGGCGATCTCGACCGCGCTGCCGGAGGCGTTCGCGAAGCACCGCGTCCGGACCGTCAGCTCCTACCCGCAGCGCCTGCTCGCTGCGCTGCGGGCCGCAGCGCCGGCCGGGGTGGACGACCCGAACGTCGTCGTGCTCACCCCGGGTGCCTTCAACGGGGCCTACTTCGAGCACGCTCTGCTGGCGCGCACGATGGGCGTGGAGCTGGTCGAGGGCCGCGACCTGGTGTGCCGCCGGGGTCGCGTGCTGATGCGGACCACCAATGGCCTCGAGCAGGTGCACGTCATCTACCGGCGCGTCGACGACGAGTTCCTCGACCCGGTCCACTTCCTGGCCGACTCGCTGCTCGGCTGTCCCGGCCTCGTCAACGCCGCGCGGGCCGGCAACGTGACGATCGCGAACGCGATCGGCAACGGCGTGGCCGACGACAAGCTCGTCTACACCTATCTGCCCGACCTGATCCGGTACTACCTGTCCGAGGAGCCGGTGCTCGACAACGTCGACACCTGGCGCCTCGGCGAGCCGAAGCACCGTGACGAGGTGATGGACCGGCTCGACGAGCTGGTGCTCAAGCCGGTCGACGGCAGTGGCGGCAAGGGCATCGTGATCGGACCGGCGGCCAGCGCCAAGGAGCTCGACGAGCTGCGCCGACAGGTGCTCCTGGACCCACGCTCGTGGATCGCGCAGCCTGTCGTCCAGCTGTCCACCGTGCCGACGTACATCGACGGCACCATCGCCCCCCGGCACGTCGACCTGCGGCCGTTCGCGGTCAACGACGGTCACAAGGTCTGGGTCCTTCCCGGCGGGCTCACCCGCGTCGCGCTCCCGGAGGGCGAGCTGATCGTGAACTCCTCGCGCGGGGGTGGGTCGAAGGACACCTGGGTGCTGGCCGGACCAGGCGCAGCACCGCAGCGGCGCGAGCCGGCGGCGAGCGGTCCCCACGAGATCGCCCCGCTGGACAGCGGACCCGTCGGGGACGACCGCTCGACGCAGGCCGAGCAGCAACAGCAGAGTCGGACCCGGGACGCGGACCCGTGCTGAGCCGGATCGCCGAGTCGCTGTTCTGGATCGGCCGGTACGTCGAGCGCGCGGAGGACACTGCCCGGATCCTCGAGGTCCAGACCCAGCTGATGGTCGAGGACCCGACCGTCGACATCGCGACCACGTGCGACGGCGTGCTGGCGATCATGGGCGTCCCGGTCGACCCCGGCGAGGTCGTCGGCACCCGCGAGCTGCTCCAGCGACTCGCCTACGACCCGGACTCCCCCGCCTCGATCCACGCGACGCTGCGGGCCGCCCGCGAGGTCGCCCGCCGGGCCCGCGAGACGCTCTCGACCTCGATGTGGGAGGCGGTCAACACGACCTGGCGCGCGATCCCCAGCGGGCGGTTCGACGCGATGGCGCCGCCGACGGCGTTCGCCTGGGTGCGCGACCGAGCGGCGCTCATCAACGGCACAGCGGACGCCACCATGTTGCGCGACGAGGGCTGGCAGTTCCTCGTGCTCGGCCGGTCGATCGAGCGGGCGGACATGACCGCGAGGCTCGTCGCCGCTGCCTCGCTCTCGACGTCCTCGGCCTGGACGACCTCGTTGCGTGCGTGCGGCGGGTACGAGTCGTTCCTCCGCACCTACCGCGGGCTCGAGACCGACCGGGTCGCCGCCGAGTTCCTCGTGCTCGACCGGCTGTTCCCGCGCTCGGTCGTGTTCGCGCTGACCCGTGCCGAGCAGTGCCTGGAGAACCTCGACGCCTCGGGCCAGCGGAGCTGGAGTACCGCTCGCTGGCCGACGTGCTCACCGACCTGCCGCACGAGATGGAGCGACTGCAGCGCACCTGCGCGCAGGCGACCGAGGCAGTGACCCGCCGCTACTTCGCCGGTGCCGTTGCCACGACGTGGCAAGGCGGGCGGGGGTAGCCCATGCAGCTGAAGATCGTGCACACGACCGGGTTCTCGTACGACGGCGGCGCCGCGGCGTCGTTCAACGAGGCCCGCCTGACGCCCCAGACGCTGGGCGGCCAGATCGTCGTGCACACGCGCCTCGACGTGCACCCCACACCGTGGACCTGGACCTACCGCGACTACTGGGGCACCCAGGTCACCGCGTTCGAGGTGCTCGACCCGCACGAAGATCTCACCGTCACCGCGACCGCCACCGTGCACACCCATCCGCGGACAGCCATCCCCGAGCTCCTGTCGTGGGAGGAGATCCGCCGCGACTCGGTCACCGACCAGTTCACCGAGTACCTCGAGGTGAGCGCCCGGGTGCGCCCGCCCGTCGATCTCGCCGCCCTGTACGCCGAGATCGCGCGCACGTCCCCGACGCCGCACGACGCCGCCCGCGCGATCTGCTCACTGGTGCACGAGGAGGTCGACTACGTGGTCGGGTCGACCCAGGTCTCCGGCCACGCCGCCGACTCCTGGGACGCACGCGCAGGCGTCTGCCAGGACATGGCGCACCTCGTCCTCGGCGGCCTGCGCCAGGTCGGCGTACCGTCCCGCTACGTCTCCGGCTACCTGCACCCGACCACCGATCCGGTCGTCGGTGAGACCGTCCGAGGCGAGTCGCACGCCTGGGTCGAGTGGTGGGACGGCGACTGGCACGGCTACGACCCGACCAACGACGCCGAGGCGTCCGAGCGACACATCGTGGTCGCGACCGGTCGGGACTACGGCGACGTCCGCCCGTTGTCCGGCATCTTCACCGGAGCCGGCACGTCCTCGATGTTCGTCGACGTGCAGGTCACGCGGCTGGCGTGAGCCCAGGCTTCACAGGGTGAAGCGCACCCGACGCGTCTCCGGGTCAGCCTCGGCCAGCACCAGCTCGACGTCCTCGCCGACCGGCAACGGCTCCTCGCCGGTCACCTTGGCCTCGATCGCCGGCTCGCGCACGACGGCGTCGCCGCTGCGCGGGTCGTCGGACTCAGCAGAGACGACGACGCCGGCGAACCGCTGCCCCACGCGGTCGACGAGCGTCGACGCCTCGACGAGGTCCAGCACGGCGTTCTCGTAGGCGTGGGCCTGGCGCCCCGAGCGCTGCATCGTCTCGGGGAGGTCGTGCAGCCGCTCGCGGACCCAGGCCGGGACCTCCTCGCCGGCAGACAAGGCGGCGCAGGTCGCGAGGCCGTAGCGGTCGACGAGCCGACGCAGCGGAGCGGTGACGTGGGCGTACTCCGAGGCCAGCGCGGAGTGCTCCGCCTGCGCGGGGATCTCCCCGTCGAAGGCGGCGTACCCGGCGCCGCGAAGCAGCGTCGTCGACGCCACCACCATCGCCTCGTGGCTGGCCTTCTGCGGGTCGAGCGACCGGATGAAGTCCGCGTAGGTCTGCTCCGCCGGCCAGTCGATCCCGAGCGCGCGCGCCGTGCGGTGCAGTCGGGTGACCGCCTCCGGCGGCGGTGGCGGCAGCGTGCGGAGGATGCCGATCCGCGCGTAGACCATCATCGACGCGGCGCCGAACCCGGTCAGCAGTGAGATCTGCGCGTTCCAGTTCTCCACGTCGAGAAGCCGGCGGTACTCCAGACGCCACGGCGTGGTGCTGCAGTCGACGACCTGCTCGGGCATGGGGAGATTGACGCCGCCGCGTTCGGCCTCCTGGTGGAGCCGCAGCTGCCCGACCTCCTTGAGCAGCTGGAGCACCGGATCGGCACTGCCGTCGTCGATCGCTCGCTGGGCACCTTCGTAGTCGAGCTGGGTCCGCGACTTGACCAGGGCGCGCTCGACCTTCGCGTCGGTGCCGTCGCCGTCGGCGGCCACCCGGATCGTCCACAGGTACGCCGGCCGCACCTGGTCGGGCAGCAGGGAGGCCGCGCCCTCCGAGAGCTCGCGCGGGTGCAGCGGGATCAGCGTGTCCGCGCCGTACAGCGACTCACCGCGCCGATGGGCCTCGACGTCGAGTGCTCCCCCTGGCTCGATGAACGCCGTCAGGTCGGCGATCGCGTAGTGCACGACGAACCCGTCGCCGTCGCGCTCGATGTGGAGGGCCTGGTCGAGGTCGCGCGAACCGGGAGGGTCGATCGTGAGGAACGGGATGTCCGTCCGGTCGAGGTCGGGCAGCTTCGGGTTCTTCGCCACGGCGACCGCCTCCGCGACGACCTCCGGTGGAAAGTCGACGTCGATCTTCAGCTCGGTCTGGATTGCCCGGATCCGTCCCTCGAGCTCGTCCTTGCCCTCTCGGACCCGCAGCACCCGTTGGCTCACGCCACCCACCCTATTCACGCCGCCTCGCGCGCCGTCCCTACAGTGTCCGGGTGCTGATCCTGCTGCCGCCGTCGGAGGGCAAGGCGGTCCCACGGCGCGGCAAGCAGCTCGCGCTCGGCGACCTCGACTTCGCGGGGCTCACCGACGCCCGCCGCCGCGTCCTCACCACGCTCGTCGAGCTGTGCGCGACGGACCCGGAGGCTGCCGCCGCCGCGCTCGGGCTCGGACCGGGTCAGCGCGACCTGGTCACCCGGAACGCCCGACTCCTGACGGCTCCGGTGGCCCGCGCCGACCGGATCTACACCGGCGTCCTGTACGACGCCCTCGGACTCGACTCGCTGGACGCCGCTGCTCGGCGCCGCGCGACTCGGTGGCTGGTGATCATGTCGTCGCTGCTCGGTGCGGTCCGGCCGAACGACCCGATCCCGTCGTACCGGCTCTCCGGCGACACCAGGCTGCCGGGGCTGGGCATCGTGAGCGCCCACTGGCGCGCCCACCTCGACGAGGTCCTCACCGAGGCCGCGGGCAACGGGCTCGTCGTGGACCTGCGGTCCGCGACCTACGCGGCGTTCTGGCGGCCGGCGGCGGCTGTCGCTCCCCGGGTCGCGACGGTGCGGGTGCTCCACCAGGTGGGTGACGAGCGCAAGGTGGTCAGCCACTTCAACAAGGCCACGAAGGGCCGGATCGTGCGTGACCTGCTGACCGACGGCAGCGCCCCGAGGACGCCGGGACAGCTCGCCGACCACCTGGCCTCGCTGGGCTGGAAGGTGGAGGCCCAGCCGCCGACGCGAGCGGGACAGCAGCTCGACGTGATCATCGACGACCTGTGAGCCACAGATGGTCGAGCAGCGAGCTTGCGAGCGATCAGTCGAGACCTGGTGAGCTGCGCAGGTAGGCGACCGCCGGAGGTCTCGACCCTCGGCTCAGGTCTCGACCCGCCGTTCGCGGTTCGCGAGCTCACCGCGAGGCTCGCTCGACCTCTTCGCGTCGAGGATGAGCTCGTTCCTCGCTCACCCTCGGCTCAGACGAACGGAGACTCGGTCGGGCGCGCGTTGTAGAGCCGGAGGTTGGCCATCTGCCCGCCCTTGGGGTCGCGGCCCTCGAAGTAGGACACCACCGTCACCGATGCGGGCGACAGCTCCATCCGGAACAGCGCCTCCAGCGGCGCACCGAGCGCGTCGGCGACGAGGGTCTTGATCGGGGTGACGTGGCTGACCACGAGCACCGACTTCCCGGCGTACGCCTGCACGATCCGGTCCCGGCCGGCCAGCACTCGCTCGGCGACTGTCCGGAACGACTCGCCCCCGCCCGGCGCCTGCTCCAGGTCGCCGAGCCACGCCGAGAGCTCGTCGGGAAACTTCTGCTGGACGTCGGCGAAGGTCAGCCCGTCCCAGGTGCCGAACTCCATCTCGGCGATCCCCTCCTCGAACTCGACGTCGTGGCCCAGGATCTCGGCGAGGATCTCCGCCGACTCGTGGGTGCGGCGTACGGGCGAGGCGACGATCGCGTCGATCTCGTCACGCATCGGCGAGAGCCACTCACCGGTGGCGCGGATCTGTGCACGGCCCTCGTCGTTGAGCGGCGGGTTCGCGCTCGCCAGGCCGCCGGAGAACACCCGTCGCGTGGTGTGGTCGGTGACACCGTGGCGGACGAGGATCAGCGTGGTCGGCGGGCCCGAGGGCGGTCGCCACCCGCCGGCTGGTTGGGTCTCAGCCGGGCGAGGGGCTCGATCGGCGACCAACCCGTTGGCGTCGCGAAGCCCGTCGAGGGCCTCGTTGACCAGCCGGTCGGCGTGGGAGTTCTCCGCACGCGGAATCCAGGTGAACGTCGTCCCGATCGGCGCGAGGCCGTTGGCCTCGAGGGCCAACGGTCGCATCGCAGGATGCTTGACCTTCCAGTTGCCCGACATCTGCTCGACGACGAGCTTGGAGTCCATCCGCACCTCGATCGACGCGTCCGTCGCATGCTCGGCGGCGAGCTTCAGGCCCGCAATGAGGCCGCGGTACTCCGCGACGTTGTTGCTCGCGACACCGATCGCCTCGCCGACCTCGGCGATGACGTCACCGGTGCTCGCGTCCTTGAGCACCGCGCCGTACGCCGCCGGACCCGGGTTGCCGCGCGACCCGCCGTCCGCCTCGACGACGACGCTCGTGACCTTCGAGCCGCTCACGAAGCCGTCCGGGTCACAGCCCCGACTCGCCGGTGCGGACGAGGATCCGGCTGCACTCCTCGCAGCGGATCACCTCGTCGCTCGGGGCAGCGGTGATCCTGGCCAGGTCGGACGGGTTGAGCGTGAGCCGGCACCCGGTGCACTCCTTGCGCCTCAGTGCCGCCGCACCGACGCCGCCCTTCTGGTCTCGCAGCTTGGTGTAGAGCGCCAGGAGCTCATCGGGCACCTCGTCGACCAGGCCGGCCCGCTGTGCGGCGACCTCGTCGAGCGACCGCTCCAGGTCCGCAGCCTTCTCGGCTCGGGCCGCCTCGAGCGTCGTGACCTTCGCGTCGATCTCCTCGAGCTCGCGGGTCCGGGCCTCCAGGCCCGACTGGGCGGCCTCGAGCCGCTCCATCACCTCGATCTCGGTGTCCTCGAGGTCGGCGATGCGGCGCTGCAGGGACTCCAGCTCCCCGAGCATGCGTTGGAGGGCCTTCGGGTCCGCGATCGAGCCGGCGTCGATCATCCCCTGGTCACGGACCCGCCGAGCCTTGACCTGCTCGACGTCTGCGTCGGCGCGCTTCTGCTCCGAGGTGAGGTCGTCGACCTCGACCCGCAAGTCACGGAACGCGCCGTCGACCTCGGCCCTCCGCTCGGTCAGCTCTGCCAGCTGGACGGCCTCGGGGATGGTGGCGAGCTGGTGGTGCAGGGCGTCGAGTCGCGAGTCGAGCTCCTGCACGTCGAGCAGCTTCAACTGGGCGAACGGGTCGGCTTTCAGCGGGTGCTCCTCAGCGGTCAGACCCGGAAGGTCCAGGGATCGGTGTTGGTGGTGCTCACGTGCACGGCAACCGTATCTCCCAGCGCCGCGACGAGCCGGTCCCGCAGCACGGGCAGCCACGTCCACTCCGCCGCCCAGTGCGCGACGTCGAGCAGCGCCGGGCTGCCCGGGTGCTCGCGGAGCTCCGAAGCAGGATGGTGGCGCAGGTCGCTGGTCACGTAGGCATCGACGCCTTCGGCGCGGGCACGGTCGAGCAGGAAGTCCCCGGAGCCACCACACAGCGCGACGGTCTCGACCGTCGCCGCGGGGTCACCGGCGACCCTCACACCGTGTGCCGTCTCCGGGAGCGCACCGGCGACGTGATCGGCGAAGGCCGCGAGTGGCATCGGCTCCGCGAGGCGGCCGATCCGCCCGGAGCCTCGGGTCGGGTCGTCGAGCGAGGCGAGCGGCACCACGTCGTACGCCGGCTCCTCGTAGGGATGGGCGGCCAGCATCGCGGCCACGACGGCCGACCGGAGGCGCCGGTCGAGAATCGACTCGATGCGCACCTCCGCGACGGTCTCGACCTCACCGACAGTTCCGATGGTCGGGTCGGCCCCTTCCAGCGGGCGGAAGCGGCCCTCCCCGGCGGAGGAGAAGGTGCACGAGTCGTAGTCGCCGAGGGCACCCGCCCCGGCGCCGGTGATGGCGTCGCGCACGGTGTCGGCGTCGGAGGCCGGCACGAACACGACCAGCTTGTCGCGCTCGACCAGTGGGTCCGCGTCGAGGGGCCGGAGGTCGACCAGCCCGAGCGCGAGCGCCATCGACTCGCTCACTCCCCCGGCCGGCGCGTCCGCGTTGGTGTGCGCGGCGAGGAGGCCGCAGCCGTGGGTCAGCAGCGTGTGCACGACCCGGCCCTTCGGGGTGGTCGCCGCGACGCTGCTCGTGCCGCGCAGGAACAGAGGGTGGTGCACGATCACCAGGTCGGCGTCCGTCGCGACCGCCTCGTCGGCGACAGCCTGCACGGGGTCGACCGCCAGCAGGACCCGGCGTACGTCGGCGTCCGGGTCGCCACAGACCAGCCCGACGGCGTCCCAGTCCTCGGCCCGCTCGGGTGGGTACCAACCCTCGACCAGCGCGACGAGGTCTCTCAGGGCGGGCATGCGCGCAAGGCTAGTTGACCTGCCGGTCGCGGCCCTCCCAGTACGGCGCGCGCAGCTTGAACTTCTGCAGCTTGCCGGTCGCGGTCCGGGCGAGGACCTCGCGGAACTCCACCGAGGTCGGCGCCTTGTAGCCGGCGATCCTCGACTTGCAGTAGGCGATCAGGTCGGCCTCGGTGAGCTCGGATCCTTCGGCCTTGACCACGAGCGCCTTGATCGTCTCCCCCCACTTCTCGTCCGGTACGCCGATCACGGCGACCTCCGCGACATCGGGATGGGAGAAGATCACGTCCTCGACCTCGATCGACGAGACGTTCTCGCCGCCGGTGATGATCACGTCCTTCTTCCGGTCCTGGATCGTCAGGTAGCCGTCGTCCCCGATCACGCCGCCGTCGCCGGTGTGGAACCACCCGTCGCCGAGTGCGGCCTCGGTCTCCTCCGGCTGCTCCCAGTAGCCCTCGAGGACGACGTTCGACCGCGCCAGCACCTCACCGTCGTCGGAGACCTTCAGCGTCACGCCGATCGCCGGCGTACCGGCCCGGACCAGCTTCGCGGCCCGCTCCTCGGCCGACAGGTCGTCCCACTCGGCACGCGTGCGGTTGACCGTGAGCAGCGGCGAGGTCTCGGTGAGGCCGTAGATCTGGATGAACTCCCAGCCCAGCTCCTCGGTGACCCGCACGATCGTCTTGGTCGGCGGCGGCGCCCCGGCCACGATGATCCGGACCCGGTCACGGCCCGGGATCTCGCCCTCCCAGGTGGCGGCCGCCTCCAGGACGGCGTTCACGACGGCGGGCGCGGCGCACATCACCGTGACGCCGTACTTCTCGACCCGGCGGAGGATCTCGGCGCCGTCGACCTT
>JAEKKP010000269.1 GCA_019510315.1 Propionibacteriales bacterium
GACATGGCGTTCGGGCTCGCATAGGTCACCTTGCCGGTGGCGTCGACCCGGACGAAGCCGTCACCGACCCGCGGGGAGTCGGCGTGGTCGGAGCGCTGCCCGGGGAACGGGAAGGTGCCGTGCGCGATCATCTGCGTCAGTTCGCTGGCCGTCTGCAGGTAGGACAGCTCGAGCCTGCTCGGGGTCCGGACGCCGTGCAGGTTGGTGTTGCGGGCGACCAGCGCGATGATCCGCCCGTCGCGGCGTACCGGGATCGCCTCGACACGCACCGGCACGTCGTCCCGCCACTCCGGGTCGCCCTCGCGGGCGATCCGGCCGTCGCGCAGCGCCGCGTCCAGCAGCGACCTGCGGCCGGTCGCGACGAAGCTGCCGACGACGTCGTCGACCAGCGCCGTGGGCCCGGTGGTCGGCCGCATCTGACCGGCCGCCCAGTAGCCGGTGCCCTCGCGATCGGGCAGCCAGAGGACCAGGTCGGCGAAGGACAGATCGGCGATGATCTGCCAGTCCGCCTGCAGCAGACCGAGCCAGGTGATGTCGTCGGGACCGAGGTCTGTGTGGTCCCTGACGAGCTCGGGGAGCGACGGCACGAGCAAAGCGTACGGGTGCAAGAATGCACGCCATGCCCTCGGGATTCTGGGAACAGGTGGTTGCGGACGGTCTCAAGGTGCCGCAGGAGCGCTCCCTGGTGGAGATGACCGAGGACCTCACCCGCATGCTGGGCGACCCCGATCCGGAGGTCCGCGACGGCATCGCGTTCCCGACGATGGCCACCTGGATCGACGAGGGCGTGTACGACGACCTGCTGGTCGGCCTCGGCGACGGCATGTGCCACGGCCTGGACATCGGCCTCGGCGAGGTCAACACCGACTCGGTGTTCCGGCGCAGCTTCTCGGCGCTGATCCTCACCGAGTGCATCGACCGGACGACGCGCGCGGCGCTCGGCGGGCCCAACGTCGTGCTGCGGTGGGGCGACAAGATCATGAGCTGGTACTCGCGCGAGCGCGACCTGCGCGGCTTCGTCGCCGGGAAGGGCTGGGCTCATGCGGTCGCCCACGGCGCCGATGCGCTCGGTGCCCTCGCCCGCTCGCCGGTGATGGGCCGGCTCGAGCTCACCGTGATCCTCGACGTGATCGCCGACCGGCTGCTCACGCCGACCGACGCGTTCTTCGTCTGCGGCGAGGGTGACCGGCTCGCCTTCGCCACCATGCACCTGCTGCGCCGCAACGTCCTCGGCATCGACGTGCTGGAGCCATGGGTCGCGCGCCTCGCCACCGGTGCCGTCGGGCGCGGGTCGATCCAGCGCAACCCCTACCTCGTCGCCGGCAACGTGCAGTCCTACCTGCGCAGCCTGCACCTCCAGCTCTCGCTGAACACCGCGTCCTCGGGCCATCCGACGGTCCGGTCCGACCTGCTGCTGGTCCTCGCCGACACCTTGCGCTCGACCAACCCCGCGTACTTCTCCGCGCCCAGCGCCCACTGATCGCGGGCGGCCGCGAGGCCTTGTAGCCTCGCGCCATGACCCAGCCCGAAGAGAAGATCGAGGCGCACGCCGGACAGCACGCCGTCGCGGTCGCGCGTGCGCACGGCGTCGAGACGATGTTCACCCTGTCCGGCGCCCACGTCTTCCCGATGTACGACGGCGCCGTCACCGCCGACCCGCCGATGCGGATCCTCGACGTGCGCCACGAGCAGACCGCTGCGTTCGCCGCCGAGGCCACCGGCAAGCTCACCCGGAAGCCCGGCCTCGCCGTGCTGACGGCCGGTCCGGGCGTCACCAACGGCATCAGCGCCATCGCGCAGGCGCAGTTCGCCGGCTCGCCGCTGGTCGTCGTCGGTGGCCGCGCCCCTGCCAACCGCTGGGGCTCCGGCTCGCTGCAGGAGCTCGACCAGCCGCCGATCGTCGCGCCGGTCTCCAAGCTGGCCCGCACGCTGCACACCGCCGCCGACGTCACCGACGGCATGCACGAGGCGTTCACGCTCGCGGGGTCCCTGGTCGCCCGGCTGCTCGGCGAGGCTCGCCGGCCCGTGCTCGTGCTCGGCACCGACGTCTGGGCCGACGGTGCCGAGGAGGCCGCGCTGCGGTTCGTCGACGAGCTCGGCATCCCGGTGATCACCAACGGCATGGGCCGCGGCGTGATCCCCGGCGGTCACCCGCTGCTGGTGACGAAGGCCCGCGGCCAGGCGTTCGGCACCTGCGACCTGGCGATCGTCGCCGGCACCGCGCTGGACTTCCGGCTCGGCTACGGCGTCTTCGGCGGCAAGGAGGATGCGCCGCCGGCCCGGGTCGTGCACCTGGCCGACTCGGCGGGACAGGTCTCCGGCCACGCGGAGCTCGCCGGCTCGGCGTACGGGGACCTGACGCTGGTGCTCGACGGCCTGCGGGACGCCGTCACCCGGCTGGCGCAGAAGCCCGACTGGGCCGACTGGGTCTCCACGCTCCAGCAGACGGTGTCCGC
>JAEKKP010000154.1 GCA_019510315.1 Propionibacteriales bacterium
GAGGGTCGCGATGCCGGAGCGCCCGAACGGACCGAAGTCCTCGGTGCCGAACACCCCCAGCGAGAGCAGGGAGAGCAGCGCGATGATCGGGATCGCCCGGCCGATGTTCGTCAGGTTGACCGCGAGCACGTCGCCTCGATGGTGGTGTCCGAACCAGACGGCGAACGGCAGACCGATAGCCGCAGCGATGACGATGGACACCGCGGTGAGGAGCACGTGCTGGCCGAAGAGCACCGGCACCCCGGTCGGTCCGTGCCAGTGGTCGCCGTCGCGGAACCAGTCGATCACGCCGTTCATGCGCACCCCGCCGTCATGATGCTGCCCCCGCGCGCGTCCACGGGGTCAGCAGCCGCTGGGTGCCGACGAGGAGGAGGTCCAGGGTCACCGCCAGCGCGATGCAGAGGGTGCTGGTGGCCAGCACCTGGGCCTTGAACGTCAGGTCGGAGATCAGCAGGTCGCCGAGCCCGCCGTAGTCGAGGATCGAGCCGACGGTGGTCAGCGCCACCGTCGAGACCGTCGCCACGCGCAGCGCCGCCATGATCGCCGGCAGCGCGAGCGGGATGTCCACCCGCCACAGCATCCGGCGGGCGCCGTAACCCATGCCGCGGGCGGACTCGCGCACGTCGCTCGGCACCGTGTTGAAGCCGTCGAGGATGCCGCGCACCAGGATCGTGAGGGAGTAGAGACCGAGCCCGATCAGGACCGTGCGCAGGCCCAGCCCGGTGAACGGGACCATCAACGAGAACAGCGCGAGCGAGGGGATCGTGTAGATCGCGGTCGTCGTGCCGACGATGAGTCCTTCGAGTTTTCGGTAGCGTCGGGCGAGCAGGGCCAGCGGGATCGCGATGACCAAGCCCAGGGCGACCGAGGCGAGCACGATGCCGAGGTGCTGGAACAGGGCGTCGGTGAGTTCCGTGCGACGCGTGTCGTAGTACTTCCCGCAGATCCACTCGTTGCGGGTCAGGCAGTTGTCCGGCGAGGTGGGAGCAACCGATGGCAGCACAAGGCGACGGTAGCGCGTCGACGGCGCACGACCAGCGGGCCGGCATGATCCGGCTCGAAGGTGTCGGCAAGACGTACGACGACGGCACCGTCGCCGTGCACGCTCTCGATCTGGACGTGCCCCGTGACGCCCTGGTGGTGCTGGTCGGCCCGTCCGGGTGCGGCAAGTCCACGACCCTGAAGATGATCAACCGGCTGATCGAGCCCACCGAGGGCCGGATCTTCCTCGACGGCCACGACGTCACCGAGGTCGACCCGGTGCAGCTGCGCCGGGGCATCGGCTACGTCATCCAGCAGGTCGGGCTGTTCCCGCACCAGGACATAGCGACCAACGTCGCGACCGTGCCGAGCCTGCTGGGCTGGCACAAGGGTCGTGCACACACGCGCGCCCTCGAGCTGCTCGACCTCGTCGGCCTCGACCCGTCGGTGTTCGCGAAGCGCTACCCGCACCAGCTCTCCGGCGGGCAGCGACAGCGCGTCGGGGTCGCGCGAGCGCTCGCCGCCGACCCGCCGGTGCTGTTGATGGACGAGCCGTTCGGCGCCGTCGACCCCGTGATCCGCACGCGGCTGCAGGACGAGTTCCTGCGCTTGCAGCGCGACCTCGGCAAGACCGTCGTGATGGTCACCCACGACATCGACGAGGCCGTCAAGATGGGCGACAGGGTCGCGATCCTCGCCGTCGGCGGCCGGCTCGCCCAGTACGACGTACCGGCCGCCATCCTCGGCGCCCCGGCCGACGACTTCGTCGAGGAGTTCGTCGGTCAGCGACGTGGCATGCGCCGGCTCGCGGTGACACCGATCGACCCGGCCCATCTCGAGCCGATGGACGGCGTCACCGCGTCGGCGCTCGCCGGCACGATCGACGTGGGTGCCAGCCTCGAGGACGCGATGGCCCTGCTCCTGCGCGAGGACAAGTCGATGGTCGGTGTCACGCAGGGCGCCCGCTTCCTGGGCGTGCTCACGCCGAACGGGATCCACACGATGCTGCGCGCCGACGTGCACGCCCGCAACGGCGACGGTGCCTGAGCGCCTAAGCGCCCTTCACGGCCCGCGTGATCTCGTCCTGCTCGGCCTGGATCTCGGCCGCGGTGGACTCCCAGGTGACCAGCTCGTCGACCGACCCGCGTGCGGGCTCGCCACCCTCGGCCTCCCACTGGGCGAGGGCGTCGGCCTGCTCGGCCTCACGCTCGGCCCGGAGCAGCTCGATGGACTGCTCGAGCTCGCCGACGCGCCCGCGGGCGTCGTCGAGCGAGCGCTCGGCGGCCTCGGCGCGGACGACGGCGTCGGCGTACTGGCGCTGCGCCTGCACGAGCTCACCCTGCAGCTCGTGCACGGAGAGGTTGGACTCGGCGAGCCGCTCCGTCATGGCGGTGGTGAACTCGGCGTGCTCGGCGGCACGGAGCGAGAAGAGCGACTTGTACGCCGTCGCCGCGGCTGCGCGATCCGCGGCGTTCTCGCGACGGGACTGCAGGACCTCGGTCCACATGATCCGCAGCGCCGCCCAGCTCAGCGACAGCGCGAGGACCGAGCCGGCGCTCAGGAACACCGGGGACTGGGTGGGCAGCGCGGCCAGCACGGCAACCGTCGCGGCCGACAGCAGCGCGACGGCGACGGTGACGCGGACGCTGCGCTGCCGGCGACGTGCAGGGTTGCGTGAGGCTGCCATGCGCCAAGGGTAGGTGGCTAGCGATCGTCGGGAGGCACACGACACGCGTGCTCCAGGAGCAGTCCGGCGACGAGCGCCGCGGCCGCGGCGAGGGCCGCCAGCAGAGCACGCACGATCGTGGTCGTGGCCTGCTCGCCGGCGACGCCGACGTTGGAGATCGCGACGCCGAGGTAGGCGCCGAGACCGAAGGCGCCGAGCCGAGCGATCGCCTTGCCGAGGACCAGCCGTGCGACGCCCTGCTGGGCCGACAGCCGGTGGTGCTCGCGCTGCACGGTGCGCCAGGTCAGGTACGCGACACCAGCCACTACCGCGGCGACGAAGAAGGCCGTGCCGACGGCGAGCCAGGACACGCCGGGAGCCGGGGCTCCCCGGCGGATCGCCTGGCCCCGGATGGTCCAGCCGATCGCGAGACCGACGAGCCAGATCACCACCAGCGGCCCGGGGCCGGTAGGCCGGATCCGGCCCGCGGTCGGGGGTGGTGGCGCCGGGTCCCCGACCGGTGGAACGTCGCGGCTCACGACATCACTGCGTGTCGAGCTCGATGTCGTCGCGCCGGGTGACCGCGTCGCGGCCGACCTTCTCGAGCAGCTCGGCGACGAGACCGTAGCCGGGGATCTCGGCTTCGGGATCGAGGTCGTGCCACGGAGCCAGCACGAAGGCGCGCTCTGCAGCGCGGGGATGGGGCAGCACGAGGTGGTCGTCGTCCGCGCGCCGGTCGCCCACGACGATCAGGTCGACGTCGAGCGTGCGCGGCGCGTTGTGCTCGCCGCCACGCTCGCGACCGTAGGCCGCCTCGATCGCCAGCGCTCGGTCCAGCAGCGTCGGGGCGGACAGCGTGGTGTCGATCATGACCACCGCGTTGAGGAAGTCCTCGGAGCCCTCGGGTGCGTCGACCGGCTCGGTCTCGTAGACCGGGGAGACGCCGGTCAGCCACACCTCGGGGGTGTCGCCGAGCGCGTCGACCGCGCCCTGGAGGTTGAACACCCGGTCGCCGAGGTTGGAGCCGATCGCCAGCACCGCGCGCCGGATCGGGTGCATCTCGCCGGTGAGCGTGTCGGTGTCGATGACGTTGGGATTGGGGGACTCGGTCATGTGCGGCTCCGGTTGATCGTCAGGGCGACGTCGCTGAACGTCGCGGCAATCGGGGCGTGCGGCTTGTGCACGGTCACTTGCACCGTCTCGACCTGCTCGCGGACCAGGCACACATCCGCGATGCGTTGCGCCAGGGTCTCGATCAGGTCGACCGGGTCCTTCTGAACAGCGGCCACGACATCGGCCACCAGGGCTCCGTAGTCGACGGTCCTCGAGAGGTCGTCGCCCGCGGCAGCAGCCGTGGTGTCGAGCGCCAGCAGCAGGTCGACGAGGAACGTCTGGCCGTCCCGACGCTCGAAGTCGAACACACCGTGGTGTGCATGGATCTCGATGCCGCGCACCGCCAGCTGGTCACTCATCCTCGCCGACCTTACCTGCGGCCCCCGACCGGCCAAACTCCGCTCGGCCCTGCCACCGGGCGACCACCTTGAGGGCGTCCACGCCGGCCCGCGCCTCGTGCACGCGGACCGCCCAGACCCCCAGCAGGCCGGCGAGCGTGGTGAGCGCCACATTGGCGTCCTCGCGGTCCAGCACGGGACGCGGACGACCCTCGTCATCGGCGAGCAGCGCCCCGAGGAACGACTTGCGGCTGGACCCGATCAGCACGGGCAGCCCGAGAACGTCCAGCTCACCGAGCCGGCGCAGCAGCTCCCAGTTGTGATCCGCGGTCTTGGCGAACCCCAGCCCCGGGTCGACGACGAGGCGGTCGGGCGCCACCCCCGCCTCGAGCGCCGCGTCGACGCGGCGGCGGAGCTCCTCGCAGACCTCGGTCACCACGTCGGCGTACGACGCCCGCTGCTGCATCGTGTCGGCGTGGGCCCGCCAGTGCATCGCGACGTACGCCGCGTCGCGGTCCGCCACGACCCGCAGGATGTCCGGGTCGGCGAGGCCACCGGAGACGTCGTTGACGACCGTGGCACCGGCGTCCAGCGCCGCGTCGGCGACCTCGGCGCGCATCGTGTCCACCGACACCAGGGCGCCGTCCTCCGCAAGCGCCGTGATCACGGGGATCACCCGGGCGAGCTCCTCGCTCACCAGCGGCCGCGTCGCGCCGGGTCGGGTCGACTCACCACCGATGTCGAGCAGGTCGGCGCCCTCGGCGAGCAGCGCGAGGCCATGGGCGACGGCATCCTCGGGCCCCCGGAAGCGGCCGCCGTCGGAGAACGAGTCGGGGGTCACGTTGACCACGCCCATCACCAGCGGCCTGTCGAGGACGGGGAGGCCCCGGACGCTGCGCCTCTCGAGACGGTGCTCGGTCAGGCGGTCGGGCATGGCTACCGGGCGCCGTGCATGATCAGCGCCATCGCCTCCGAGCGCGTGGTGGCGTTGTGCATGATGCCGCGGACCGCGGAGGTGATCGTGCGGGCGCCCGCCTTGCGCACGCCGCGCATCGTCATGCAGAGGTGCTCGGCCTCGATCACGACGATCACGCCGCGCGCCTCGAGGATCTCCATCAGCGAGTCGGCGACCTGGGTGGTCAGCCGCTCCTGCACCTGGGGTCGCTTGGCGTAGAGGTCGACGAGCCGGGCGAGCTTGGAGAGGCCGGTGATCTTGCCGGACTCCGCCGGGATGTAGCCGACGTGGGCGACGCCGGTGAACGGCACCAGGTGGTGCTCGCACATCGACCAGAGCTCGATGTCGCGGACGAGCACCATCTCGTCGTGGCCGATGTCGAAGGTCGTGGTCAGCACGTCCTTCGGCTCCATCCGGAGGCCGGCCGTCAGCTCGGCGTACGCGCGGGCGACCCTGGCGGGGGTGTCCCGCAGGCCCTCGCGGTCGGGGTCCTCGCCGATCGCGATGAGCAGCTCGCGGACGGCGGCCGCGGCGCGCTCGTGGTCGAACTCGCCCAGTGGTCGTCGCGAGTCGCCCGAGATCCGGTCGATGCTCACGTCGGGTTGCCGGGCCGCGGTGTGCTCGTGCCGCTGGTGTTGCCCGGGTGCGGCGACTCACCGAAGGAGTCGCCCTCGTCGCCCGGCGGCGTCAGGATGACGCCACCCTCCTGCTGTCCCGCTGCCTCGGAGTGGCTGCCGTTCGAGGCGGCCTTGGGCACGTTGACCGGCGGGATCGTCGAGGGCATCCGGTCGGGCGAACCCGTCCAGGCCGGACGCACCGGACGGCGGCGCAGAGCGGTGAAGATCTCCGCGACCTCCTGCTTGTCCAGCGTCTCGCGGTCGATCAGCGCCAGCACCAGGGAGTCGAGGACGTCACGGTTCTCCTCGAGGATGTCGAACGCCTCCTGGTGGGCCGTGGCGAGGAGCTTCTTGGTCTCCTCGTCGACGACCGCCGCGACGTCCTCGGAGTAGTCCCGCGTGTGGCCGAGGTCGCGACCCAGGAACGGCTCGTGGTTGTTCTCACCGAGCTTGATCGCGCCGAGGCGCTCGGTCATGCCGTACTGCGTGACCATCGCCCGGGCGAGCGCCGTCGCCTTCTCGATGTCGTTGCCAGCACCGGTCGTGGGGTCGTGGAAGACCATCTCCTCGGCCGCGCGGCCGCCCATCATGTAGGCGAGCTTGTCGAGCATCTCCGAGCGGGTCTGGGAGTACTTGTCCTCGTCGGGCAGCACCATCGTGTAGCCCAGCGCCCGCCCGCGCGGCAGGATCGTCACCTTGTGCACGGGGTCGGTGCCGGGAAGGGCCGCGGCCACCAGGGCGTGCCCGCCCTCGTGGTACGCCGTGATCAGCTTCTCCTTCTCGCTCATCAGGCGCGTGCGCTTCTGCGGGCCGGCGATCACGCGGTCGATCGCCTCGTCGAGCGCGTCGTTGTCGACCATCTTGGAGTTGCGGCGCGCGGTGAGCAGCGCCGCCTCGTTGAGCACGTTGGCCAGGTCGGCGCCGGTGAAGCCCGGCGTACGGCGTGCGACCGACAGCAGGTCGACGTCGGGGGCCATCGGCTTGCCGCGCGCGTGCACCTTGAGGATCTGGTGGCGGCCGTTGAGGTCGGGCGGGTCGACCGAGATCTGGCGGTCGAAGCGGCCCGGGCGCAGCAGCGCCGGGTCGAGGATGTCGGGCCGGTTGGTCGCGGCGATCAGGATGACGCCGCCACGGACGTCGAAGCCGTCCATCTCGACGAGCAGCTGGTTGAGCGTCTGCTCGCGCTCGTCGTGACCGCCGCCCATGCCGGCGCCGCGGTGGCGGCCGACGGCGTCGATCTCGTCGACGAACACGATGGCCGGCGCGTTGGCCTTGGCCTGCTCGAACAGGTCGCGGACCCGGGAGGCGCCGACACCGACGAACATCTCGACGAAGTCGGAGCCGGAGATCGAGTAGAACGGCACGCCGGCCTCGCCGGCGACGGCCCGCGCGAGCAGCGTCTTACCGGTGCCGGGCGGCCCGTAGAGCAGCACGCCCTTCGGGATCTTCGCGCCGAGCGCCTGGTACTTCGCCGGGGCCTGCAGGAAGTCCTTGATCTCGTGGAGCTCCTCGACGGCCTCGTCCGAGCCGGCGACGTCGGCGAACGTCGTCTTCGGGGTGTCCTTGGAGATGAGCTTCGCCTTGGACTTGCCGAAGTTGAGCACCCGGGAGCCGCCGCCCTGCATCTGCGACATGAACAGCAGCAGCAGGACCACCAGCACCGCGATCGGCAGCAGGTTGATCAGCAGGCTGATGAAGATGTTGTCCTGGGTGACGTTGACGTTGTATCCGTCGGGGAGCTTGCCCTCGGACTTGAGGGTGCTCAGCTCGTTCTGCAGTTCGTCGGCGCTCTCCGAGGAGAACTGACCCTGAACCTTGTTGGTCTCCGTGCCCTTGACCTTGATCTTGTTCTTCAGATCGAGGTTGAGCGTCTGCTCCTTGTCCTGGATCA
>JAEKKP010000267.1 GCA_019510315.1 Propionibacteriales bacterium
CAGCGCGGCGCGTCCCGTGTTCGCGGCGGCGGCGGCGTGCGGGATCTCGGCAGGGAGCAGTCCCCTCGCCGCCTCGGTGCTCACGCCCGTGGGCGGCACGAACACGACCGCCGAGATCTCGGGCGCGATAGGCGCCTGGTCCGCCCAGACGTCCGCGTCGGCCTGGCCGCAGACGACGAACCCGCCGAACAGGGCCGGAGCCACGTTGTCGGGGTGTCCCTCCAGCTGGTTGGCCAGGGCAAGCAGCACGGAGTCCGGCAACAGGGACGCTCCGTCGTCGAGCAGTGCCCGTGCCAGAGCCAGGCCGCCGACGATCGCCGCCGAGGACGAGCCGAGCCCGCGCGCCTGGGGGATGAGGTTCTCGCAGCTTAGGCGCAGCCCGCCGGGGCTGACGCCGGCCGCGGCGAACGCGGCGGACATCGCCCGCACGACCAGGTGGGTGTCGTCGCGCGGCAGCGAGTCGGCGCCCTCGCCCTCGATCTCGACGACGAGGCCCGAGTCGACAACCTCACCGGTGAGGGTGTCGTGGAGGTCGAGCGCCAGGCCCAGGCAGTCGAACCCCGGACCGAGGTTCGCGCTCGTGGCCGGCACCGTGACGGTGACCGGTCCGCTCACCAGGCTCATGCCAGTCCGGCAGCCCGAGCCGCGGACTCGACGTCGGCGTCGACGACCGTGTCGACGAGCTCGGTGAAGGTGGACAACGCCGTGTCGATGTCCTTCAGGCCGTGGCCGGTCACCGTGACGACCACGGTCTGGCCGCGCAGGTCTGCGCCTTCGGCGTGCTCCAGGAGCAGCCCCGCGACGCCGGCTGCCGAGGCCGGCTCGACGAACACGCCGTCACGGGAAGCCAGGTCGCGCTGCGCAGCAAGGATCTGGTCGTCGGTGACCTTGCGGAACTGACCACCGGACTCCTGGGCGGCGGCCACGGCGAGGTCCCACGACGCGGGGTTGCCGATCCGGATCGCCGACGCGACCGTCTCGGGGTCGGGCACCGGGTGGCCGAGAACGAGGGGCGCAGCGCCTTCGGCCTGCCAGCCGCGCATGACCGGGGTCTGCTCGGCGTCGCCGGAGTCGACGTACTCCTTGTAGCCCTTCCAGTACGCCGAGATGTTGCCGGCGTTGCCTGTCGGGAGCACGTGCACGTCGGGCGCCCGGCCGAGGAAGTCGACGATCTCGAACGACGCGGTCTTCTGACCCTCGAGGCGCATCGGGTTCACGGAGTTCACCAGGGCCACCGGGTAGTCCTCGGCGAGCGCCCGCGAGAGTCGCAGGCAGTCGTCGAAGTTGCCGCGGACCATGATCACCTGCGCGCCGTGCACGATCGCCTGGGCGAGCTTGCCCGCGGCGATCTTGCCCTGGGGCACGAGCACGATCGGCTTGATCCCGGCGCGGGCGGCGTAGGCGGCCATCGACGCGGAGGTGTTGCCGGTCGACGCGCAGACGACTGCCTTGGCGCCCTCCCCCACGGCGACGGAGAGCGCGACGGTCATACCGCGGTCCTTGAAGGAGCCGGTCGGGTTGTCGCCCTCGACCTTGAGCCAGACCTCGGCGCCCAGGAGGCCGGAGAGCCATCCCGACCGGACCATCGGCGTGCCGCCCTCGCGCAACGTGATGGTCGGTGTGCCGTCGGGCAGGTCGAGCCGGTCGCGGTACTCCTCGATGACGCCGAGCCACTGATGCGTCATTCCGGGGCTCCCTCGACCCGCATCACGGAGGAGACGTCGCGGACGAAGGCCATCCGCCGGATGCTCTCGACGGTGGCCGCCAGGTCGGCGTCGCTGGCACTGTGCGAGACGACGACCAGCTGCGCGTCATCGCCGCGGCCCTCCTGGCGGACGGTCTGGATCGACACGTCGTGCTCGGCGAAGGCCTGCGCCACCGCGGCAAGCACACCCGCCTTGTCGTCCACGTCGATCTGCACGTGGTAGCGGGTCTCGGTGCGGCCCATCGGCAGGATCGGCAGGGCGGCGTACG
>JAEKKP010000094.1 GCA_019510315.1 Propionibacteriales bacterium
CTGCAGGGCTCGATCGACCGGCTGCTCTACGGCGAGCGCGGCAACCCGCTGAAGGTGGCGTCGCGGGTCGGGCGGTCGCTGGGATCCGGTCTGGCCGACACGCTCGAGGAGATCCGCGCCGCGCTGCGACTTCCCTATGTCGGCGTGGTCGTGGACGACGTACCGCTCGCCGAGGGTGGCCGGCTCGACGGGCCGACGGCGACCGTCCCCCTCGACGTCGGCTCGCTCGTGGTCGGCCTCCGCAGCGGTGAGCGCCGGCTCGCGCCGGCCGACGAACGCGTGCTCACACTGCTGGCCGGTCCGCTGTCGACCGCGGTGCGCGCAACCACCCTGCTCGAGCAGCTCCAGGTCTCGCGCGAGCGGCTCGTCGTGGCCCAGGAGGACGAGCGCCGACGACTGCGGCGGGAGCTCCACGACGGGCTGGGGCCCCTGCTCACCGGCGTGGCCCTGTCCGCGGACACCGCGGCCAACCTCGCCGCAGGCCCGTCCGACAGCGCACTCCAGGCGACGTTGACCGGCGTCCGCGGTGACACCCGCGCCGCCATCCAGGAGGTACGCCGCATCGTCGACGGCCTCGGCTCACCCGCCCTCGACGAGCTGGGGCTCGTCGCGGCACTGCGGATCCGGACGGCACAGACGACCCGCCGCACTGACGGGTCGCCGTTGAGCGCCACGATCGAGGCGCCCGACCTGCCCGCACTGCCACCCGCGGTCGAGCAGGCGCTCTACCGGATCGTCAACGAGGCGGTGACCAACACGGTGCGGCACTCGACCGCCTCGTCGGTGTCGGTCCGGATCACCTGCGACTCGGCGGTGCACTGCGAGATCAGCGACGACGGCGGCGACACCGGCCCGTGGACGCCCGGCGTCGGCATCTCCGCGATGCGCGAGCGGGTGGCCGAGCTCGGCGGCACCTGCGAGGTGGGCCGCACCCCTGCCGGCGGACTCGTCCGCGTCTGCCTCCCCCTGGTGCTCGCATGATCCGCGTGCTGGTCGCCGACGACCATCCAGTCGTGCGCTCGGGTCTGGTCGGCGTGCTGTCGTCGCTCGACGGGTTCGAGGTGGTCGCGGTCGCGGCGGACGGTGCCGAGGCGGTGCGCGAGGCCGTGCTGCACCACCCTGACGTGGCGCTGATGGACCTGCAGATGCCCGGCACAGACGGCTTCACCGCTATCCGCGAGCTGGCCAGGGTCGCTCCGGCGGTGCGGGTCTGCGTGCTGACGATGTACGACGACGACGACTCTCTCTTCGCCGCCATGCGGGCGGGCGCGCACGGCTACCTCCTCAAGGGCGCCGAGCAGGACGAGATCGCCCGAGCGGTCCGCGCGATCGCGGCCGGCGAGGTGATCTTCGGCCCCGCGATCGCCGTCCGCGTCCTCCACCAGCTCAACGCGCCGGCCACCCAGGCGCCGGGCAGCGCGTTCCCCGAGCTCACCGCCCGGGAGCTGGAGATCCTCGACCTGCTCGCCTCCGCGACACCGACCTCGGCGATCGCACGCCGGCTGGAGCTGGCCCCGAAGACGGTGAGCAACCACGTCTCCAACATCCTCACCAAGCTCCAGGTCTCCGACCGGACACAGGCCGCGATGAAGGCGCGCGAGGCCGGGCTCGGGCAGCCGCCGAGCTCGGGCTGACCCCTCAACGTGGTTGCAGGTCGATCTCCAGGGCGTTGAGGTCCAGGGTGTAGGCCAGCGGCTTGCCGGGTCGGGGGTGCGGGCCGGAGGTGACGACCGGGTCGGCCTGGGTGAGCAACCGGCCGAGGAACGCCTGGCCGAGGAACACCGACAGGCCCGCGCCCGGACAGCCCTGCGGGCCGTTGCTGAAGAAGTTGAACGACCAGTCGTCGGACGCGCCCCCGGTGACCCACTCCTCAGGGGCGAACCGGTCGGCGTACGGGATCCGCTCGCGGTTGCGGTGGTTGAACAGGTTGTGGATCAGCACCTGGCTGCCGGCGGGCACGAGCTCGCCCTGCGGGAAACGGACGTCCTCGGTCGTGACCCGGCCGAACAGTGCCGTCGTCGGCCAGAGCCGCATCGTGTCGAGGATGCACCCCGCGAGGTACGCCGCACCGGCGACCGACTTCGCCGCCGTGAGCCGCTTGCCGGTCAGCTCCGCCCGCACCTCGGCCAGCTGGAGGGGGTGGCCGGCCAGCACCGCGAGCGTGCGGACCAGGTTGGCCGGCAACGTGTCGCCCATCGCGAACAGCCAGTGGATCAGCTGGCCGGCGGCGTCGGTCTCCTCGTCGTCGGTGTGCGGGGCCGCGGCGACGAGACCGGTCAACGCCTCGGGGTCCGGCGTGTCGACGTACTTCTGCAGATGGGCGTGGAAGTCCTCGTAGCCGGCGGCGGGCTTGCCGGGCATCTTGTTGCCGGCGTCCATGAGGGCGCCGAGCTCGTCGCTCAGCGCGGTGTCGTCGGCCGCGTCTGCGCCGATCACCACCCGCCGCGTCAGCCGCTGGAAGGCCTCGTGGACGTCGGCCCACGTGACCGGTCGCCCGAGACCCAGCACCGCGTCCGCCTCCTCGACCGCGACGGCCGCGAACCGCTGGCCGAGGCGATGGATCGGCCGACCCGTGTCAAGCACGGCCTCGGCGAAGCTGCGCCGGTCTGCCCACAGGTCCCCGCGAGACAGCGTCAGCGCGGTCGGCTGGAAGGCCGACATCCCCTTGCGCTTCGCGTCGGGATCGGAGGCGAACGGCGTCGGCGAGCCCTCGAGCACCCGACGGATGTCGTCGGGATGGTGCACCAGCAGCGCCTCCTCGGTGACCAGTCGCACCCAGAACGGCTCGGGACCGTACTTCTTCACCAGTGACGCGGTGCATCCGTAGGCGAGCTGGTCGGCCTGCACCAGGCCCGCCACAGCGACGACCTTCTCGCGCTTGCGGAACAGGCCCTGGACGACGTTGGGCACGCCGACCTGGGCGGTGAACCGGACGCCCTCCGGGATGCTCGCGTGCTTGAAGTCGAGGACCACGTCAGGCCGCTCCCCCGGGCGTCGACTTCCGCCACGGCGCGAACGCGTTGGCGCTGCCCTCCAGGGCCGGGGCCAGCTCCGGGAAGTGCCGCACGACCACGTCGGCCATCGTGTGCCGGTCGATCCAGTCGAGGCCCTGGGCCGTGTAGATCTCGGGCGTGTAGTCGCGCGTGAAGAACCGGTCACTCTTCAGTCGGCGGGATGCCATCAGGATGAAGATCCGGAAGGCCGTGTCGCTGAACCCGAATCCCGTGGGCGGCTTCTCCCCGAGCAGCCCGACCTGCAGGTCGACGTCGTCGATCTGGCCGTTGTAGACGTCCCTGATCTCGGCGTTCCACGCCGGGTCCGGGGTGAGCTTGTCGAACGACGTCACGCGCGGCATCCGCAGCTGCTCGCGGAAGTCGTTGTAGCGGCGGACACCGCGCTCGCGGTCGCGGAGCACATCGATCGTGCCGAGGTCGACGTGCTGTCCGGTCACCCTGGTGTGGTCCATCAGTGCTCGCGGGTGGTTGTGCAGCGTGATCTTGCCGGGGTGCTCGGTGCCGAAGTGGTACATCAGGTCGGACCAGCCGTACTTGTCGACGGCCGCGCGGGTGTCGTTGCCCATCAGCGAGTTGAACTCGACCTCCTCGATCAGCGCCCCCGTGCGGTGGTCGTGGATCGCGTAGTCGTCAGGGATCAGCGGGTGCAGCCGGTAGACCGAGATGAACTCCTCGGTGATCGCGAACGAGGCGCCGTGGTGCTTGAGCTCGCTGCCGATGATGCCGGCGCCGGCCTCGAGGTCGAGCGTCTTGGTGATCAGCCGGGTCGCCTTCGCCCACTGCGGCAGCGCGCCGTACCAGTTGGCGTGCATGCCGGTCTGCAGCACCGGTGTGTTGAGGATGCCGGGCGTCCACTCGACCGTGTGGATCTTCGCCATCAGTGCCGCGTTGACCAGCCGGGCGGTCAGGAAGAGCCGCTCGTCGTCCCACGACGGGTAGGACTTCCGGAGCATGTCGCAGATCGCGTTGTGCTCCTTGACGAAGAGCGTGTGCAGCAGCGAGAGCCCGACCCAGTAGTTGTCGTTGAAGCCGGTGCGGTCGATGCCGGCCAGCACCGGGTCCTCCTCGAGCGGGAGCTTCCCGTCGATGAGCAGCATCTTCCCGTCCTCGCCGGCTCGCATGACCCGGTTCTGGTCCTGGCTCGAGCCGTAGATCGAGGAGCCGTCCCACCAGTGCGTCACCTTGTTGAGGTACGTCGCCGGGCGCCCGTCCTCGGGATCCTGCGTGCGGTCCGCGGTCGTGCGCTCGACGACCATCGGGTCCTCGGACCAGTTGTCGTCGGCGGCGAGCTCGATGTCGATCCGTCGCTCGGGGTCGTTGGTGCCGTGGCCGAACCAGCCGTGGTTCTGGAACTGGATCCAGGCGGCCGCCAGCACGTTGAGCCCGGTGGCCGGCTGGAACTCGTCGCGCCAGAACAGCCGCCGGCTGACCTCGCGGGGCGACGGGCTCAGCAGCCGCGGCGGGTCCTCGGCCTTCGTCTGGTCGAGCGCGAAGTTGCGGCCGAAACGCGTGCCGGCCGAGCCCATCTGGGCGTCGTACGGGTCCTGGCGGGTGCCGTCGTAGGTCCGGTACGGCGGCAGGTCGGCGATCTCCTCCTCCACGATGTCATCGCGCGTCTCGTGGAGGTTGTCGTGCCGCAGGTCCTCTCGCAGCGCGGCGAGGTTGAGTGCGCCCGCCGGTCCTGGCAGCTTGTGCCAGGGGACGCCGGCCTTGTTGACCGTGCGCCACACGGCGGCGTTGGTCCCGGTGATGATTCCGCGGATCGACGGCATGACGGTCCCTTCGTCTGCCTCCCTGCTGCGGAAGTTATCACCGCCGATCACTCTGCCGGGAGTCCCTCGAACCGTCCGCGGACAGCACCGCGCCGGAAGGACCGAAGTCCTCCCGGCGCGGCTCCGAACAGCGTCCTGCTACTCCAATTCTGGGTCAGAGCGGCAGAAGCGCTGTCAGCTGGGCGAGCAGCGCGCTCACCGTCGGGTCAGCTGTGGCTTGACCGACGGCCTGGCCCACTGCAGCGTTCACGGCGTCGGTGAGCTTCTCCCCGGCCGGCGAAGGCTTGGCCAGCGGGTCGAAGATCGTGCCGAGGCCGTATGCCGGGTACGGGTTGTTCAGCAGCGCGACACCCGTGCCCAGCATGAAGTTGAGCGAGAAGCAGCCGAGCGACCCGAGGCTCGTCTCGGACGCCGTCCACGTCGCCGTGCCCATGAAGTCCAGGCTCCGGGCCACGGTCGCGTGACCCGATGCCACGAACGGCTCGATCCACACCGGGTACCCGCCCGGGGCGTCCGCCGCAGTGTCGAGGCCGAGGACCGACGACGTCGTGTTGACGGTCGCACCCGAGGCGAACTTGCCCAGGATGTGGTAGACCGGGCCGCCCACGATGGCGCCGAGCGGGCCCGTCGCCGGCACGGCCGGCAGCAGGTCGGACCTGGTCACCGTGTAGCCGTCCGGCAGGCTGCGCGTGAACCTGTCGGTCTTGGGCACCGCGGCGTAGCCCGCGTTGCTCGCAGTCTTCGTGACACAGGTGTTGGAGCTCAGGTTGGCGTAGATGTTCAGGATGATCCCGGCCTGCACCGTGGTGTCGGTGTAGAGCTGGATTCCACCGGGCTTGCCGGTCGGGTCGATCTGCAGCGCGTCGAGCAGGCTCAGCGACAACGTCTGACCGTTGGAGGTCACCCCGACCCGGGTCGCCAGCAGGCTGGCGAGGTCGATGCCCTTGGCAGCCGCAGCCGCCTCGAGCTTGTCGAGAGTGCTCTTGTACAACGCGTCCTGCGCCGTCCCGAGCGACATCAGCGTCCGGACCGTGCCACCGTTCGACGCGTGCGCGATGAACGCCTTGGTCTGGAGGTCGAACACCCCGACCAGGCTCGGCTCCTGAGCGTTCTGCAGTGGCCGGTTGACGAACATCAGCCGTGGTGTGCAGCCCGCCGACGGGTCGCACTGGAGTGCGCCGCTGGGCAGGCACGTGCTCGGGTCGGCGACGCACGTCTCCGGGTCACCGGGCAGCGGGAAGCTCGACGCGTCGGGCAGGCTGTAGAACTTCATGCTGTTCGCGGTGCCGGCGTAGATCGGGGAGCTCTTCGTGTCGACCGTGAACTGGAACTCCGCAGGGTTCTGGTTCGCGTTGACGGTGCCCTTGCCGAAGACGTCCTTGAAGGTGTCGTGCCACGGCCGGTACTCGAACGTCGTCGTCGTGGTCACCGGCCCGGCGATCACGGTCTTGTTGCCGGTGGCAGGGTTCGGGACGCCGATGACGCAGGTGCCCTGGACGCCACCGGGTCCGGTCGAGTCGCTCTTGGTCATGTTCTGGTTGACCGTGGTCACCGTGTAGACCCCGGCCGGCTTGCCGGTGAGATCGACGCTGACGGTGTAGCCGTGGTTCGTGCCGGTGCCGGCGTAGTCACCGCGGTAGTTCGTGTCGTTGGGCGCCAACGGCTGGGGTGAGAGCGCGCCGCCGGTGCCGCCGACGGGGTTGATGTCCCTCACCGGGCTGACGGCCGGTGTCCCGACGACGTTGTTGCTCGGGTCCTTGACCGTGACGATGGTCCGCGGTGTGTTGTTCTTGCCGCCGGTCGCAGGGTTGTCACCCGCGCACAGCTTGCTCGAGAACTTGAGGAGCTTCAGGGTGTTCAGGGTCGCGGGTGCGTACGCCGCGTTGGCGACGGTCGCGACGCTTCCCGAGCGGTAGTACATCAGCGCCGCGTTGTCGACGGTGATGGTCGCGGTTGCGTTGCGGATGACCGGGCCGTGGGGTCCCGTCTCCGTCGAGCCCACCGTGGTGGTCGCACCGGCCGGGATCAGGGTCGCTCCCGCGGCGACCAGGGCGAACGTGGCGAGGAGCGCGCCGAATCGGCGCGTCCTGGGAGTGACCGCCGGCTGACGCCGGCGTGCATGCTTTGGCATACCTGCTCCTGGGAGGAAGGCAGCAGCCCCGAGCCCGCTGGTTGATGAGGGCGATCACAATGTGGCCGAGCTCAGATCGCGCTGTCAGCAACTGGCAGAAATGTCCCAGTAGCGCGACTAGACACCTTCAGAACCACCCGTAACTTCTCGGTGACCAGTCTCGTTTCCCGCTCCCACGGGGCCGGATCAGACGTCGCGCTCGAGCACCTCGTCGAAGCGCAGGTGCTCGATCCCGAACGGATCCTCGGCACCCGCCTCGATCTCGTCCCACGTGCGTGGTGCGGCGACCGTCGGGACGTCGCGACCGCGCAGGGAGTACGGCGCGATGGTCGTCTTCGAGCCGCTGTTCTGCGACCAGTCGAGGAAGACCTTGCCGCCGCGGCGCGCCTTCGTCATCTGCGAGACGACCAGCTTGGGGTGCGCCTTCTCGAGCTCCTCGGCGATGCCCTTGGCGTAGTCGCGGACCTGGTCGCTGTCGCGACGGCCGTCCACCTCGGCGTACAGGTGGATGCCCTTGGACCCGCTGGTGACGGGCAGGCAGTCGAGCCCGTCGGCGGCAAGGCGCTCGCGGACGAGCAGTGCGACCTGCGAGCACTCCATCAGCCCTGCCGGATCGCCGGGGTCGAGGTCGATCACCATCTTGTCGGGGTGTCGGGGCCGTCCCTTGGCGTCAACGGTCCACTGGTGCACGTGCAGCTCGAGCGCCGCCAGGTTCACCAGCCAGGTCAGCGTCGCCAGCGAGTCGACGATCGGGAACTCCAGGGTGCCGGCCTCCTTCGACGCCGTGCGCGACCCGGTGGTCGGCACCTTTGCGGTGCGCACCCAGCTCGGCGTGCCGGCCGGCACGTTCTTCTCGAAGAAGGACTTGTCGCCGGTCCCGTGCGGCCAGCGGATCCGGGTGACCGCCCGGTCGGCCAGCACCGGCAGCATGCGGGGCGCGACCTGCGCGTAGTAGTTGAGGACCTCACCCTTGGTCGTGCCCGTGCGCGGGTACATCACCTTCTCGAGGTTGACCAGCGTGAGCGTGCGGCCCTCGACCTCCACGCGCACCTCCGTGCGCTCCTGCTCGGCCACCCTCATCTCCCGATCGCGATGACCGGGATCCGGGCCGGGTCGAGGGTGGCGAGCGTCGTGCGCAGGAACCACCGCGGCGCGGAGACGCAGCCCGCGGTCGGTCCAGGGCCGTTGACGTGGAGGAAGATGCCGGCGCCGCGTCGTCGTACCGGGGCGTCGTAGTTGTAGCTCGTGACGATGGAGTACTCGTACTGCTGGGGGAAGGCACTGAGCAGCTCGGAGGAGTTGAAATTGCTCTCCGGGAGGCCCCACCGGAAGCCACCCTCGGCCTTGTTGCGGTAGCGGTTGTAGTACGCCGACCGGTTGTCCTCGACCCAGTAGTCCCCCGGCTGGATGGTCCGGTGGCTCATCCGCCAGCCGGCCTCCGCAGGCTGCGTGCCGAAGGACCAGAGCAGGCGGTAGCTGCCGAGCGGCGTCGTGCCGGTCCCTTGGTGCCGGTGACGCGGCCGCACGAGGCCCCCGTAGCCGATGTGTCCCCTCGCCGACTGCGCGAGCCGCTGCCAGCCCGCCGCGCCGCGCTGCCACAGCGTGACCCGCGCGTGGGTGCCGGTCGTGTGATTGACGGTCACCACCTGGTCACTACCGGCTGGGAGCGCCACCCGGACGCCGTCGAGGACCACGTGGGTGGCCGTCGTGCGGGCGTTCGTCGTGGGGGCGTTCGTCGCCGGCGGGGTGCCGCCCAGGGCGAGCACCATCGCGACCAGCAGCGGGCCGAGCCAGCTCACCCGTCGTCCCCCTTGCCGATCAGGTCCGTCACGTCGAGGTCGGTGCGGACTCCACGGTACGCCGGCTGACGGAGCCGTCCGTCGGTCGTGAGCGTCAGGTACTGCACGTCCACGATCACCTCGGGGTCCACCCAGACGGTGCCGGCGGTGTCGACCCGTGGCAGAGCGGTCACGAACGGCGACGTGGCCCGTTCGAGCGGTCGCAGCTGGTCGCCGAGCCGCTGGCCGGCCTTGCCGGCGATGCCCGAGCCGACCCGGCCGCGGAACACCAGGCCCTCGCTCGTGGGCTCGCCCACGAGCACGGCGCCGAGCCGGTGGTCGCTGTCGGTCTCGAACCGGAAGCCGCCGACGACGAACGAGCCCGTCGGGCGGATCGGGAACTTCAGCCAGTCCCGGCTCCGGCGGCCCGGGTGGTACGCGGCGGACCACCGCTTGCTGACGATGCCCTCGAGCCGCTGTGCCTGCGCGGCCTCGAGGAGCGACGGGCCGTCCTCGTAGGTCGCCGGCACCTGGACCACGGCGGCGATCGCCGCTGTGTCGAGCCCGACCGACTCCAGCAGCTCGCGACGTGCTCGCAGCGGCCGTCGGCACAGGTCCTCGCCGTCCAGGCGCAGCAGGTCGAACGCCAGGAGGGTGACCGGGTTGGTCTCGGCCAACCGCGCCACCTTCGTGACGTCGCGCAGGTGCATCCGGTCCGCCAGCGCACCGAACGACGGGACACCGTTGCCCAGCGCGACGATCTCGCCGTCGAGGAGGACGTCGTGGCCGAGGTTCCCCAGGGCCTGCAGCTCAGGCCAGGCGACGGTGATGTCGTTCTCGTTGCGCGACCACACGCGCACCCGTCCGTCGGTCACCTCGACGAGCGCCCGGATGCCGTCCCACTTCACCTCGTGGGTCCACTCCGGACCCACCGGGACGTGGTCGCCTCGGGTCGCCAGCATCGGCTGCATGCGGCCCATCCTCGCAGGCGGTCACGGACCCGACTTGAAGGTGACCGGACCGCCGCCCGGACCGCCGCCGGCGCTGCGTCCGAGCGGTATGCCCTTGAAGCCGCCACGCTGGTCGAGGGAGTCGGCCGCGCCGGTGATCGCCTGGTCGATGTCGGCCACCACGACCTCGTCGCCGGGCTCGAGGCCGTGGGTGATCTCGACCTCGCGGGCGCCGACCGTGCCGATCGTGACTCCCGTGCGGGAGAGCTCCTTGCCGTCCCAGGTCCGCACGGATGCAGCGTCGCCTCGCCGGGTGACGGCCGAGATCGGCACCGTCACCACGTCCTTCGCCGTGGCGACGACGATCGCGAGCATCGCCTGCGACCCGGCGGGCAGTGGGATGGTCGGGTCCTCGACGGTCACGGTGACCGGGTAGGTCGCCGTACCCGAGGACGTGTCAGCGACCAGGCCGACGGCGGTGACCGTGCCCTCCGCGGTGTCCGGCTGCCCCGGGGTGGTCACCCGGACCGTCTCGCCGACCTTGACCTGGCCGACCTTGGCCGACGGCACGGTGCCCTTGATCGTCACGGCCTTGCCCCCGACCACGACCGCGCCGACGTCCCCCGCGCTGACCTGGTCGCCCTCGGCGACCGGCAGGGACACGACCCTGCCCGAGCGGGTGGACCGCAGGACGGCCTGGCGGAGCTGCTGCTGGGCATCGACCAGGTCGGCACGTGCCTTCTCGATGGCCGCCTGGTCGGCGGCGAGGCGGGCCGCCGTCACCGTGCCCGAGCTGCTGTCGGGCTGGTCTGCGGTCGGCGTCACGGCGCCGTCGCTCGCGGGGGTGGTGCTGCCACCGGACGGAGTGGTCGGGTCGTCGGACGGAGTCGCGCTGTTCGCCGACAGGGTGGCGAGGGCCTGGGTCAGGGTGGCGGCGAGGGTGGAGAGCGCCTTCGCGAGCGCGTCCTGAGCAGCGCTGACATCGTCCTGGCGTGCCTGCACCTCGGCGAGCGCCGTCGAGCAGGCCGTGGCGTCGCCATCTCCGCTCTTGCCATCCTCCTGGTAGGCGTCGGCACAGGCAGCGGTCTGGGCCGTCAGCGCGTCCTTCGCTGCCGCGATGGCCGTCGTCGCCGCGGTCTGCGCCTGCAGCACGGCGTCCTGTTGGTCCTTCAGCGCCTGCAGCTGTGCCGCCGTGTCCGGGTCCGGGCCGCTGCTGGTCGGAGACGCCGAGGGCGTGCTGCTCTTCGGCTTGTTCGCCTTCGGCTTCGACGACGCGGCGTCCGCGACGGCCTGTGCCTGGGCGTCCTTGTCGGCCTCGAGCTGGGCGACGGCGCGGGCGACGCTCGCCCTCGCCCGGGTGACCGCCGCCTGCAACGTGTGCGCGTCGAGCCGGGCGATCACCTGTCCCGCCCTCACGGTGTCGCCAACCGCCACGGCGAGCCGGGCCACGGTGCCGGCGGCACCGAACTCCAGGTCGGCCCGTCGGGCGGCGTCGACGGATCCGCTGGTCGAGAGCACCTCCTCGACGTCGCCCTTCGTGGCGCGCACGGTGCGGTAGCTGCCGGTGGAGGGGTCGTTCGTCACGGCGTACGCCGTGCCGCTGCCGGCCACGAGCACGGCCACCGTGGCCAGCACCGGCCAGCGGATCCTCTTCACCCGGTGTCGCACCTCAGGACTCCTGACCCGTGTCGGAGCCGGAGCCGGCGCGCATCCGTGTGAAGCCGCCGCACTGCCCGTCCTTCGGAGTGGAGACCGCCATCGTCTTGGCGGTGACCGCTCCGGTGTCGTCGGTGGTGCCCTCCGCCTGCACGCACACGCCGACCTTGACGTCGGACGCGGCACCCGGGGCCGTCGTCGTGTACGTCGTCGCGGCGGCGGCCGTGACGGTCACGGTCGTCTTGTCGTTGCTGCCGGGCATCACCGAGGAGACCGTGAAGCCGGTGCCGGAGACCGCGGTGACCTCGCCGAACGCTCCGCCGATCGCCCGGATCTGGGGCCGGGGGCCGCCGCTCGGCGCCCCCGACGGCGGCGTGCCGTTGAGCTGCGGGCCGCCCGGACCCGCTCCCGGGCCACGTCCGCCGAGTGCGCAGGAGCCGTTCGTCGGCTGGGTGATCCGGACGGTCCCTGCAGTGATCGCGGTCGGCGGCGTCGTGCTGCCCGAGGTGGTGTCGTCGGCCGAGGAGACCGCCACGCACGAGCCGACCTTCACGTCGGCGAGCGTGGCGCTGACCTCCTTGGTGAAGACCGTGCTGCCCGTCCACGTGACGGCGACCTGACCCTGGAGGCCCTGCACCTGGGCGGTGCCGTCGGCAACGGCCGCGACCTTGCCGCTGGCGCCCGGGAACTGCCCGGCAGGCCCGTCCTGGCTGGTCTGCGGACCGTTGTCGGTGCTGCCCCGGCTCGGAGCGCCCGTGTTGTCGGCGCTGCTCCCGCAGGCGCTGACCAGGAGAGCCGTCGCGGCACAGGCGATGGCAACTCTGGCGCCCAGGCGGGTGCGAGTGTGGGGAGTGGTGAGGCTCATGGTTCTCCTTGGGTTCATTCGCTTCTGAGGGCGTCGATCGGGGTGAGGCGCGCAGCGCGGCTCGCGGGGTAGACGCCGAAACCGACGCCGAGGCCGAGGGCGACCAGCAGGGCGAGTGCGATCGCCGGCGCGGAGATCGAGACCGGTTGGTCGATCATCGACGGCAGCACGAGCGCACCCACGACGCCGATCAGCGAGCCGACGATGCCGCCGGCGACGCCGAGAAGAGATGCCTCGATGAGGAACTGCCGTCGGATCGCCGAAGGCGTCGCACCCAGCGCCTTGCGCAGTCCGATCTCGCGGACGCGCTCGGTGACCGAGACGAGCATGATGTTCATGACTCCGATGCCACCGACCAGCAGCGAGATGGCCGCGATGCCGGCGAGCAGGATCGTCATCGTGCGGTTCGTCGAGTTGGCAGTGTCCAGCAGGGCATCCTGCGTCGCGATGCTGAAGTCGGCCTCGGCGCTGGTGACGTCGTGGCTGGTGAGCAGCGCCGCGTTGACCTCCTGGTAGGCGGCGCTGAGCACGTCCGCCGACCGGGCCTCGACGTAGACCGAGGAGACCGCCGTGCTGGTCGAGCCGGTGAGGCGTTGCGCGGTCGTGACCGGTACGACGGCCAGGTCGTCCTCGTTGGAGTCGTCGGAGGTCGCGCCGGACTTGTCGAGAACGCCGATCACTGTCAGGGCGGTTCCGCCGACCGTGACGGTCTGGCCGACCGGGCTGCCGAGGCTGAACAGCTCCGAGGCAGCCTCCGAGCCCAGCACCACGACGTTCGCACCAGCGGCGGCCTCCTTGTCGGTGAACCAGCGGCCCGACGCCAGCGTGCGGGACCGCACCGAGGGCCAGTTCGTCGTCGTGCCCACCAGCCGCGTCGTCCAGTTCGTGGTCCCGGCTGTCAGTGCGGTCGACGTGGAGGTTGTCGGCGCGACCTGGGCGACGTCGGGGGCGACGGTGCGGTCCGCGATCGCCGAGGCGTCCTCGAGGGTCAGCGTCGACGCCGAGCCGAAGCCGCCACGGACACCGCTGCTGTTGGTGCTGCTGCCCGGCGAGACGATCAGCAGGTTCGAGCCGAGCGCGTCGATCTGCTTGCGCACCTCGTCCTGGGCGCCGAGACCGAGGCCGACCGTGAGCACGACCGACGAGATCCCGATGACGATCCCGAGCATGGTCAGCATCGAGCGCAGCCGGTGGCTGCGGACCGCGTCGATCGCTGTCCGGAGGGTCTCCAGCCAGTTCATCGCGCGATCCCCTCTGGCTGCCGGTCGCGGATCGCCCCGTCGTAGATGGCCAGCACCCGGTCGGCCTGCCGGGCGACCTCCGGCTCGTGGGTGATCAGCACGATGGTGCGACCCGAGTCGTGCAGGTCGCGGAAGAGCTGGAGCACGTCGGCCGAGGACACCGAGTCGAGGTTGCCGGTGGGCTCGTCGGCCAGGATCATCGACGGCTCGGTGACCAGCGCGCGCGCCACGGCGACCCGCTGCTGCTGGCCGCCGGACAGCTCGCCGGGTCTGTGGTCGGCGCGGTCGGACAGCCCGACCCGGTCGAGCGCCTGCCGCGCCCGGCGCGTGCGCTCGTCGCCGTGCACACCGGCGTAGGCGAGCGGCAGAGCGACGTTGCGGAGCGCGGTCAGGCTCGGCAGGAGGTTGAACTGCTGGAAGACGAAGCCGATCTCCTGGTTGCGGATCCTTGCCAGCGCGCCCTCGTCGAGGTGGCTGACGTCGCGGCCCGCGAGCTCGTAGCGCCCCTCGGTCGGCACGTCGAGGCAGCCGAGGATGTGCATGAGGGTCGACTTGCCCGAGCCGGACGGGCCGATGACCGCGACGTACTCGCCCTCGGAGATGGTGACGTCGATGCCGCGCAGGGCCTCGACCGAGAGCGAACCGGTCGCGTAGGTCTTGCGGACCGCCTCCAGCTCGATGATCGTGCGCCCGCTCACCCGGTCACCCACCCTTCTGGACGAGCACCGGTCCCTGACCGCCACCACCCGGTCCGGCGCCGTCGGGGATCTGGAAGTCGGTGTTCGGCCCGTTGCGGTTGCCGGAGCCGCCCTTCGGAGCGCTGAAGCTGACCACCTCGACGACGTCACCCTCCTTGAGCCCCGAGAGCACCTGGGTGTTGATGCCGTAGGTCTCACCGACGGTGACGACGCGCTTGGTGCGCTTCGACCCGTCGATCACGTAGACGTACGTCGTGTCGCCGTCGGTGTGCAGTGCCTGCGAGTTCACGGCCAGCACGTCGGTGGCCTGCTTCACGGTGATCGCCACGTCGGCACTCGAGCCGGCGTACAGGCCCGCCGTCTTGCCGGTCACGTCGACGGTGACGGGGAACTGCGCGGCACCGCTGTCGCTCGCCGTCGCGATCACGCCGACCTCGGAGACCGTCCCGTAGGCGACGTCGCCGCCGCCGGTCGGGGTGATCTCGACCTGCATGCCCTTCTTCAGCTTGCTGACGTCGGCGGCGGACACGTTCGCGTCGATCTGCAGCGAGCGTGGCGAGATCACGGTGATCGCGGGGGTGGTGCCCGAGCCACCGTCGGACGCCGGAGTGTTCCCCGCCTGGTCGCCGACCTCGTAGCCCACGGCGCTGACCGTCCCGCTGAACGGCGCCCGCAGCGTGGCGTCGCTCAGGGCGTCCTGCGCGTCCTCCAGGTCGGACTGAGCCGACGCGACGGAAGCCTCGTCGGCGGCGACCTGCGTCGACGAGGCATCGCTGTCCTCGGAGAGCTGGGACTTCGCCGCCGTCAGCTGCGCCTCGGCCGCGTCGACCTGGGCCTGCAGCGACGAGGAGTCGATCGTCGCGAGGAGGTCACCCTTGTGGACCTTGTCGCCGACCGCGACGGCGACGCGCGTGACGCTGCCCGAGGACGAGAAGGAGAGGTCCTCCTCGCGCTTCGGGGTGATCGTGCCGGTGGCCGAGACGGTGGTCTTGTAGGTCCCCTTGGCGACGGTCGCGGTGATCCGCTGGGCGCTCGGGCTGTCGTCGCGCGCCATCCAGGTCCAGCCGCCCGCGACGAGGGCCACCAGGACCACCAGCACCGCGACCCACCAGCGGCGGGGCATCGATCGGAGCCGGGAGGGAAGGGGCAATCGCATGCCTGGAGCGTGGCGACGCGGCCTGTGGCTCGCATCGGCGGACCATGTGAGGACCCTATGAGGTGGCGCAGCCGGGCACGGCGAGACATCCTTGAACCATGCGTGCCATCTGGAAGGGTGCCGTCTCGTTCGGCCTCGTCAGCGTCCCGGTCAAGCTGTATGCCGCCACGGAGAGCAAGGACATCTCCTTCCGGCAGGTGCACGCCAAGGACGGCGGCCGCATCAAGTACCAGCGGGTCTGCAGCATTGACGGCGAGGAGGTCGCGTACGCCGACATCGCCAAGGGCTACGAGACCGAGGACGGCGAGATGGTCATCCTCACCGACGACGACATGACCCAGCTGCCGGCAAGCAGCAGCCGCGAGATCAGCGTCGAGAAGTTCGTGCCCAGCGAGCAGATCGACCCGATGCTGTTCGAGAAGTCCTACTACCTCGAGCCCGAGAAGACCGGCGCCAAGCCCTACGCCCTCCTGCGCCAGGCGCTCGAGGACGCCGACCGGATGGCCCTGGTCACGGTCTCCCTGCGCAACCGGATGTCGCTGGCCGTCCTTCGCGTGCGCGACGACGTGATCGTGCTGCAGACGATGATGTGGCCCGACGAGATCCGGCAGGCGGACTTCGGGTCGGTCGACACCGCGGAGGCCAAGCCCGCCGAGGTCAAGATGGCCAAGATGCTCGTCGAGACGCTGGCCGGGGACTTCGAGCCCGACGAGTACGAGGACGACTACCGCCAGGCCGTCGAGGACCTCGTCAAGACCAAGATCGAGGGCGGCGAGGTGAAGGCGGCGCCCAAGGAGCGCAAGAGCGGTGGCGAGGTCGTCGACCTGCTGGCCGCGCTGCAGCGCAGCGTCGAGGCGGCGAAGAGCGCCCGCGGCGAGGCGAGCGACGACGCCGAGCAGCCGCCGGCGAAGAAGACCGCGAGCAAGAGCGCCGCGAAGAAGTCGGCCAGCAAGAGCACCGCGAAGAAGACAGCCCAGAAGTCGGGCCGAAAGACGGCGAGCAAGAGCGCCGCGAAGAAGTCGACGCGCAAGGCCAGCTGAGCAATTCCAACGGTACGCCGCGGTCTCGGAAAAGGGCGATTTCCCCCGATAACCCGCTCAAAACGACATTCCCTCCCGACACACTCGTAACGTTCCAACGTTTTGCGCGTTGTGAACTAGTACTCATAGGATCGAACGGATTCCAGGGGTACGGGGTCGTGACGCCATCAGGCGTCTTCGTGCGCCGACCTCTGTGCATGTGTGTTGTCGGTGTCGAGACGCGGCGCCCTTCCGGGAGGAAACATCTTGAAACGTGTGTTGAAGTTCGGAGCCATCATCGGGGCGGCGGCCGTCTCCGTGTTGAGCGTGGGCCCCGCCTTCGCGTCAACCAATGACACCGGCGGCGCCAACGCCAGTGCCTCGACCGGCACGGGATCCCTGTTCCAGCTGCTCGACACCGACGCCTGCACCTCCGCGGCCCCGTCGGGCACCGGCACCGGCCGGTGCGGCAACGGGCTGAGCCTGAACAACCAGATCAACGCGTTCTCCCAGAACGCCTCTGGTGCCACCAACGGCACGTCGACCGCCAACGCCAGCGTGGCGCCGATCGACATCACCAACATCGGCACCAGCCTCGACCTGAACGGGATCATCGACGGCCTGGTCGCGATCAACACCGGCACCGTCCTTGACGACGTCATCGGCGGGGTGTCCGACTCGGTGCTCAGGGGTCTGCTCCAGAACGCGCTCGGTCCCACGATCCTCAACCCGCTCAACGACGCTCTGCAGACCACCCTGGCCGGTGTCACCGACGCGCTGCCGCTCGGGGTCCAGATCGGCGCGGTCGAGTCGCAGTGCACCGCAACCGCGGCGCCCCTGAGCGCGACCGGCAGCAGCCACGTCGCGGGCGTCAACATCGTGGTCCACCTCGGCAACCAGGTGATCAACGTGCCGATGACGCTCGGCACGACGCCGAACTCCAACCTGCTCGTGGGTTCGCCCCAGCAGCTGGTCAACGGCATCATCGCCGGCCTCGAGGACACCTTCACCCAGTCCCTGGGCGGTGCTCTCGACCCGCTGAACACGATCCTGTCCACGATCCAGCAGCAGGTGACCACGCAGATCTTCAACCAGCTCGAGCAGTCGCTGCTGCCGGCGCTGGCCAACGCTCTGGAGCCGCTGATCGCGGGCACGGTCAACAAGCAGGTCCCGGTGTCCCCGTCGTCGACGGGCCAGATCGAGGTCACGGCCCTGGAGCTCAAGCTCCTCGGGACCAACGTCCTCGACCTGGCGCGCTCGCACTGCGGCCCGAACGCCCGCGGGACCGGCACGCCGGCCGGCGGTGGCAACACCAGCAACCCGCACCACGGGAACAACCCGCACGTGCCCACCGTGGTCGACGCAGGTCTCGCCGGTCACCAGGACCACACCGCCCGTAACGTGCTCGGCGCGACCGCGGCGCTGATGCTCCTTGCAGGAACGGCGGGGCTCCTGGGCTACCGCCGCATGCTCAACAAGTGACGGACGGCAGAGCCGGCGATCGCATCGCGGGGCTGAGCACGAGACTCCTCGTGCTCTTCCTCGCGATGGTGATCGTCGGCTTTGTCATTCCCTCACCGGGGATCGCCGGCATCCCCGGCACCAGCACGGGCGACTCGCGCTACACCGCCCTGCCGGCACCGTCGGACCCGGAGCTGCTGATCGTCCCGGAGATCGGCCTGCGGGCACCGATCGTGCCGATCGAGATCGACCCCGACGGCGTGCTCGACCCCCCGGCCAACGTGCACGAGGTCGGCTGGTGGCAGCGCAGCGCGAAGCCGGGATCGCCGTCGGGACAGACCCTGGTCACCGGGCACACCGTCCACACCGGTGGCGGCGTCATGAACGAGCTCGGCAACCTGCGCCCGGGCGCGCTGGTCCAGATCAAGACCCCGCTGGGCACGGTCGACTACGAGACCACCAAGGTCTTCGTCTACACGAAGGCCGAGGTCGCCGAGCACAAGCTCCAGCTGTTCAGCCAGAGGCGGGCGAGCAACCGCCTCGTCCTGGTGACCTGCACCGGCTGGACCGGCCACGACTACACCAGCAACATCATCGTGTTCGCCGATCCGCTCGGCGTCGAGAAGGCCGCCACCGGCGACGCGGCCTAGCTGGACCTAGCCGGTCAACAGCGGCCACGGCCGCGTGCGCTCGAGCTGGGCGGCCAGGCTGAGCAGAGTGGGCTCGTCCCCGATCCGGCCGACCAGCTGGACCGCGAGCGGAAGACCATCCGGGCCGAGCCCAGCCGGCACGGACGCCGCCGGGTTGCCGGTGACGTTCCACAGAGCCGTCCACGCGATCATCTGGGTCGAGGCGAGAGCGACCCGCACCGGGCGCGTGCCGGTCAGCACGCCGGCGCGACGCGGGCGGATCGGCACGGTCGGGGTCAGCAGCACGTCGACGTCGTCGAACACGTGGTTCACGCGCTCGGCGAGGCGCTCCCCCGCCGCGATCGCCCGGTCGCGCACGCGCGGGCTGACCCAGCGGCCCAGGTGGTAGACGAGCCGGGTGCGCGGCTCCAGCCGTTCGAAGTGCTCGACCGCGTCGGACTCGGTGCGGACGCCGGCGAAGAACTGCGGGAGGAACGCCAGCGTCGTGTCCGGATACCGCGGCTGCACCTCCCGGACGTCGTGGCCCAGACCGGCCAGGAGGCGGGCCGTCTCCTCGACGGCTTCGACGTGCTCACGCACCAACCGAACCCCACGGGCAGGCGACGCGTTCGACCACCCGATGCGCAGGCTTCCCGGTTCCGCGCCGGCGGCCGCGACGAAGCTGGTCGTCGGCTCGGGCGCCGTGAACAGGTCCCCGTCCGTGTTGCCACGGATGACGTCGTAGACGATCGCCGAGTCCAGGACGGTCCGGGTCAGTGGGCCCGTCGTCCCGAGCGCCCACCACAGGTGCGGGTAGGGGTGACTCGTCACCCTGCCGCGCGTGGGCTTCAGCCCGAAGATGCCGCAGTGGGCGGCCGGGATCCGGATCGAGCCGCCGCCATCCCCGCCGATCGCCACCGGGACCATGCCGAGCGCGACCGCAGCTGCCGTGCCGCCACTCGAGCCGCCGGGCGTGCGGCTGTGGTCCCACGGGTTGCGCGTGATGCCACCGTCGACCGACTCGGTGAACGGCCACTGGCCGAACTCCGGCATCCTCGTCTTGCCGACGACGATCGCGCCCGCCTCGCGCAGGCGGCGGACCACCTCGCCGTCCTCGTCCGCCGGGGTCGAGTTGCCGCGGCCACCGAACGTGGTGACGCACCCGGCGACGTCGATCTCCTCCTTGATCGCCACCGGTACGCCGTGCAGCGGGCCGGCCGTGCCGTCGGCGGCGAACCGGGCATCGAGCGCGGCCGCGTCCGCGAGGGCTCGCTCGCCGAGCACGACGGAGAAGGCGTTGACGCCGGGGTTGCGCCGCTCGATCCGCTCCAGGGAGGCCGCCACCGCCTCGACGGCGGTGGCCTCGCCGGTCGTGGTGCGGCGTACGAGATCGGCGGCGGAGAGGTCCGCGAGGTCGGTGCCCGGCATGGCCCGCAACCTACCGCTCAGTCGGTGTGCACCAGGGATCGCACGACACGCAGTGCGACCGACATGCGCGCCAGGTCGGCCGTCTCGTCGGCGCAGATCTCCTCGAAGGTGGCAGCGGCGCGGTTGATCGCCTCGGCGTCGGTCTCCTCCCAGGCGGCCACCCTCGCGGCGGTGTCGGTGTCGGCGTCGGCGCCCGTGGCGGCGAGGACCTGGCCGGTCAGCTGCGCGTGCACGGTGTGCAGGTCGTCGCGCAGGGCGGCACGCGCCATCGTCTGCCAGCGGTCGTCGCGCGGCAGGGCGAGGATGCGCGAGACCAGCATCGGCAGGCCGAGGCGCTCCCCCACCGCGAAGTGCACCCGGGCCACCTCGAGTGGGTCGGCCTCGAGTCGGGCGGCGGTCTGCACGATGCCCAGCACCATGTACGCCGGCGGGCACACCGCCACGCGGGTGGCCAGCTCCTCGGGCACGCCCTTGGCCACGAGCGCGTCGCGGCGGCTGGTGAACGCCTCGAGCTCGCGGCCGATCATGAGCGTGGGCAGCTCGGCCATCACCTTCTCGACGGTGACCTCGAACTCGGCGACGATCGCCTCGCTGTCCAGAGGGGCGCGGCGGTTGTTGACCAGCCAGCGGCTGGCGCGCTCGACGAGCGTGCGCACCTCGATCCGCATGCGGGTCTGCACCGCTGCGTCGACGGCGTTGTCGAACGAGGCGATCTCGCGACCGAGCGCCCGGGCTCCGAAGATCTCCCGGCCCACGAAGTTCGCGAGGGTGAGCTCCGGCGCCGAAGCGGCGGTCTCCCCCGAGAGCCGGTGGTAGTAGGTGATCCCCGAGTTGTTGACCAGCTGGTTGACCAGCTGGGTCACCACGATCTCCCGACGCAGCGGGTGCTCCTCCATCTGGGTGCGGTAGTCCTGCCGCATCTTCGTCGGGAAGTAGGAGTACAGGTCGCCGCGCAGGAACGGGTCGTCGGGGAGATCGCTGGCCAGCAGCTCGTCGGCGAGCACGATCTTCGTGTAGGCGAGCAGCACCGAGAGCTCCGGCCCGGTCAGGCCCTCGCCGCGCTCGATCCGGCCAGCCACCTCGCGCCTGGCCGGCAGCGCCTCCAGCGCCCGGTTGAGCAGCCCCCGGCGCTCGAGGGTGCGGATCCAGTCCTCGTGCACGTGCAGCAGCGCCGGCGCCTGCGCACTGGCGTTGGCCAGAGCGAGGTTCTGGTCGTAGTTGTCGCCCAGGACGAGGTGCGCCACCTCGTCGGTCATCGACGCGAGCAGCTCGTTGCGCTGCTTGGCGGTCAGGTCGCCGTCACGCACGACCCGGTCGAGCAGGATCTTGATGTTCACCTCGTGGTCGGAGGTGTCCACACCGGCGCTGTTGTCGATGAAGTCGGTGTTGATCCGCCCGCCGTGTCCGTCGCAGCCCTGGACGGCGTACTCGATCCGGCCGCGCTGCGTGCAGCCGAGGTTGCCGCCCTCGCCCACGCAGCGCGCCCGGAGCTCCGCACCGTTGACCCGGATCGCGTCGTTGGCCTTGTCTGCCGCGTCGGCGTCGGACTCGGCCGTCGCCTTCACGTAGGTGCCGATGCCGCCGTTCCAGAGCAGGTCGACCGGTGCGAGCAGGATGGCGCGCATCAGCTCGGCCGGGGTCATCTTGGGTGCGTCCACGCCGAGGACCTGCTGGACCTCGGGGCTGAGCGGGATCGACTTCGCGCTCCGCGGGAACACACCACCGCCCTCCGAGATCAGCGAGGTGTCGTAGTCCTTCCACGACGATCGCGGCAGGTCGAAGAGCCGCTTGCGCTCGGCGTACGACGCCGCCGGGTCGGGGTGCGGGTCGAGGAAGATGTCGCGGTGGTCGAAGGCGGCGACGAGAAGCGTGTGCTCGGAGCAGAGCATCCCGTTGCCGAAGACGTCACCGGACATGTCACCGATGCCGACGCAGGTGAAGTCCTCCTTCTGGCAGTCCACGCCCATCTCGCGGAAGTGCCGCCGGACGGAGACCCAGGCTCCGCGGGCCGTGATGCCCATCGCCTTGTGGTCGTAGCCGACCGAGCCGCCGGAGGCGAACGCGTCGCCGAGCCAGAAGCCGTACTCCGCGGACACGGCGTTGGCGATGTCGCTGAACGTGGCAGTGCCCTTGTCGGCGGCGACCACGAGGTACGGGTCGTCGTCGTCGTGGCGGACCACCTGGGGCGGCGGGACGACGGTGCGCCCGTCGGGACCGTCGACGAGGTTGTCGGTGACGTCGAGCAGCGCGGAGATGAAGGTCTTGTAGCAGGCGATCCCCTCAGCCATCCACGCCTCGCGGTCGCCGGGGTCGGGCAGCATCTTGGCGAAGAAGCCGCCCTTGGCGCCGACCGGCACGATCACGGTGTTCTTCACCATCTGGGCCTTGACCAGACCGAGTACCTCTGCCCGGAAGTCGTCGCGTCGGTCAGACCAGCGCAGACCGCCTCGGGCCACGGCGCCGAAGCGCAGGTGCACGCCCTCGACCCGCGGGGAGTAGACGAAGATCTCGTACTTGGGCCGCGGCTCGGGCAGGTCCGGGATCGCCGCCGGGTTGAGCTTGAGCGAGACGTAGGGGTGCACGCCGCCGTCGTGGGCGTCCTGGAAGAAGTTCGTGCGCAGCGTGGCCTTGATCGCCGTCAGGTAGGACCGCAGGATCCGGTCGTGGTCGAGGCTGGAGACGTCGTCCAGCGCCCTCAGGATGCGCTCCTCGAGGTCGGCGCACTTCGCCGTCCGCGACTCGCTGTCGGCCGCCAGGTCACCGTTGCGGCCGGGATCGAAGCGCGCCTCGAAGAGCTGCACCAGCAGGCGGGTGATGTCGACGTTGATCCGCAGGGCGTCCTCGATGTAGTCCTGCGCGAACGGGGTGCCGCCCTGCCGCATGTGCTTGGCGTAGGCACGCAGCAGCAGCGCCTGCCGCCAGCTGAGACCGACCGAGAGCACGAGGGCGTTGAACCCGTCGCTCTCGCTGCGACCGTCCCAGACGGCGAGCACGGTGTCCTGGAACAGGTCGCGGGCGTTGGCCGGCAGGCCACCGGCGTACCGGAGCCCGAAGTCGTAGATGTACGACGGGGTCGGCAGCCCCTCGAGCTCGTAGGGCCGCTCGTCGACGACCTCGACGCCCATCGCGGACAACGTCGGCAGCACCTGTGACAGGGAGAGCGGCGCGCCCACCCGGTAGATCTTCAGACGGGCCTCGCCGACAGCGGCCTCGAGCGACTCGTAGAGGGAGAGCCCGATCGCACCCTCGTCCTCGACCTGCTCGAGCCGGCCGAGGTCCGCGGCGCCCGTGCGGGGCGTGTAGTCCTCCTTGTAGGCCTCCGGGAAGGAGTTCGCGTAGCGGCGGGCGAGCCGGCTGCCCTTCTCCTCGCCGTACTCGGCCAGCACCGCAGCCGAGAAGTCGTCGCGCCACGACCGTGCCGCCTCGGCGCAGCGGCGCTCGAGGTCGGCGGCGTCGGCCTCGCCGATGTGCTCCCCCGGCGCCGGACGGACGACGAAGTGCAGCCGCGCGGCGAAGGAGTCGCCGACGTGCGCGGTGTACTCCAGCGAGTCGCCGTGCAGCTGCTCCTTGAGGATCCCCGCGATCCGCTCGCGCACCGCCGTGTTGTAGCGGTCGCGCGGGAGGTAGACCAGGACCGACCAGAAGCGCTCGTACGTGTCGCGCCGCAGGAACAGCTTCAGCTGCCGCCGCTCGCGGGTGTGCATGACCGTCGCCGCGATCGGCGCGAGCTCCTCCACCGTCGTCTGGAAGATCTCGTCGCGTGGGTAGGTCTCCAGGACGTCCAGCATCGCCTTGCCGGCGTGGCTCATCGCGTCGTACCCGGCGAGCTCGAGCACCTTGCGCGCCTTCTCGCGGGCGAGCGGGATCCGGGTGACCGACTCGGTGTAGGCACCGGAGGAGAACAGCCCGAGGAACCGGCGCTCGCCGACCACCTCGCCCTGCTCGTCGAACTTCTTCACGCCGACGTAGTCCAGGTGCACGGGCCGGTGCACGGTGGCCCGCGAGTTGGCCTTCGCGAGCACGAGCAGTGTCTTCTCCCGTGCCCTCTTCGCCGCCGGCGCGGGCAGCGGCACGGCGAGACCGGGGTCGGCGCGCAGGATGCCGAATCCCGTGCCGGGCATCGCCACCAGTACCTCGTCGTCACCACGGCGCTCGAGCTGGTACTCGCGGTAGCCGAGGAAGGTGAAGTGGTTGTCGGCGAGCCACCTCAGGAAGGCCTCGCCCTCCTTCAGGTCGCTCTGCGGCAACGGCGGCGGGTGCTCCTCGAGGTCGTCGAGGATCACCTGCACCCGGTCGTGCATCCGCGGCCAGTCCTCGACCGCCTCGCGGACGTCGCTGAGCACCTTCTCGAGCAGCTGCTGGAGCGGAGGGATGTCGTCGGCGCCGATCCGGTCGATCTCCAGGTGCATCCACGACTCACGGGAGACGTCGTGCGCCTTCACGTCGGCCTGGTCGTCGAGCACCTCGTGCAGGTGGCCGGCGACGTCGCGGCGGACGACCAGCTGGGGGTGGATGACGAGATGGACGTCGTGGTCGACCTGGTCGAGCGCCATCGTGACCGAGTCGACGAGGAAGGGCATGTCGTCGGTGATCACCTCGACGACCGTGTGACCGTCGGCCGACCAGCCCTCCGCGTCGACGCTCGGCGTGAAGATCCGCACGGTCGCGGTGCCCTGCGGCCGCTCGATCCCGGTCTTGAGCTGGTGCATGGCGGCGCCGTACAGGTCGACCTCGTTGCGGTCGAGCAGGTCCTCGGGGGCCGCGTGCTTGTAGTAGGCGCGCAGCAGCGTCGGGATGGACGGTCCGTCGGGGTCGCGCTTCCCGGCGCTGCGTTGCTCGGCGTGGGCACAGAGCCTGGTCAGCAGCTCGGACTTGCTTTCCTCCAGTGTCGTCGACACCCAGGTCCCACCTTCGTCACGTCGGTTGCACGCCGTCGTGCCACCCAGTCGAGACTAGGACCGGGGACAGGCCGCTCACAACGTACGACGCGCCGCGAATGATCTCGGATCCGAGACTAGAGCGCCGAGCGGAGGCTCCACAGCAGCGGGTAGTACTTCAGGTCCAGCCGGCTGCGCAGGTACGCCGCCCCGGTCGAGCCGCCGGTGCCGGTCTTCCCGCCGATCATCCGCTCGACCATGACGACGTGCCGGGCGCGCCAGGCGGAGGCCAGCTCGTCGTGCTGGAGCAGCGCCTCGGCCAGCCCCCACAGGTCGGCGTACGCCGACCTGTCGTGGGCGACGGTCCGCAGCGACGCGGTGATCGCCTCGTCGGAGGAGGCGTCGAGCCCGGCCTCGCCCAGGACGTGCACGAAGCCGTCCCACAGGGTCGGCTCGGCCAGCCGGCGGGCGAGCCGTCCCTTCTCCGCCTCGGTCAAGCCCTTGAACCGGTGGACGTAGCCCGGGTCCTTCGCACCGGAGAGGAGTCGTGACCAGCGCGTCGCGCGCCGTCTCCGCCTCGTGCAGCAGCTGCTGGAACCACAGCTCGTAGACCTGGTGGATCGTGATGAACAGCAGCTCGTCGTGGGCCGGTGGCTCGGACTCGAGGTGCTGGGCGTCGAGCAGCTGCTCGAGGCGCAGGTAGCTGCCGTAGGTCAGGAGCGCTCCCTGCTCACCGAAACGGACATCGTCGCTCGACTCGGACTCACCATTCATGGTGAAGAACCTAATGGGCATGATGTCTGCCATGAGACTTCGTCATGAGCTCGCCTACGACGCCCCGCCGGCCGACGTCCTCGCGATGTTGGCCGACCCGCTGTTCTGGGACAAGGTCGCCGAGGCGACCGGCGCCCTCTCCAGCACGGCCACGGTCGGCACGGACGGCCCCACCACGCGCATCGTCGTCGACCAGGAGCAGGCCGTGAAGGGGGTGCCGGCGTTCGCGAAGAAGTTCGTCGGCGACTCGACCCGTGCGATCACGACCCAGGTCTGGCAGGGCCACGACGCCACCGTCGAGGTGGACACGCCCGGCAAGCCCACTCGCATGGCGGGCACCGCCACCCTCGCCGAGAACGGCGCCGGCAGCACGCTGACCTACGACCTCGAGGTCAAGGCGAGCGTCCCGCTGGTCGGCGGCAAGCTCGAGAAGCTGGTCGTCGAGCTCACCACCGAGGGCTTCGACAAGGAACAGGCCGTCGGCGCCGCGTGGCTGGCGGGTGATCGAGCGTGAAGCGGGTCCAGGAGGACCTGCGGTACGACGGCGCGACGGTCGACCGAGTCTTCTCGATGCTCGCCGACCGCGAGTTCCGGGAAGCCGTCTGCGACTACCAGCGCGTGCTCCGGCACGACGTCACCGTCGACCGGGTCGGCGAGACGGCCTCGGTCACGATCGACCAGGATCACGGCACCGGGCGGCTGCCCGGCTTCGCGAAGAAGATCGTCGGCGACCGGATCAACATCGTCCAGTCGGAGGTGTGGACCGGCGGGGCGCACGGCAACATCACCGTCACGGTGCCCGGCAAGCCCGGCGAGATGACCGGCACCGCCACGCTGACCGGTGACGACGGCGGCGTCACCGAGAAGGTCGACATGACGGTGAAGGTCAACCTGCCGCTGATCGGCGGCAAGGTCGAGGGCCTGATCGCCGACATGTTGACCAAGGCGCTGCGGGCCGAGCACCACGTCGGCAAGGACTGGCTGGCCGAGCGGGCCTGATCAGTCCGCCTCGAGAGCCTCGGTCGCCTGCCGGCCCGCGGCGGTGGTGCGGTCGAGGAAGTCGAGGATCACGTCGAGCTCGGCGTCGGCGTACGAGCCGAGGATCTCGTCGAGGGCCGAGTCCATGCCGCCGTAGAGGCCGAAGATCTCGCGCAGCCGGTCGGGCACCGGGGCCAGCACGACGGCGCGCCGGTCGTGCGGAGCCGGCTGCCGCACGATCCAGCCGTCCCGCTCCAGCCGGGTCAGGATCCCCGTCATCGTCGCGGCGTGGATGCCGGTACGCCGGGACAGCTCCGTGGGCGTCATGGAGCCGTGGCGCACCAGGACGTCGAGGCAGTCGAGGTCGGCGTCCTTGAGGGCCGCGCGACCTCCCACGCGGTGGTTGAGCATGGCCAGCTCGATCCGGAGGTTGCGCAGGCGGCCCTTCGCCTCGGCGATCGTCCGCCGGCGACTGCGCCCGTCCCGCTCGCTCACCGCACTCCTTTGTTTCTACGACTTTCGTATTATATGGTTCTCATATTACTTCATCCGGACTCCAGGAGGAGCACATCATGAGAATCGCGATCTTCGGCGCCAACGGGCCGACCGGCCGGCTGCTCACGCAGCAGTCCCTCGACGCCGGGCACCACGTCGTCGCCGCCACCCGGCAGCCCGCCGCCTTCCCGCTCACCCACGAGCGGCTCGAGGTCGAGGCTTCCGACGTCAACGACCCCGACCAGGTCGCTGCCGTCGTCGACGGCTGCGACGCCGTCCTCTCGACGCTCGGCGTGCCGTTCACCCGGGAGGCGATCACGGTCTACTCCGTCGGCGCCCGGCACATCGTCGATGCGATGCACCGCCACGGCGTGAAGCGGCTCGTCGTGGTGAGCTCGAGCGCGACGTACCCGCACCATCACGCCGACGGCGGCTTCCTGCTCAACCGCGTGCTGCAGCCGATCGTCATCCGGACGATCGGCAGGACGACCTACGCCGACATGCGGGCGATGGAGGAGCTGGTGCGCGCCAGCGACCTGGCCTGGACGATCGTGCGGCCCTCCGGGCTCTTCGACCTCGAGCAGCCGACCGCCTACCACCTCGACGAGGACGAGGCCCCCGGCGTCTTCACCGCGCGGGTCGACCTGGCTGCCGCGATCCTCGACCAGCTCCACCTCGACACCTACGTCGGCAAGGCGGTCGCGGTCACCACCACGACCGGCACCCCCACGTTGTTCCAGATGCTCCGCAAGGAGGCCGGCTCGAAGAAGGCAGCCTGACGCTCACGGGTCCTCGTGGTCGATGCGCCGGCGCGCGATCCAGATCGTGACGGCCAGCAGCAGCACCGGCCCGAAGGCCAGCACCAGCACGAGGACCTGCTCGTGACCGTGCAGCGCGCCGAGGTGTTCTGGGACCACCCGGAGAGTGTCCCAGTCAGCCCATGTGCGGGTAGCGGTGGTCCTTCGGCGGCACGAATGTCTCCTTGATCGAGCGCGGAGACGTCCAGCGCATCAGGTTCGCCGCGGCGCCGGCCTTGTCGTTGGTGCCGGAGGCGCGGGCGCCGCCGAACGGCTGCTGCCCCACGACGGCCCCGGTGGGCTTGTCGTTGACGTAGAAGTTGCCGGCCGCGAAGCGCAGCCGCTCCGACGCCCAGTCGACGGCCTGCCGGTCCTGCGCGATCACCGCGCCGGTCAGGGCGTACGGCGCGAACGACTCCATCTGGTCGACGACGCGCTCGAACCGTGCGTCGTCGTAGACGTGCACCGCGAGGATCGGGCCGAAGTACTCCTCCTTGAACATCGCGTCGGTCGGGTCGGTCGACCGCACGATCGTCGGCCGGACGAAGTAGCCGACCGAGTCGTCGACCTGGCCGCCGGCGAGGATCGTCGCCTTGGGAGAGCGCTTGGCCCGCGCGATCGCCGCCTTGTGCTTGGCGAACGCGCGGTCGTCGATCACGGCGCCCATGAAGTTGGACAGGTCGGTGACGTTGCCGACGGACAGACCCTCGGTCTCGGCGACCAGCTTGTCCTCGAGCCGGCGCCAGACCGACTTGGGCACGTAGGCACGAGACGCGGCGGAGCACTTCTGGCCCTGGTACTCGAACGCCCCGCGGATCATCGCCACCCTCAGCACGTCGACGTCGGCCGACGGGTGCGCCACGATGAAGTCCTTGCCACCCGTCTCCCCCACGATCCGCGGGTAGGACCGATAGGCCGGGAGATTGGCCCCGACCTCCTGCCACAGCCGGTGGAACGTCGCGGTCGAGCCGGTGAAGTGGATCCCGCCGAGGTCGGGATGGTTGAGCAGCACCTTGGAGACGTCGATGCCGTCGCCGGGCAGCATGTTGATGACCCCGGGTGGCATCCCCGCCTCCTCGAGCAGCTGCATGGTGACGTGGGCGGCGAGCTGCTGGGTGGGTGACGGCTTCCAGATCACGGTGTTGCCCATCAGCGCGGGCGCGGTCGGCAGGTTGCCGGCGATCGCGGTGAAGTTGAACGGCGTGATCGCGTAGACGAACCCCTCGAGCGGCCGGTGGTCGGTGCGGTTCCACACGCCCGGGCTGTTCGCGATCGGCTGCTCGGCCAGGATCTGGCGGGCGAAGTGCACGTTGAAGCGCCAGAAGTCGATCAGCTCGCAGGCGCTGTCGATCTCGGCCTGCCAGACGGTCTTGGACTGGCCGAGCATGGTGGCCGCATTGAGCCTCGCGCGCCAGGGACCGGCGAGGAGGTCGGCGGCCTTGAGCAGGATCGCCGCACGCTCGTCGAACGGCAGGGCACGCCATCCGGGCGCTGCCTTCGCCGCCGCGCGCACGGCCGCCTCGGCGTCGGCCGTCGTGGCGTGCTTCGCGACGCCGAGCACGGAGCCGTGGTCGTGCGGCTGCACGACCGTGAACTCCGCTCCCCCGCCCATCCTCCTGCGGCCGCCGATCGTGGCGGTCAGGTTGACGGTGCGGGCCTGCTGGCGCTTGAGCTCGGCCTCCACGGCGTCCCGTTCGGGGCTGCCGGGGGCGTAGTCCAGGTTCGGCTCGTTGGTGGGAGCCGGGGTGTGGGTGATCGCGTCCATGGCAGCGATGTTCTCAGACAGTCCCGGGCTCAACCACCGAGGAGGTCGGGGATCTCCTGCACGGCGTACCAGCCGAGCTCGGGGAGGTCGTCACGTGCGGGGTCGACGTCCTCGGTGTCGGCGTGCACCGCGACCACGAGGCTCGTCGGGAAGGCGGCGTCGGCGTCCGGTACGTCGGCCACGAGGACCACCCTGCGGCCAGGCCCGTCCAGCAGCTCGGCCGCAGCGGTCGCGGCCTCGGCCAGGGCGTCGTACTCGGCCTCCTCGGACTCGTCGGCGGCGACGTACCGGTCACCCTCGGCCGGCACCTGCCCGCCGGCGACGGACGCCGCGAGCCTCGCGAGCGTGGTCGGCAGGTAGACCCTCACTTCTTGCGACCTCGCGGAGCGCGCGGGCGGCTGTCGCTCGCGCTGTCGACCAGCTCGTCGAGCGACTCGCGCACGCACTGGCCGAAGACGTCGATGTCCGGCAGGGCGTCGCGGTCGGCAGTGATGCCGTAGTAGACCCCGCCGTCGTACGACGTGACGCCGACCGCCACGCCGAATCCCGGCTGCAGCGGCGGGACGGGATAGGTCTCGACCATCTCGGCGCCCGCGAGGTACATCGGGAACTGCGGGCCGGGCACGTTGGTGATCACCAGGTTGACCCCCGGGGATTCCTCGGCGGCGACTCTCGAGCCGAGCGCGTGGAAGGTCGTCGGGGCGAAGCCCGCAACCCCGGCGATCCGGTCCGCGGCGACCGCACGACCGGTCTCGCTGTGCGCCTTGAGCGCGTAGGAGACCTGGTGCAGCCGGACCACCGGTGACGACTCCCCGACCGGCAGGCTCAGCCGGTGGCCGACCACCTGCGAGCCGAGCGACGTGGGCTCGAGCTCCTCGTCCATCACGCTCATCGGCACCAGCGCCTTGATCTTGCGGCCCGCGCCGACCGGCTCGCCGCGGGTCATCAGCCAGGCACGGATCGCACCGGTGAGCGTGGTCAGGATGACGTCGTTGACCGTGCCACCGTGGACGCGCCGCACCCGGCGGTAGTCCTTGAGGGCCGTGCGGACGAGCACGACCCGGCGCTGCTCGGTGGGGTCGACGTTGAACGGGCTGTCCGGGGCGGCCCGGCGGTTCGAGAGGGCGCCGGCGACGGCTCCGAGGCGGCCGGTCAGCCCGCCGACGCGGCGCAGCGCGGCCTCTGCGGTGCCGAGCCCGGTGCCGAGCAGTGTGCGCGGGTTGCGCGCTCCCTCCGCCAGCGCCTCGATCACCAGCGCGGTCGGCGACGGCTCTGCTGCCGGGCGCCAGTCCTCCTGGACCACCTGACGGGGTCCGGGATCGACGTCGAGCAGCACCTGGCCGAGGTCGACGGTGGAGATGCCGTCGACGAGCACCTGGTGCGACTTGGTCAGCAGGGCGACCCGGCCACCCTCGACGCCCTCGACGAAGTAGGCCTCCCACAGCGGTCGTTCCGGGTCGAGCCGGCGCGACATGATCCGCGCGACGAGCTCGCGGAGCTGGTCGCTGTTGCCCGGGCGTGGCAGTGCGGAGCGGCGTACGTGGTAACCGAGGTCGAAGTCGGGGTCGTCGACCCAGACCGGGTTGCCGAGCCGGCCCGGCACGCGCCGGATGTGCTGGCGGTAGCGCGGCACGAAGGCGATCCGGTCCTCGATGTGCGCGATCAGGGCGTCGTACTCGAGGCCGGACTCGCCGGGATCGAAGATCTCGAGCGTCGCGTTGTGCATCGGCGTGCGCGAGGTCTCCTGGGCCAGCAGGGCCAGGTCGCTCGAGCGCAACCGTTCACTCATCGTCGTCGGCCTCTCGCGTTCTCGTCGTGCCGGGGGTCCCGGTCGTGGTGGCTCACCACTCGCATGGGATTCTGGCAGAGCCCACGCGGCGGTCGCCGCTACGTCTTGCTCGCTGGAGGAAGCATGGCCCACGCGCCCCGCCGTCTGCTCGCGGCTGCCCTGACCGCTGCGCTGGCCGTGGCCCTGACCGGCTGTGGGGGTGGCTCCACGGACGCCGCCGGCAAGAAGGGCGACGTCGAGCTGACCGCGACGCCGATGGCACAGGTCACCGCCACCCCTCCCGCCGACGCCAAGGTGATCGCTGTGACGGTCGGCAAGGACAGCGTCTCCCCCTCGGGCACGCAGGTCCAGGTCAAGCGCAACCAGCCGATCGTCTTCCAGATCGACGCCGTCGAGGCCGGCGAGCTGCACGTCCACAGCTCCCCTGCCAAGGCGATCGACTTCCCCGCCGGCAAGTCGCAGGTGCAGATCAGCATCGACAAGCCCGGCCTGATCGAGGCCGAGATCGAGAACCTCGGCAAGCTGGTCGTTCAGCTCGAGGTTCGCTAGCCGATGGTCGGGCAGCTCATCGGCCCGGTCGTGCCGATGCACGGTCTGGGCGGCGCCAAGGACCTGCCGATCCCGGCACCACTCGCGATCGCGGGAGGCACGGCGGCGCTGGTCGTGTCGTTCTGCGTGCTGGTGCTCGCCTGGCGCCGTCCCCGGTACGCCGGGACGCGTGGCTCGGGGCGCCCGCTGCCGTCCGGACTCGCGGCGCTGATCGACAGCGACGGCTGGGCGTGGGCGCTCCGGCTGCTCGGGCTGGTCGCGGCCGGCTGGTTCGGGTGGGCGCTGGTCGCCGGGCCCGACCTCGTGACCAACCCGGTCTTCGGCAGCTTCTACGTGCTGCTCTGGGTGGGCATCGTGCCGGCGTCGTTGCTCTTCGGGCGGATCTTCCGCGCGCTGAGCCCCGTGCGCACGATCAACCTGCTGTTCGCGCGGGCCACCGGCGGTGAGCCGTCGAACGGTGTCACGGCCTATCCGGCGTGGCTGGGCTCCTGGCCCGCGGCCGTCGGGCTGTTCGCGTTCGTCTGGCTCGAGCTGGTCAACCCGCACTCGGCGTACATCGGTCCGGTCCGGCTCTGGCTCGCGGTGTACGTCGCCGTGATGCTGATCGGGTCGGCCGTGTTCGGGGACACCTGGCTGTCGCGCGCCGACCCGTTCGAGGCGTACTCCGACCTGCTCGCCAAGCTGTCCCCGTGGGCTCGGCGCGAGGACGGCACCCTCGTCTGGCGCAGCCCCCTGGCCAACCTGGCGACCACGCAGGCGCGGCCCGGCCTGGTGGCGATGGTCGCGGTGCTGTTCGGGTCGACGGCCTTCGACTCCTACAAGGACACCCCGCGCTGGGTGAACTTCGTGACAGATCTCGGTCCGGACGTCGAGCTGCTCAACACGCTCGCCCTGGTGGCGTTCTGCGCTGCCGTCGGGTTCTCGTTCACGATCGCCACGCGGACCACCAGCGTCGATCCTGAGACCGGTCCCGAGCATCGCGCTCTGCCGTCCCTGCTCGCGCACTCGGTGGTGCCGATCATCGTCGGCTACATGACCGCGCACTACCTGAGCTTCTTCGTGGAGCAGGGCCAGACCACGCTGATCCAGCTCAGCGACCCGATGGTCAGCGGGCAGAACCTGCTCGGCACGGCCAACTGGACGGTCAACTACTGGCTCTCGTTCCACCCGACCGTGCTGGCGTCGATCAAGGTGCTCGCCGTCGTCATCGGGCACATCGTCGGCGTCGTCGCCGCCCACGACCGGGCGCTCGAGCTGCTGCCGAAGAAGCACCAGGTCGTCGGCCAGCTCGGGCTGCTGGTGATCATGGTCGTCTACACGGCTACCGGGCTGTACCTGCTCTTCGGCTCCTGAGCCGGTGCGCGGGCGCGGCGGCGGCCGGGAACATCGCCGACGCCAGCTGCTCGAACGACGTGGCGAGCCGTGACTCGCCGAGCTCGGTGAGCGACCTGCCGGCGACCAGCGCCCGGTCGACGGTCGCGCGGTCCTCGGGGAGGAAGTGGACGGGCACCGGCCCGGCGTACCCCTCGACCATGCCGACGATGTCGCGCTCGCTCCAGCCGAGCGTCGAGCGCATCCTGTTCACCACGACGCGTGCCGGTGTGCCGCCGGCGACGTCGCGCAGCTGCACGAGACCGCGCGCGAGCCGAGCGAGACCGCTCGGCTCGGCCGACCCCACCACGACGACCTCGTCCGCAGCCTCGAGCGCGTCGAGTGTCATCCGGTCTCGCGCGAGGGGGAGGTCGGCGTCCTCCAGCCCGAAGCCG